>NZ_LT635546.1:56441-385415 GCF_900120125.1 Gemella massiliensis
TGTACATTTGTAAATGATGTGAGACAAAAAAAGTAAAAAATAAATACCGGATATAATAGAATTACATAGAAGCTAGCTTCTATGTAAACCGTATGAAGCCCCCGACGTAAATTACATTATTTGATTAGATTTGCCAGCTTTAATTCCTTAGAGAACATTTCAGATTTCTAAAACTTATTTGTCAAGGATTTGAAAAAGGCGTAGCCCTTGTCCTTGACAAATAAGTTGTGAAATCTATTATCTAACAAGGAATTAAAGCCGGCATATTTTTATAGACTCTTTCCGTAGCTCTTTTCTTTTTTCAACAGGAGAAAGCCAATTTAAAGTCTGCATAGGAAGACGGTTAGAGCGATATAGATACTTTTTCATCTGAGATATAAGATCATCATACGAAAAGAAAGATAAATGCCTGTAAAAACGTTCATTATCATTTCTATGACTACGTTCAACCTTACCGTTATGTCTAGGAGTTCTAGGTCTAATAAGTTGATGTTTAATGCCAAGATTATTACACAATACATCAAAAGGGTGTATTCGTTTAGTATCTTTAAAATGCGTAAATTCAAAACCATTATCAGTTTGAATTATCTTGGGTTTATACCCAAAATAATCAATAGCCATTTTAACAAATTGAACAGTAGAATATGATGATTGTTCTTTAAAAGGGAAAATAAATCTTTCCCTAGTAGCTTCATCAATAATAGTATATTGATAAAATTTATCAGGAATTTCTCCTACATAACAACGTTTAGGAACATATTTCACATCAAGTTGCCATTTTTTACCAATTTCAGTAGGTGTGTCATAAGGTTTAGGTTTATAAGGAATTACTTTTTTCTTAGTATCTTTATAAAAGCCTAATTTTCTAAGCACTCTAAATAAAGAACAAGGATGTCTTTTATAACCTTTGTTGAATTTAAGTTTAGCATATAATTCAATCATAGAAATATTAGGATTACGTTTAATAAGATTTTTAATCCAAGACAATTCTTCAACTGTATGGGCGTTAGGGTGAATGGAATGAGGTCTATGAGACTTATCTATAAGAGACTCTTTAGTACCGTCATATTTTTTATTCCAACGCAAAAGAGAGGCTTTTGATATTTTATAGCGCCTACAAACAAAACGAATAGAGTTACCATTTCTATAAGTTTTAACTGCAGCTATTCTTGTTTGTAAAGTATGAGGTATATATCGTTGTGTTTTTTCTATATTTTCTGTTATAATAGTTTTCATAAGACTAAATTCCTTTTTTTGATTTGTAGGTAACTTCATTATACAGGATTTACTCTTCTTTTTTTTATTATATGTCTCACATCTATTGTAACACTACATTTTATTAAGTTTATAATACTTTAATAATGTACTTACAGTTTTAAATATGTTATAATAGCTAGGTTATATAAAAATAGGATTATGTAAAGAATGATAAAGGAGAATTAAATGACAACATTTGAAGAATTGGGAGTCAGTAAAGCAACAGTTAACTCATTAACAAATATGAATTTTACAACTCCTACAGGTATTCAAAAAGAAACCATTCCTTATGTTTTTTCAGGAATTGATGTACTTGCCCAAGCACAAACCGGTTCAGGTAAAACAGGAGCTTTCGGAATACCTATAGTGGATATTGTGAGAAAAACGGACGAATTGCAATCTTTAATATTGGCACCAACAAGAGAACTTGCTCAACAGGTGGGAGAGCAACTTAGATTTATGTCAAAAGACAAAGGGTTGAAAGTTAGTATAATTTTTGGTGGAACCAGTATTGAAAGACAAATACAAGAACTTAAACGACGACCGCAAATAGTTGTAGGAACGCCCGGTAGAATAATAGATCATATTAACAGAAGAACATTAAAATTAGAAAAGCTTAATCATTTAGTTTTAGATGAAGCAGATGAAATGCTTAATATGGGATTTATTGATGATGTGAGATATATTTTGTCAAAGATAACAACAAAACATCAAACGTTGTTATTTTCAGCAACAATGCCTAAAACAATAATGGAATTGTCCAAAGATTTTATGACAGAGTATAAGTTAATAAAAACTATGAGTGATGAAGACTTAAATCCTGATATTACAGAATTTGCAACAATTGCAAGAGAAAACGAAAAACTGGATGCATTGATAGGTTTTTTAGATGTTCAAAATCCAAACTTAGCAATTGTTTTTGGAAGAACAAAACGTCGCGTTGATGAATTATCAAGTGCTTTAATAACAAAAGGTTATTTAGCGGAAGGGTTACATGGTGATATTACTCAATCTAAACGTTTAGAAATATTACGTAAATTTAAAAATAATTCATTGCAGATTTTAGTAGCTACTGATGTTGCTGCACGTGGGATAGATATTAGTGATGTAACGCATGTGTATAATTTTGATATTCCACAAGATGTAGAAAGTTATACTCATAGAATTGGGAGAACCGGAAGAGCCGGAAAATCCGGAGTTGCCATAACGTTTTTAAATCCGATAGAAATGCCTTATTTGAGAGATATTGAAAACGATCGTGGGCAGCGAATGAAAATGCTACGTCCTTATACAAACGATGAAGTAAAACATGCCAGATATAATAAAATGTTTGCAGAAGTAGTTTCAGAAATTGATAAAAATCATGTTGAGTTTAACAGTCTTGCCAATAAATTATTAGCACAGAGTAATGCGGAAAAAATAATAACTATTTTATTAAGTAAAATAATCAACGATAAAAAAGAAGTGGATATTGAGTTATCATTTGAAAAACCGTTACCACGAAAACAGGATAAGAAGAAAAAATATTCTTCAAGAAATAATAATAGAAGATCACGTTCAGACAGAAATAGAAAACCAAAAACTGAAAAGAATTATGATAAAAAATTCTTTGATAAAAAAGGTAGAAGAATGCAAAATAAATAATAAAAATAAAGATTGTACATGGTGCAGTCTTTATTTTTATTAGTCTTTGGTGTAAAATAAAAATAATAGTAAAATAGCAAGATATGAAAGGAGAAATTATGAGAGTAGAATTAGTTTCTGTAGGGACTGAAATATTACTTGGAGATATAGTAAATACCAATACGGCATATTTATCGAAAGAATTGGCAACGCTCGGAATAGATGTTTATCGTCAAACAACAGTAGGGGATAATCGTGATCGTTTATTACAAACATTAAGCACAGCCTTTTGTGAAAATGATACTGTAATTATAACGGGTGGTTTAGGTCCTACCGATGATGACATTACAAAGGAATGTGCCGCCGAGTATTTTAATCGTGATTTTTATTTTCATGAATATTCGTGGGCAAAAATATTAGAGCGACTTACACGCTCCGGTCGAAATTTAATTACCGATAATAATAAGAAACAAGCTATGATACCAAACGGTGCAATAGTATTAGAAAATTTTTGCGGAACAGCCCCGGGAATTATTATAGAAGAAGGAAATAAACGAATTATTTTAATGCCGGGACCTCCACGTGAAATGAAAGATATGTTTAAAAAAAGCGTTCGACCATATTTAGAACGTTTCAGCTCTAAAAAATTTATTTCTAAATATATTAGATTTTACGGAATAGGTGAGTCGTTATTGGAAACGAAGATAAAACACTTAATGGATAATCAAACTAATCCAACACTAGCTTTATATGCAAAAACAGGAGAAGTTTTATTGCGTGTAACCGCAAGTGATGATACCGTTGAACTATGCGATAAATTAATCAATGATAAAATTTTAGAAATTGAAAAAATAGTTGGTGAATATATATATCTAATTGGTGATGATAATATTTCTGAGACACAAACAGAATTACATAATGTTGTTGCTAATTTATTAATAGAAAATAAATTGACTATCTCTGTAGCAGAATCATTAACAGGCGGTCAACTTTCATCTATGCTGGTAGAAAAAGGAGGAATTTCCGTTTCTTTACTGGAAGGAATAGTTTGCTACTCTAACAAATCTAAAATTCATGCTTTAGGAGTTAGGGAAGAAACATTAAATCAATTTGGGGCAGTTAGTGAACAAACCGCTAAAGAAATGGTAATAGGGGTTTCAAGAAGATTAAATAGTGATGTTGCTGTTGCTACTACGGGAATAGCGGGACCTAAGAGTGATGATACAAATAAACCTGTCGGATTGGTTTATATTGCTGTATATTATAAGGGTGAAGTAAAAGTCTTTGAAAAGATATTTACCGGTAGTAGAGAATTGATAAGAACAAGGTCAAGTATTGAGGCATTAAATGAAGTGAGAAAAATTATTTTGGAACATATTTAGTTTTAAGATAAAAATTATAGGAAAATTAACAAATTATTTTTAAAAGACTGTACATTTGTAAATGATGTGAGACAAAAAAAGTAAAAAATAAATACCGGATATAATAGAATTACATAGAAGCTAGCTTCTATGTAAACCGTATGAAGCCCCCGACGTAAATTACATTATTTGATTAGATTTGCCAGCTTTAATTCCTTAGAGAACATTTCAGATTTCTAAAACTTATTTGTCAAGGATTTGAAAAAGGCGTAGCCCTTGTCCTTGACAAATAAGTTGTGAAATCTATTATCTAACAAGGAATTAAAGCCGGCATATTTTTATAGACTCTTTCCGTAACTCTTTTCTTTTTTCAACAGGAGAAAGCCAATTTAAAGTCTGCATAGGAAGACGGTTAGAGCGATATAGATACTTTTTCATCTGAGATATAAGATCATCATACGAAAAGAAAGATAAACGCCTGTAAAAACGTTCATTATCATTTCTATGACTACGTTCAACCTTACCGTTATGTCTAGGAGTTCTAGGTCTAATAAGTTGATGTTTAATGCCAAGATTATTACACAATACATCAAAAGGGTGTATTCGTTTAGTATCTTTAAAATGTGTAAATTCAAAACCATTATCAGTTTGAATTATCTTGGGTTTATACCCAAAATAATCAATAGCCATTTTAACAAATTGAACAGTAGAGTATGATGATTGTTCTTTAAAAGGGAAAATAAATCTTTCCCTAGTAGCTTCATCAATGATAGTATATTGATAAAATTTATCAGGAATTTCTCCTACATAACAACGTTTAGGAACATATTTCACATCAAGTTGCCATTTTTTACCAATTTCAGTAGGTGTATTATAGGGTTTAGGTTTATAAGGAATTACTTTTTTCTTAGTATCTTTATAAAAACCTAATTTTCTAAGCACTCTAAATAAAGAACAAGGATGTCTTTTATAACCTTTGTTGAATTTAAGTTTAGCATATAATTCAATCATAGAAATATTAGGATTACGTTTAATAAGATTTTTAATCCAAGACAATTCTTCAACTGTATGGGCGTTAGGGTGAATGGAATGAGGTCTATGAGACTTATCTATAAGAGACTCTTTAGTACCGTCATATTTTTTATTCCAACGCAAAAGAGAGGCTTTTGATATTTTATAGCGCCTACAAACAAAACGAATAGAGTTACCATTTCTATAAGTTTTAACTGCAGCTATTCTTGTTTGTAAAGTATGAGGTATATATCGTTGTGTTTTTTCTATATTTTCTGTTATAATAGTTTTCATAAGAGTAAATTCCTTTTTTTGATTTGGTGTAACTTCATTATACAGGATTTACTCTTCTTTTTTTTATTATATGTCTCACATCTATTGTAACACTACAAAATTAACAAATTATTTTTAAAAGACCACTTGAAAATAAAATTTTGTTGTGTTAGAATAAACTTATTAAATAAAAATATGCTTAGGACACGATATATAGAGAGCTTATTTCAGAGAGAGTATGGAGCTGTAAATACTCATGAGTTCTATATGTTACTACCTAAAGTAATGGTATAAGTGCTGTGAGCTTTAATCACAATTAATGAGGAAGTATATTGCTTCAAAATTGGGTGGTACCACGAAATTAGTTCGTCCCTTCTTAGTCTTGGACTAGGAAGGGATTTTTATTTTATACTAAGCAAAGAAAGTTATAAGGAGATACAACAATGGTTAAGTTAATTTTTCCGGATGGAAGCGAAAGAGAGTATGATAATAAAACACCGTTAGAAATAGCGGAAAGTATTAGTATAAGTTTAAAGAAAAAAGTTATCTCAGCAAAATTAGATGATGAATATATAGAAGTAAATGAACCTATTACGCATAGTGGACATATTAAGTTAATCGTTGCAGATGACGAAGATAAAGATAGTTTGTATGTACTTCGCCATTCAAGTGCTCATGTCCTTGCGCAAGCGTTGAGAAGATTATATGGTAAGGATGTACACTTTGGTGTTGGACCGGCTATTGATGGAGGTTTCTATTATGACTTTGATATTGATTATAAAGTAACGGAGGAAGATTTTAAAAATATTGAAAAAGAAGCTAAGAAAATTATTAGTGAAAACTTAGCAATTGAGGGACGTAAAGTAAGTCGTGATGAAGCGTTGAAAATTTTCAAAGAAGATCCGTATAAAGTTGAATTAATTAACGATTTACCTGAAGATGAAGTAATTACTGTATATACTCAAGGTGATTTTATTGATCTTTGCCGTGGAGGACATGTTAGTTCAACAGCCAAAATAAAAGAATTTAAATTGTTATCAGTAGCAGGGGCATATTGGAGAGGTAACAGTGATAACAAAATGTTACAACGTATCTATGGAACTGCGTACTTTACAAAAAAATATTTAGAACAACATTTAGTAAGACTACAAGAAGCACGTGAACGTGATCACAGAAAATTAGGAAAAGAATTAGGAATTTTTACAACAAGTCAAAAAGTTGGAGCAGGGTTGCCGCTATGGTTGCCAAACGGAGCAACTATACGCCGTACAATCGAACGTTACATTGTAGATAAAGAAGTGGAACTTGGTTATGATCACGTATATACTCCGATTATGGGTTCAAAAGAGTTATACATTACCAGTGGACACTGGGAGCATTATCAAGAGGATATGTTTCCACCGATGGAAATGGATCATGAAACAATGGTACTTCGCCCGATGAATTGCCCGCATCACATGATGGTGTATAAAAATGAAAAACATTCATACCGTGAATTGCCGATTCGTATTGCTGAATTGGGAATGATGCACCGTTATGAAGCCAGCGGTGCGGTAAGCGGGTTACAACGAGTTCGTGGTATGACTTTAAATGATGCTCATATTTTTGTTCGTCCGGATCAACTTAAAGATGAGTTTAAATTAACAGTGGGATTAATCGAAGAAGCATATAAAGATTTAGGTATTAAAAACTTTAGCTACCGTCTATCATATAGAGATCCTGAAAATACGGAGAAATATTTCAATGATGATGAAATGTGGAATAATGCTCAACAAATGTTAAAAGAAACTGCTGACGAACTTGGTTTAGAATATGTTGAAGCAGAAGGAGAAGCTGCATTTTACGGGCCAAAATTAGACGTTCAAGTAGAAACTGCAATTGGGAAACAAGAAACATTATCTACCATTCAGTTAGATTTCTTGTTGCCGGAACGTTTCGAATTGGAATATATCGGAGAAGATGGAAAAGCACATCGCCCGGTAGTGATCCATCGTGGAATTGTGTCAACTATGGAACGTATGGTTGCGTTCTTATTAGAAGAATACAAGGGAGATTTACCAACATGGTTGGCACCTAATCAGGTACGTATTATACCGGTAAATAATGATTACCATTATGACTATGCAAAAGAAATCATGTTAGAGCTTAAAAAATCAGGTGTTAAAGTTGCTATTGATGATAGAAACGAAAAACTGGGTTATAAAATTCGTGAAGCGGCAAGTAAAAAAATTCCGTATACTTTAGTTATAGGAGATAAAGAAGTAGAAAGTAAAGCGGTTAATGTAAGGATTTTCGGCTCTCAAAATCAAAAAGAAGAAAGTCTTGCAGACTTTAAAGAGAATATCTTAAAAGAAATTACTGAAAGATTAATTGAAAAAAACGCATAATATCAGAATAGATAATATAAAAAAGATGGAGGGAGAATATATTTCTCCTTTCACACTTATAAGGAGGAAATATATGTTACCACAATTAACAAAAGAAATACTAAACGGAGAAATTCAAGTAACAATAAAAACAACGCATGGAGATATGACATTTAAACTTTTTGAAAAAGATATACCTAAAACAGTAGAAAACTTTATAACTCATGCTAAAAATGGTTATTATAACGGAATTATTTTTCATCGTATTATTAAAGATTTTATGATTCAAGGTGGAGATCCTACCGGAACAGGAATGGGAGGAGAATCTATTTGGGGAGATAGTTTTGAAGACGAATTTTCTATGGACTATTTCCATTTCTATGGGGCGTTAAGCATGGCAAATGCCGGACCAAATACGAACGGAAGTCAATTTTTTATTGTTCAAAATAATCATTTGGATGCTAGAACACTAGATGCACTAGAAAAAGGTGGTTGGCCGGAAGAAGCTGTTAAAGGTTATGCCGAACTAGGTGGTACGCCTCACCTAGATCATCGACATACAGTATTCGGACATCTAATTGCAGGAGCAAAAACATTAGAAAAGATTGCTGCTGTAAAAACTGGAGCACAAGATAAACCAGTTGAAGAAGTTGTAATTCTTGATATAGAAGTTAAATAATAAAATATAAAAATCTATATAAATAAGCGGCATTACAAAATATTGAATTTTTTATAAATAAATTTTGTAATGTCGCTTTAATTAATGGCTTTAGCCAGTTGAGGAGGCGAAGTCTCCGAAACAATAAAACACCCGCTATGCGGGTGCGAGAAAAGAGTTAAACAATTGAAAAATCATCCTTTCTTGATAAAATAAGAGTAGTTTAAGCACTAAAATAAAGAAAGGATGATTTTAATTATGGCAAATAAACATAATAGTTTATCGCATACAAAGTGGGCTTGAGATATAATAGGGATACAGAGGAAAAAGCTTGATAAATAGGAGCTTTCAGCACTGTATCCCTATTTTTAAAATCAAACAAAATATCGAAAAGGAGGCTTTTATGATATGTAAAAGAATATTTCAAGCCATTATGTCAGTTATTCCATTAGCAAAGGCGGTGGAGAATAAATGAGATGGATATTAAAAATAATTTTATTTCCGATCAGCCTGCTGTTAAGTATTCTTACTGCATTTTTAACATTCTTACTAAGCATAGGAACAGCGTTACTGTATCTGCTAATGCTGATGTGTGTATTTGCGGCAATAGGCTCGTTCTTTATGTTGCACAACACAAGAGCAGCAATAGAAGCACTCATACTCGGATTTCTGCTAAGTCCTTACGGAATACCGATGATTGGAGCTGTAATTATAGCTTTTATACAAGGAATCAATGAAGCCATAAAATCAATATAAAAAATTTTATAAAAATGGTTACCAAGGGCGATAGATAAAAACTATCGTCTTTTTTAGTGGAAAAATATCATGGAAAGGAGAGCTTTTAGATGAGTATGTATTTATTTGATGAACAACCTATCGTTGCAAATAAGACATTGGCAAGGGAAATAGGTTTAAACGAAGCTCTTATCTTACAACAAATAAACTATTGGATAGAAATAAATAAGAAATCCGGCAATAACTTCTATGACGGAAGATATTGGACATATAACTCAATAAGAGCATGGCAGGAAAAAGATTTTGACTATATGAGTTTCGATACTGTAAAAAGAACCTTTGCGAAGTTGGAAAAGGCAGGTTTTCTACTCGTAGGGAACTACAATAAAGATCCAAGAGATAAAACAAAATGGTACACCATAAATACCGAAAAGCTGGAGGAACTTTATGCTGAAATTGAGAACAAAAAGAAAAAAGAAGAATTACAAGCCTTAGAAAAAGCTGTGCCTAATGCATTAGGGCAAAATGCACCAATGGAAAAGTGCAAAATCCACCAATGCACAAGTGCAGATTGCACCGATGCAACAGAGCAAAATCTGCCAATGCAAAATGGCAATATGCCCCAACCATTACCAGAGATTACTACAAATAATTCATCAAAGATTACTACAGATATTTCATCATATAATTCCACCCATCATTCCATCATAGATGCCGAGTATTCAGAACCAAGAAAAAGGATGGATGGAGAGGCGGAAATAGAAAACAAAAATATATATCAGAAATATTTAGATGAGTTAAGAACACAGACAGGCTATTATGAACATCTTGAGTTGGGCAATAAATTTATAGTTAAAGACTTTGATGAGATATTAAAGATACTGGCAGATATTATGATACTTGATGATAGAGAGTTTGTTACAATCAATCAAACGAAGCTTCCGGCACATATAGTAAAAGAAAGATTTAGAAAACTTAGATCAGAGCATTTAGAGTATTTGTCAGATGTTATTAAGGAAAATGAATACAAGATTAGGAATATCAGAGCATTTGTCCTAACAGCAGCATATAATGCACCAAGCGGGATAGATGCACACTACTCTGCCCTTGTAAGTTATGATATGAGAGGAGGATATTGAATGTGGTTAACGAAGAAATTGCAAGAAAGACATTAAGCCTTGAAGTTAAGGCTGCTAAAGTAACAGGAAAACTTCTTTTAAATCTGTTGAAAAAACTGATAAAAGAAGCAGAGAAACTGGGAGGACTTGAAAAGCTCGTTAAAGTAAACGGAAATGAAGTCAAGCTCAAGGATATGGCGAAAAAAGGGCAACTGGAAGAAATACCGGTAGAAGAAGCGGAACTGAAAGAACTGAAAAAAGAGCTTAACAAATATGGTGTTAAGTTTTCGGTAATGAAAGATAAAGAAACAGGCAAATACTCCGTATTTTTCCAAGCCAAAGATATGAAAATGATGGAGAAAGCCTTTAAAAATGCCCTTGCAACATCAGAAAGAAAGGCTGAGAGGAAAGAGTCCATTCACAAAAATATTGAGAAGTTTAAGGAGATGGCAAAAAATACTGTTTCTAAGGATAAAGTTAAGAATAAACAAAAGGAGCAGAGCTTATGAGCAACTTAATAACATTTGAAAATATGGAATTCGGGAAACTCACTGTAATGGAAAAAGACGGTGAGTTTTTCTTTATCGGAAAAGAAGTAGCTGAAAAGCTTGGCTATTCAAACACGAGAGATGCTTTGGTAAGACATGTGGATATAGATGATAAAGCTGATGTCGTGTTTCACGACGGCAGGCAAAGAAGAAGTATGGTATCTATCAACGAGTCAGGATTATATTCTCTGATCCTATCTTCAAAGCTACCACAGGCAAAGGAATTTAAGAAGTGGATCACCACAGAGGTATTGCCGAGTATTCGTAAGAATGGAGGATATATCAAAAATCAAGAAAAAATGAGCAATGAAGAAATATTGGCAAATGCGGTACTCCTTGCCAATCACCTGATTGCTGAAAAAGAAAAAATCATAGAAGATTTAGAGCCGAAAGCCAAGTATTTTGATGAACTGGTGAATAACAATCTGCTAACCAACTTTAGAAACACAGCAAAAGAGCTTCATATCCCACAAAAGGTATTTATTCAATTCCTCTTAGAGAAGGAACTCATTTACAGAGATAAGAAAAACAGACTTCTACCCTATGCTAAGAACAATAAGGGATATTTTGAAGTAAAGGAATGGTGTAGAAACGATAATGATGCAGTGGGCATTCAAACCTTTATAACACCTAAAGGAAGACACTTTCTTTTACTCTTGATTGGAGGTGAAAAGACTCGTGATAAATAAGATATTAAAAGACATCAAAGGCTTATTCAAGGTGCAGGATAAGGCAAAGTTTCTAAAGCAGAACATTCCCTATCTTGCATTTTTCTATTTAGGCAATATCTTTTCTCATCATGTGAGAAGCTATACTGGCGGAGATGTGATTGACAGGATATTTCAAGGAATACTTGAGCTTAATACAATGAGTTTTATCCCAAGCATACATCTTATTGATATACTGGTAGGAGTTGGAGTAGCAGCCTTAATTAAATTTATTGTCTATACCAAAGGAAAGAATGCCAAGAAGTTTAGGCAAGGCAGAGAGTACGGCTCGGCAAGATGGGGAAATAAAAAAGATATCGAGCCATATATGGATGAAAAGTTTCAAAACAATATCTTGCTTACTCAAACCGAAAGACTGACAATGAACGGCAGACCTAAAAATCCAAAGTATGCAAGAAATAAGAATGTACTTGTGATAGGAGGATCAGGAAGTGGTAAGACTCGATTTTTTGTAAAACCCAACCTTATGCAAATGCACAGTAGCTATTGTGTAACTGATCCCAAAGGAACGATAGTCCTTGAGTGTGGCAAAATGCTTGAAGATAACGGATATGAGATAAAAATTTTAAATACCATCAACTTCAAAAAAAGCATGAAATACAATCCATTTGCCTATATCCGTTCTGAGAAAGACATTCTGAAATTGGTGCAGACAATCATAGCAAACACGAAAGGAGAGGGCGAAAAAGTAGGTGAGGATTTTTGGGTAAAAGCCGAGAAACTCTACTATACAGCACTTATCGGATATATCTTCTATGAAGCTCCAAAGGAAGAAAAGAACTTCGCTACTCTCCTTGATATGATAGACGCTTCAGAAGTCAGAGAAGATGATGAAACCTATATGAATCCGATAGACAGACTCTTTGAAGCATTAGAAAAGAAAGAGCCTACACATTTTGCGGTGAAACAATATAAGAAGTACAAATTGGCTGCGGGAAAAACTGCGAAATCTATCCTTATAAGCTGCGGTGCAAGGCTTGCTCCATTTGACATTCAGGAACTTAGGGACTTGATGCAAGAAGATGAATTGGAACTGGATACTCTTGGTGATAGAAAGACTGCCCTCTTTGTTATTATATCCGATACCGATGATACTTTTAACTTTGTAGTGTCCATTATGTACTCGCAGTTATTTAATCTTTTATGTGATAAAGCGGATGATGTATATGGTGGCAGGCTTCCTGTCCATGTGCGATGCCTGCTTGACGAATTTGCAAATATCGGCTTAATTCCAAAGTTTGAGAAGCTGATTGCAACCATCAGAAGTAGAGAGATTTCAGCAAGTATAATACTTCAAGCACAATCTCAGCTAAAGGCAATCTACAAGGATAACGCCGATACAATTGTAGGTAATTGTGATAGTACCCTATTTTTAGGCGGAAAAGAGAAAACAACTCTAAAAGAGCTATCAGAAACGCTTGGTAAGGAAACCATAGACCTATATAATACTTCTGAAACAAGGAGCAATCAAAAGAGTTTCGGATTAAATTATCAAAAGACGGGGAAAGAGCTGATGAGTCAGGACGAAATAACAGTAATGGACGGCAGTAAATGTATCTTTCAACTTCGTGGTGTTCGCCCTTTCCTATCGGATAAATTTGATATTACAAAGCACAAGAACTATAAGCTACTTGAGGATTATGATAAAAAGAACCTGTTTGATATAGAAAGCTATATGAAAAGAAGGGGCAAGGCTAAACTAAATAAGAATACGGTTATTATGAAGTTATAGCTGTTAGATATTATTTGCATTTGGTATAATAATCAAAGAGAAATACACAAGGAGGAAACATTATTGAACGATAAAGAACTGATAGGAAAAGTTCATTCATCTATGTATCACCAATTAAAAAGAAAAGGATATGCAACAGCAGTAGATGTGCTTATGGATTTGGAAATACTTTCAAAGACCGACTATGAACTTTGGAGAAATGGAAAAGTTTTGTATTTGGAAAAAGTATGCAAGGTCAATCTTAAAAAATTGTCTACAATACTGCATGAAATGAGGGTATATGCAAAGAAAGGAAATCTAAAACCGTCGTTTTGTGTATATAAGAAATGGGCGGTTAAGAAAAAGAACGGGCAAGGGAAAAAGCCGGTTATTAAACTACGGTTTAGCAAAAGTGGTTCTGAAGATATTGAAAAATGGTATGCTACTCACTTTGTAGACACGAAGAAGATAGAAAAGATAAAAGAAGAAAAACAAGTAAATAACAGTGATGATAAGCAGTAAGTCTAAAAATAGATTTGCTGCTTTTTTCATGTAAAAAGCAGGAGGAAAGATGATAAGGATAAGAAATCCCACTTAACAGGCAGGAAAAATTTAATATCGAGGTTGTGAAGCGATTGGAAAATAAAACTTTCAGTCGTTTTTTTATTGAAAAGAAAAAGGAGATAAAGACAAATGAAGCAGGAAATGATTAACATCAATGCCAACTTGGTTGCAGAGCCTACTTTTTCAAGTTTTGAAAAAGATGAGGAAACAGTAGAAGTTGCAAACTTTACTCTTGTAAAAAAATACGGGAAAGGCAAGGAGTACATCAACTGTGCAGCCTATGGCGAGAAGGCAGAAACAGCAAAAGACTTTGAAAAAGGCGATCTCATTCATATCTTTGGATATTTCAAAGAGCGTGAAAAAGACGGTAAGACTTACAAAAACTTTGTAGTAAAGTCATACAACAAAATTGAGAAGAAAGAAAATAGGGAGGAAGAATAAAATGGAATTTTTTACACAGGCGGTAGATGTATTAAAAATATTAGTTATGGCGGTAGGTGCAGGACTTGGTGCATGGGGAGTTATCAACCTGATGGAAGGGTACGGTAATGACAATCCCGGAGCAAAATCACAAGGTATAAAGCAGCTTATGGCTGGAGGAGGTATTGTTCTTATAGGCTTAAAGCTTATTCCGCTACTTGCAAATCTTTTGAAGTAAGGAGAAATCTATGTTTGGTATTTTCGATAAGATAGAAGAATTTTTCAGAGAACTTCTGCTCGGAGGTATCAAGGCAAACTTAGAGTCCATGTTTCTTGACATAAACAATCAGGTAAACAGCGTTGCAGCAGATGTAGGAAAGACACCTATGGGGTGGAACGGAGAAGTATTCAGCTTTATTAAAAATATTAATGACTCCGTTATTATTCCCATAGCAGGGCTAATAATAACGGCAGTCCTTTGTATCGAGCTTATCAATATGGTCATGCAAAAGAACAATATGCACGATACGGACACCTTTGAGTTTTTCAAATACATCATCAAGATGTGGATTGCTGTATGGTTAGTATCTCATGCCTTTGAGTTTTCAATGGCGGTTTTTGATGTTGCACAAAGTATGGTAAACAAGGCGGCAGGGGTAATCAACACCTCTGCCACCGTTTCCGGAGATCAGATTGTTCAGATGGTGGATGCCCTAAAGGATAAAGGACTGGGTGAGCTTTTAATGATTCTGTTTGAAATCTCACTTGTAAAAGTTGCAATACAGGCAATATCCATCGTGATTATGCTTGTAGTTTATGGAAGAATGTTTGAAATCTATGTGTACTCATCTGTTTCAGCCATTCCTTTTGCGACGATGGGAAACAAAGAATGGGGGCAGATAGGAACAAACTACATCAAAGGACTGTTTGCTTTAGGGCTTCAGGGATTGATTCTAATGGTTTGTCTTGGAATTTATGCAGTATTGGTTAAAACGATAAACTTTACGGACATACACACGAGCATATTTATGGTACTCGGATATGCCGTATTACTGGGACTGATGATGTTAAAGAGCGGAACACTTGCAAAAAGCGTGATGAACTCGCATTAAGGAGGATAAGATGAAAACAACAGAAAATAAAGAAAGACTCTTTTTATCTGTGGAAGTTTTCCTTGCAGGATTTGCAGTAGCTTTTACTGCACTAAACAGGAGAAAACTAAGCAGACTGGAGAAAAAGATTGATACTGTCAAAAGAGACAGCAATTCCATTTTGATGTTTCAAAGTGAGAAAAATAATGAGATGGAAAGAGAAATCGAAGAAGTAAGGGACGAAGTTTCAAGCGTATATGGACATATAGAGGAACTTTTGAGAATAAAGGAAGATGGGAGGTAGCTTATGGCGTATGTACCCATCCCAAAAGATTTAAATAAAGTTAAAACAAAAGTTGCTTTTAATCTTACCAAAAGACAGCTCATAGGATTCAGCGTTGCAGGACTGATAGGAATCCCCGTATATATCTTTACAAGGAAATTTGTACCAAATGATATAGCAGTCATACTTCTTATTGTATCAACGCTTCCTATATTTTTCGCAACTCTTTTTGAAAAAGACGGACTGCCCTTTGAAAAGTATTTTAAGCATATCTATTTACACAAGTTTTATCAGCCTATGAAGCGTGTGAGAAAGGAGGTTTACCTTGAACAGCAAAAGAAAAATTCAGCAGATAAAGTTAGAAAGAAACAAAAAGGCACTGAAAAGTCAAAAAAAGGACTTAAAGCAAAATAAGGGAAAGATTAAAAAAGATGGAAGCCTACTTGACCTTATTTTTAAGAAAGAGCAAAAACGCTATACCGTAGAAGATACCATTCCCTATCTTAGAATGTTAAAAAGCGGTATATGCCAAACAGATGAAAGGTACTTTAATAAAAGTATCGTCTTTGAGGACATTAACTACCAGCTTGCCTTAGATGAAGATAGGGACTTGATTTTTAACCAGTTTGCAAACTTTCTAAACTCCTTTGATCCGAGTGTAAGTATCGAGCTTTCATATATCAATCAGCTTGGAAGAAATGAAGAAATGCAGTCGGCAATACAAATACCGGATAAAAAGGACGGCTTTGACGATATACGATTAGAGTTTAGAGAAATGCTAAAAAGCCAGATAGTAAAGGGAAATAACGGACTGAAAAAATCAAAGTATGTAACATTTACAGTAGAGGCGGACAATATGGAGCAGGCAATCTCAAAACTTGAAAGACTGGAGATAGACATCTTATCCAATCTTAAAAATATGGGAGTAAGGGCGGAAAGCCTTACCGGCGAAGAAAGGTTAAAGATTCTTCACGATATATTAAATCCAAGTAGGACATTTTACTTTTCATATAAGGACTTGCAAAGAAAAGAAAGTACAAAGACATATATTACACCTGATGAATTCAACTTTACACCGAGTAGATACTTTAAGTTCGGTAAATTCATCGGAGCAACAAGCCATTTTCAAATCCTTGCAAGTGAGCTTTCAGACCGTATGCTTTCAGAGTTTTTAGATATTGATGATAACATCAATATCTCGTTTCATATCAGGGCGATAGAACAGAGCGAAGCCATTAAGATGGTAAAAAGGAAAAATACCGATATTGATAAGATGCGAATTGAGGAAAATAAGAAGGCGGTAAGATCGGGTTATGATATGGACATCTTACCGTCAGACTTAATCACCTATGGGGAAGATGTAAAAAGCCTGTTAAAAGACTTGCAGACAAGAGATGAGAGAATGTTTGTTGTAACCATTGTCTTTATGAATTTTGCAAGGACAATACAAAAACTTGAAAACTCTATTGCACAGATAAGCTCCATTGCCAATAAGCATAACTGTAAGATAAAAAGGCTTGACCACACACAGGAACAGGGACTTGTAAGTGTGCTTCCTCTTGGAGTAAATAAGCTTGAGATTAACAGAGGACTTACTTCCTCATCTACGGCAGTCTTTATGCCCTTTACAACGGAAGAACTTTTCATCAACTCAAGCAACAGTTTGTATTACGGATTAAATGCCCTCAGTCATAATCTGATTATGGCAGACAGGAAAAGGCTCAAAAATCCGAACGGTTTGATACTTGGTACACCGGGTAGCGGTAAGTCATTTTCAGCGAAAAGAGAAATGGCTAATGCTATTATTGTAACTGATGATGATGTCATTATCTGCGATCCCGAAGGAGAGTACGGAAATCTTGTAAGACAGTTTGACGGGGAAGTCATTAAAGTCAGCAGTAAGTCAAAGGACTACCTCAATCCTCTTGATATAAATATGAACTACGGAGATGGGGACGCACCGCTTAAAGACAAGGCAAACTTCATAATGAGTATGCTTGAACTTGTAGTTGGTGGAAGCGGACTGACTGCGGAAGAAAAGTCTGTAATAGACAGGTGCTTGCCTAAGATTTATGAGAAGTATTTTGACAACCCTATAAAAGAAAATATGCCAATACTTCAGGATTTATACGATATGCTTAAAAATCAGGAAGAAAAAGTCGGCAAGAAACTGGCAACAGAGATGGAGATTTATGTAACAGGCTCTCTTAATGTATTTAACCATCAGTCAAATGTGGATTTGAATAAGAAACTGCTTTGTTTTGACATCAAAGAGCTTGGAAGTCAGTTAAAGAAAATAGGCATGCTTGTGATACAGGATCAGGTGTGGAATAAGGTGTCTTTAAATAGAGGAAATAAGGCAACAAGATACTATATAGACGAGTTCCACCTGCTTTTAAAAGATGAGCAGACTGCATCATATTCCGTTGAAATATGGAAAAGATTTCGTAAATGGGGAGGTATCCCGACAGGTATCACGCAAAATGTCAAAGACTTACTCATGAGTAAGGAGATAGAAAACATCTTTGATAATACGGACTTTGTCTTAATGCTCAATCAGGCTTCGGGAGATAGAGAAATACTTGCAAGAAAACTGAAAATCTCCAAACCACAGCTTAAATATGTTACCAACTCCAATGAGGGTGAGGGACTGTTGTTCTTTGGAAATACCATAGTTCCATTTATCGACAAGTTCCCAAAAGACACCATTTTATATAAGAAGATGACAACGAAACCCGAAGAAGTGAGGTAGGCTTATGAATAAAAAACTGAAAAAAGACTTTGCCGAAAGACAAAAAATAAAGGAAGAAGCAAAACTTTTAGGGAAAGATAGTTTTGATATTGACGAAAGTAGTAAGCTAAAGCATGGGGATGATTACAGAGGAAAGATTATTCATGACAAAGACAGATTTCAGGATAAGATACACGAAAAGATAAGCAAGAGAATTTCTAAGAATGAGCTTACTCAGGGAAGTTCCAAGAAAAATGCAAGGCATAGAAAATCTGTTAAGATAAATAACAGTCAAGGAAATGACAACAAAGGAAATGCCGAAATAAAGTCAGACTATAATATCGATGTGAAAGACGGACGAATCTACGATCCTTTAGGCAAAGACCTTGATAATGACGGTATCATCGACAGGTATGACAATGATTTTAGGGACAGCGATTATTTTGAATCAGCTTATGATGTGGAAGATAATCTTCATATAAAAGAGGATATGACAGAAAAATTCTCAAAAAAGCATAAGGCTCAAAAGGAAAAGTATAAGAAGAAAAACTATTCAGATAAGCTCTATACAAGAAGTAAGGATAATACTTCAAAAGAAGAAAATGCTAAAGATAAGGCTGAAAGCAAAAATACCGGTAAAGAAACTGTCTATGACAAAGAAAAAAAGAACAGGCTTTCCAAAGAGCAAAAAAAGGCACTGAAAAATAAGGGCGCAAAGGTGTCTGCTCTATCAGGACTTGCAAAAGGAAGTGAAACGGTAAGGGATTATCTTTCCCATGGCAGTGATGAAAATCAGGGCGTGGAAACAGGAGAAAAGATTGCAGATGTAAACTCAAAATTACTTCATGGGATAAAAAATTATGCCAATAAGAAAAAGACTAAGAAAAGCTATGATCTCAGCAAAAAAGATTACAAGATACGAAAGCGTAAATCAAAGCTGGAGTTTCGGGAAGCCAAAGAGGAATTAAAGAAAACGGATGAGTACAAGAAAGCTGATACCTTTAAGAGATTTCAAAAGCGTAAGCAAATGAAAGATACTATAAGAAAGCAGAATAAATCAAGGCTTAGGGACAGGATTAAGGAAGGAGTTATTAACACCTTAAAGAGTTCAAAGGAAATGATTGTACGAAAAGCAAAGGGACTTATGATGATTGTCATAGGTCTTATTATTTTACTGACTTTCTTTACCAACTTTGCAGGCACATCTATGACCGGAATGATAAACTCTACAAGCGGAGTATTAACCACAACCTATCTTTCCGACCAAACTGTGCTAAATGAAATCAATCAGCAGTTTTCGGGATTGGAGGAAGGACTACAGGACGAGATAGATTCCGTAGAGGGAAATTATCCCGGCTATGATGAGTATATTGTAAATAAAGAGGGAGAAATCGGACATAACACCCATGAACTTTTATCCTATATCACTTCAAGATGTGGAGAAATTAAGGATTCAAAGGAAGTTCAAAGCATTATCAATGACCTTTTTACAAAGATGTATGATTTATCTTATCGGGAAGAAATTGAAATCAGATACAGGACAGTTACGGAAACATATACCGATGAAGATGGCAATGAGCATACCGAAAGCCATGAAGAAGCCTATGAGTATAAGAAGCTCATAGTAACGCTGAAGAAAAGAGAAATGGACAGTGTTGTAAGAGAAATCTTTGCAGAGTATCCCGATAATGTTCTTCACTATGAAGCCTTGCTTGCGTCTAAAGGAAATATGGAAACTGTCTTTGGAAGCGGAAACGGAAATTTATCGGAGATTGTAGACAATCCCGACTTTTCAAATCCGGGAATTGCCTTTGATGATGCGACAGTTAAGGCATTGTTTAACGAAGCGGAAAAGCATATCGGAAAGAGATATGTTTTTGGGGCGAACGGGCCGAATAACTTCGACTGTTCGTCCTTTGTGTGCTGGAGTTTTACTCATTCGGGTGTCAAGAATATGCCACGAACAAC
The DNA here is from genome assembly GCF_900120125.1 of Gemella massiliensis. Classification (NCBI taxonomy): domain Bacteria; kingdom Bacillati; phylum Bacillota; class Bacilli; order Caryophanales; family Gemellaceae; genus Gemella; species Gemella massiliensis. The sequence continues at coordinate 76,888 of NZ_LT635546.1, forward strand.
CGCTTGGGGGATTTACAAAACTTACTGCAATCCCGTATCTCCATCGGAAGCAAAGGCGGGAGATATTATCTTCTTTAAGAACACCTACGACAGCGGCTCCCCTATTTCTCATGTCGGCATTTACGCAGGGAACGGAATGATGATACACGCAGGAGATCCGATTCGATTTGTCAGTATCAACACACCTTACTGGAGGGAGCATTTCTACGGCTTCGGCAGAGTAAAATAAAGAAAGGACGGTAAAATGTGAAAAAAGAACTTACAGCAGTGAAAAACAAAATACAAAAGTTAAAGGACAAGAAGGCTCTGATTGATGAAGAATTGGAGCCTTTATTTATTCGTGAAGAAGAACTTGAAAATGAGGAGATTATTGCCATTTGCAGAAAAAACAATATCACGATTACAGATTTAATGGCAAAGGTTAAAAAAGAACAAACGGAAATGAAAAAGGAGAAAACAGATGAGAACAGTTATGAAAAATAAGGTATTTACAAGGTTAATGACAGCTTTATTTCTTGCGGTTATGGTCATGATAGCAGCTTACCCATCGGTAGCCTATGCACAAATTGATGAAAAAGAAGCGGCAAAGGAAACAGTAAAGGAAGAACCGAAAAAACCGGAAATTACAGTTATTAAAAAGGAAGAAGAAAAAGAAGTTCGCTATCCCAATAAGTTAAATGCCAAAGAACCTGAGAACTTAAAACAAAATAATGCGGCTTCAAACAGTGAAAAGGTAAATACAAATAAGGGAGTGGCTTCCGCTCCCTCAAAAGCAAGGGCTTCCGTTACGGAAAACAAGGATAATGCAAACAAAGATTATCCGATTCATCATAACAGTGATAAGGACAATAAAGAAACAGACAAATATTCTGCCGATGCCAGACAGTTTATTACCTTTAAGACGAAGAACGGTAAGACCTTTCACTTAATCATCAATCACGATGAACAGGGAGAAAATGTAATGCTCCTTACCGAAGTTTCCGAAGATGATTTACTAAATATGGTTGAAGCAAAGGAAAAACCGAAAGAAGTAGTTAAGGAAGAACCTGTAAAACAAGAGAAAACGGAAGAAGCAAAGTCTGAAAAAAAGGAAGAAAAAAGCAGCACCGGAACATATATCCTGCTTGCTCTTGTAACTTTGGGGGCGTTGGGAGCAGGATATTATTTTAAGGTAGCAAAGAAGAAAGAAGATAAGGAGCTGGAATCCTTAGAGGAAGATGATGATTTCTTTTCGGAAGGGGAAGGCAATGAAGAAATGGAAAATGAAACAGAAACAGATGACAGTGAAGATGAATTAGAAGAATAATTCTTCACGAAAAACATATAATATTCATAACATAACACAGGGCGAGAGAACTACAACTTTCGCCCCATTTTACTGAAAACAAGGAGGAAAAACGATATGGAACTTGTGATAGCAGAAAAACCGAGTGTTGCCCTATCCATTGCCAAAGTGATTGGAGCAAAGAATAAAAAAGACGGATACTATGGGGGTAACGGATACAGAGTAAGCTGGTGTGTCGGGCATTTAATTCAAATGGCAAATCCCGATGCTTACGATGAAAAGTATGCAAAATGGAAGATTGATGACTTGCCGATTATTCCAAGCGAGTATCAGTACGAAGTGGCAAAGGCGACAAAAAAGCAGTTTAACACCCTTAAAAAGCTGATGAATGATAAGGAGATTGATACAGTTATCAATGCTTGTGATGCAGGACGGGAGGGAGAAGCAATCTTCAGACTTGTATATCTTCAAGCAAACTGCAAAAAGAAGATGAAAAGGCTTTGGATTTCATCAATGGAAGATTCTGCAATTAAAGACGGCTTTGATAATCTAAAAGACGGAAAAGACTATGGCAATCTTTTTGAGTCGGCACAGGCAAGAGCAATTGCAGATTGGCTTGTCGGGATGAATATCAGCAGGCTTTATTCCTGCCTGTATAAGCAAAATTACAGTGTTGGGAGAGTTCAGACACCTACCCTTTCCATGATTGTTAAAAGAGATGACGAGATAGCAAATTTTAAGAAAGAAAAATACTATACGGTAGAACTTGAACTTGACGGCTTTACTCTTTCGACAGAACGAATTAACAGCTTGGAAGTGGCAGAACAGCTTAAAAACTTAATCGAAGGCAGGATAGAAATTGCGGATGTCATTCAGAAAGAGAAAATTATAAAGCCTGATCTGCCCTTTGACCTTACAACCTTGCAAAGAGAGTGCAATAAGTATTTCGGATACAGTGCAAAACAAACCCTTGATTACGCACAGAGTTTATACGAGAAGAAGCTGATTACTTATCCAAGAACGGACAGCAGATATTTAACCGAAGATATGATTACAAGCACAGTCAACAACATTTTAGGGAAAAATGACTTTGATACAGAGCGTATCAAGATAGTATTCAATTCTAAAAAAGTTACGGATCATCATGCGGTTATCCCGACCGTATCATCGCTCAGTGAAGATATATCCAAACTTCCTGAAAGTGAAGCAAAAGTATATCGACTGATTTCTAATAAGTTTCATGCAAGTGTAGGCTATTCACTCACCCAAAATACTACTAAAATTGTAGCTGAATTTGACGGTTTTGAATTTACAAGTACCGGCAATGTAATTAAAGAGGAGGGCTTTACAAAATACCTTAAAGAATACAAATCTAAGAAGAATGAAGGATCTGTTTTGCCGGAGGTAAATGTGGGAGATGTCCTTGAAATAAAGGAGAAAGAGATTAAAGAAAAGTACAGTCAACCTCCTAAACACTTTACAGAGGATACACTCCTAAAGGCTATGGAGCTTGCAGGTAGTGATGCACTGGAAAAAGGTGTTGAAGTGGAAAGAGAAGGACTTGGAACACCGGCAACAAGAGCAGGCATTATTGAAAATCTGATTTACAAAGAATTTATTGAACGAGATAAGAAGAATCTGATTGCAACACCGAAAGGAAAAAGCCTGATAGAGATTGTTGCAGATAACTTTAAATCGGCAGAAATGACGGCACAGTGGGAAATGGAATTGTCTGAAATAGCACAGGGCAAATCTTCCAAAAAAGAATTTTTAGAAAAGATTGAGGAACAGATAAAACATACGGTAGAGGAACACCAGAAGAATGAATAGGAAAAATGAATAGGAAATTAAATCCCCCGAAATCGGGGGAATTAGAAAAAGGAGGTAAAAATGCGAATCAATGATTTTCATAACATTTTGGAGCTTGTAAAACAGGACATTTTGCATAGTGAAGCAGAGTACCTGAAGCTCCTAAAGGTTGTCGGAAACAATCAACGATACGACTTTAGAAGTCAGATAAGTATCTATGATAAAAATCCGGAAGCAACAGCCTGTGCCAAGTTCGACTATTGGCGTGAACGCTTCCATCGAACTGTTGTACGAGGACAAAAAGGGATTCCGATCTTAGAAGATTCCGGCATAAAAAAAAGAGTGGACTACATTTTTGATGTAAGCCAGACCGTTTCAAGAAACAGAGATGTCAATGAGGTCAATCTTTGGCGATTTGATAAAGAATCTCATCAAGAGGTCTTAAAGGAGATGATAGCAAATGAAGGCTATGAAGAAAGTGAAAGTAACCTTGAAAATATCTTTTTTCTAAGCAGAATTTATGGTGATGAAAAGATAGACAGCTTGATGAATGAGCTTAGAATAGCTGATGAGGACAGAATATCCTTTGTCAAATTTGTAAGGGATTCCATCAGCTATGCGGTAGCTTCAAGGTTTAAGGTAGATTATCCGATGGATAAGGAGCTGTTAAGAGAAAATTTCAAAAGACTGGACAGCATATCCCTTATGAGCCTTGGTGAAACCGTATCGGATATTAGTGGAAATATCATAGATACAACCATTCAAAAGAGCAAAGAGATAGAGCTTCAAAAAGGAGTTTTAAGAAGCAGAGAAGCAGGATATAATAAGATTAAAGAAGAAATTGAGGAAGGAGAAAACTATGTACTTCGACGAGATGATAAGGAAAGAATTAGTGAAACCGAGCGAGTTTTCAGAAATGGGGAGTACGGAGGAGATAATAGAGAAAATCAGGGAGAAAACATTGGACAACTTGGAGAAGCAGACGGACTTCATCAAGGAATACCCGAATCCGACCTACGCAGTGATGAGGCTGGATTATCTTTCACAGAGCGAGGAGCAGAGCCGCTTCGAGATGTTAGTGGATCTATACAAGGAGAAGAAGCTGAAAGAACACCTGATGGACATTCAGAAACAGGCGATAGACTTTATGAGAACAGAGAAGCCGAAACTGATGAAGGCTTGGCAGATCGAGAGCGAGAGCAATCCGCAGTATGGGGCGATAATTTCAGCCTTGAAGGAAATGACCATCAAGGAAATCGTGGAAATCTAAAAGAAAATACTAAAGTAGAGATAAGAGAAGCGGACAAGGCTTCTTTTTCTTTGCCTGAAAATTCTTATGGACAGATAAGGCTTAGCATCCCTCTTGCTCAGAAAGATATAGACACTGTCCTTATTAACGGAGGAAATCACGATGGTGGCAGACTTCCTGTTATTGCCGAGTTTTCTAAAGGAAAAAGCAATGAAGAATTGGGAGAATACCTTAAAAATACTTTTCAAGGGGGAAACGGCTATATCATTGACGGAAGTGAAATCTCAGCTTGGTATTCGGGTAAGGGGATTCATTTTGCTTCCGGAACATCGGCAAGAGAAGATAACACACAAGTTTTAAGTTGGAGTGATGCTGCCAACAGAATTGCTGAACTTCTTAACAGCGGAGAGTTTGCTACCAATGTGGAGATTTCAGAAGCCTTGGATTATGAAAGGGACAGAATTTCAGAATCCCTATGGTATCTTATTCACGATTTGAGTGTGGAAGGAAAAGAACAAGGCTTTTTTGAATTTCTCGAAAAGGGAGGTGGCTTTCCGGATGAAACAAAACGATTATCCGAGGCACTGAAAAATCCTGAATACCTTGTAAATGTTATCAAAGAGTATGGACGATTTTTAGAAGCATATAGAGAAGATAGAGATGTATTAAGGTTTCACTATCATAAGGTGGACAGCCTTTATCAGAAGCTACAGGAGCTTGAACTGTCAAGAAAAGAATACAGTACCAATCTGACCGAACTTCCGAAAGTAAAAGCATTTATTACGGAAGATGAAGTCCTTGCTACTCTTTCAAGAGGAAGCGGAATCGATAGAGGAAAAGAGCGAATTACAAAGTTTTTCAAAGAAAACCACACTTTACAGGAAAAAGCCGACTTCTTAAAAGATGAATACGGAACAGGAGGAAGAAGCCATGCGGTATCAGGTTTGACAGGTAGTGGAGAATGGCACGATGCCAAAGGAATAAAACTGGAAAAGAATGATTGTAATGATGTGTTTCTTACTTGGTCAAGCGTAGCAAAGCATATTGATGAACTGCTTTCTAAAAATCTTTATGAAGAAAAGAAAATAGAAAGTAAGGCAGAGAGAGAAGAATCAAAAGAACCACAAAAATCACAATATTATTCCAAAGATGAACCTGAAAATCTGATGACAAAGGAAATGCTTGAAAGAGTACCGGAGATTTATACACAGGAAGATGTGGAGTTGGCGGATAAGGAAGTTCATGCAGCATATATTATTCCGTTTAGAAGTAACTGGACTTGGTATATGACAGAGTACGACAGAGAAAGCGGAGAAGCCTTTGGGCTTGTAGTCGGAATTGAGCCTGAATGGGGATATTTTAACCTTGAGGAGCTAAAGGAATTAAACGCACAAAGACTTATTTTAGAGGATTTTCCAAAGACTTTTCAAGAGATTAAAGATACAGAGCTTGTAAAACAGATGAGCGAGGAAGAAATTGACCGAGTATTTAACGGACAGCTTTCCTCAAAAGATAAGCAAAAGGAACAGGACATCTTTTATCTTAGTGATGAAATGGGAATTTCCTTAGAAGAAGCAGAGAGTATTATTAACGATAGGAACAAATTGTCAGGTGTTAGCATAGAGGATACAGACAACAAAGGGACTTTCCCTGATGAAAAAATTGCCATTAAGGTCGGTACAGAGTTTATTTTGGCAGATAAGTCTGATGTAGCTCATATCAATTTATCCGAAGCGAAAAATAGCGTGGCTCTTGGCGGTGTAAAGTACAAGCTGTTTTATGGAGAAAGCTATGAAGATAGCAAAAAGGTTGATGAACTGATAGACAGCTACGGCTATACAGCGTATGAACTAAAAGAACATTTAAGAATAGATACAGCCGAGTATAAAACTTATGAAAACTTTGAAGAAATGGAAGAAGCACTTGAGAAAAGTCCTGTTCAATCTACCCTATTTGACTATGTTCAGCAAAAGGAAGAAGTAGAGCTGAATGAAAAAGAGGAAAGTCTTGCGGATAAATTTGCAGTGAAACAAGGCGATACTGTATATTTTGACCATGAAGCATATATTGCAAGGGATATTGAAAAAAACAAGGTAAATGGAAAACCGGAGGTATGGCTGTATCCGGCAAGAGATGGAAATAGGCAAATCGCAATCGTACCGTTTATGGATAATGAGGAGCTGTTAAGAAAGATAAGCCTTGAAAGACCAAGTTTTATTGTTGGTGATGAAGTTAAATACAAGGATAAGGGCTGTACCATCACACGCTTTGACAATATGGGAAATAACCTAAAGACCGTAACGGTTAAGGATAATACCGAATATCTTGGCGGTATGATAACAGGCTCCGATGTCATTCCTTATCGTCTGGAAAGCGATCTTGAGAGGGTATTTGAAAATCTGACATACAAGAAAGCTAAAGATACGATTCAAGACATTGATGAAAAGGCAGAAAAACTAAAAATAGAAGCTCATAACTTTAAGATTACCGAAGAAATCATCCCTGAAAAATTAACGCCAAGTGAAAGGTTAAATAATAACTTGGAAGCAATTTCCATGCTTAACCGAGTGGAAAGAGGAGAACGAGAGCCTGACAGCACCGCTCAGGAAGTCTTGGCAAAATATGTCGGTTGGGGCGGACTATCCGAAGTCTTTGACGAGAGCAAGGAAGGTCAGTGGAAAGAAGCAAGAGCTTTTCTAAAGGAGAACTTATCGCAGGATGAATATGACTCTGCAAAAGAATCTACCTTAACGAGCTTTTACACACCGAAAACAGTTATTGACAGTATCTACTCTACCCTGTCAGGAATGGGCTTCAAGAGTGGTAATATCTTAGAGCCGTCAATGGGCATCGGAAACTTTATCGGCAATCTTCCTGATGAAATGAAAAAGTCCAAATTTTACGGTGTGGAGCTTGACTCCGTAAGCGGTCGAATTGGAAAACTTCTATATCCGGAAAGTGATATACAGATTAAAGGACTGGAAGAAACTTCCTTTTCCAATAATTTCTTTGATGCTGTTATCGGTAATGTACCCTTTGGAGAGTACAAGGTCAATGACAGGGAGTATAACAAAAATAACTTCCTGATCCACGACTATTTTTTTGCGAAATCCATCGATAAAGTAAGAAACGGAGGTATCATCGCCTTTATCACATCTTCAGGTACGATGGATAAAAAGGACGAAAGTGTCAGACGATACCTTGCAGCAAGAGCGGAGTTTTTAGGAGCAATCAGACTTCCAAACGATACCTTTAAGGGTGTTGCCGGAACAGAAGTAACATCAGACATTATCTTTTTAAAGAAAAGGGACAGTATCAGAGAGCGTGAGGAGGACTGGATACATCTATCTGAAGATGAAAAGGGAATGACCTACAATAAATATTTTGTGGAAAATCCTCAGATGGTGCTTGGTTCTATGGAAGAAGTGTCAGGCAGATTTGGAAATACTCTTGCTTGTTTGCCAAAAGAAAATGCCGACTTAAAAGAGCTGCTTGCAAAGGCAAGTGAAGAAATATCCAAAGGAGCAGCCTATGAAGAAATAGAGCTACTTGATGATGAAATCAGCACAATACCTGCAACGGACGATGTTAAGAACTTTTCCTACACCGTTATTGATGGTGAAGTGTATTACAGAGAAAATTCACTTTTCGTAAAGAAAGAAGTAACAGATAAAAACAAGGAAAAGATTAAGGATTATCTTTCGTTAAATGATGCTCTAAAAGATGTCATTTACAAACAGAAGGAAGATTTTTCAGATGATGAAGTAAAGAAAGCTCAGGAGAAGTTAAATGAAGTCTATGACAGTTTTTCTAAAAAGCATGGATATGTCAATAACCTAAGTAATACCAGAGCCTTAAAAGAGGATAGTAACTTCCCTCTTATTTCTTCCATAGAAATTCTTGACGAAGAAGAAAACTTCAAGGAAAAGGGGGATATATTCTCCAAGAGGACAATCACAAAGGCAAAGACCATTGACCATGTGGACACTTCCCTTGAAGCACTGGTATTATCCGTATCCGAAAAAGGATATGTGGATTTTGAGTATATGAAAAGCCTGACAGGAAAAGAGCGACCTACTTTGATTGAGGAGCTTAGAGGAGAGATTTATCTAAGTATCAGGGAAGAACAGAACTTTTACAGACCGCTATCCTTTAACTTGGAAGATGGAGATTTACCTTTCGCCTGTGCAAATGGAAGCAATTCATATAAATATGGCTATGTAACAAAAGATGAATATTTATCAGGAAATATCAGAGATAAGATTGCCATTGTTGACAGCTACCTTGCAAAGCTAAGACAGACCGAAAGAGAACTACCCCACCTTGGCTATGCGGAAGATGGCAAAGAAAAAGAGCTGATAAGCTATGAAATGAACCGATTGGAATACCAAAAAGCGGAACTTACCAAAGTATTACCGAAAGAACTTGAAGCAAGTGAGATCAGTGTTCGTCTTGGTGCAACTTGGATACCGATAAAAGATATAGAAAAGTTTATCTTTGAAACGCTGAAAACTCCGGGTTATGCCAAATGGGATATTAAGGTTAAATTCTCAAATCTTACAAGTGAATGGAATATTGAAGGAAAGAGCAGAGATAAGGGTAATGATCTTGCAGAAATGACCTACGGAACATCAAGGGTAAACGGATATAAGCTGATTGAAGATGCCTTAAATCTTAAAGAAACAAAGGTCTTTGACCAGATTGAAAATCCGGACGGCTCAAAAAGTTCTGTTCTAAATAAAAAGGAAACGCTTCTTGCAGGACAGAAACAAGAACTTCTAAAGGAAGAATTTAAGAACTGGATATTTAATGATCAGGAAAGAAGAAACAGACTCGTAAAACTGTATAATGAGCGTTTTAACTCTATCAGGAATCGTGAATATGACGGAAGTAACCTCTCTTTTGAGGGAATGAATACGGAAATAGAGCTTAGACCTCACCAAAGAAATGCCATTGCACGAAGTTTGTATGGAGGAAATACCTTGCTTGCTCATGTGGTGGGAAGCGGAAAGACCTTTGAGATGGTCGCTTCCGCAATGGAAAGTAAAAGGCTTGGAATGTGTAGTAAATCGCTCTTTGTCGTACCGAATCACTTGACAGGTCAAATAGGCAGAGAGTTTATGCAGTTATATCCGTCGGCTAACATTATGGTGGCTGATAAAAAAGACTTTGAGCCAAGAAACAGAAAGAGGTTTATTGGAAAGATTGCTACCGGAGAATATGATGCGGTTGTAATCGGTCATACGCAGTTTGAAAAAATCCCAATGAGCAAAGAGTATCAGGAGAAACATATTCAGGATCAGATTGATGAAATTTTGAACTATATTGAGGAATACAAGCACGACAGAAACCAGAATTTTACGGTTAAGCAACTTGAAAAGACCAAGAAAAAGCTGGAGGCAAGGCTTGAGAAATTAAACGATGATTTTAAGAAAGACGATGTCATTACATTCGAGGAACTTGGTGTAGATAAGCTCTTTGTCGATGAAGCACATGGATTTAAGAATTGTGCGAAACGTTGTTGAATAAGGAAGGAGTGATTAAACTACCGAAATCAACCGACAGAAATCACTTAGAAATAAGAATGAACTGTCAGAACTTAAATCTCAAAATCAAGGGAGAATTGCCCTTGCCACACTGAATTAACATTGATGATGGCATATCAAAGCCGGAAATGGTGTGCGAGATGATACTTCACTATGCAGAAATGTCTGTACAACATTTCATGTATAAAGCGTGATAAAGTCGTAACTTGAATACCTAAGTTCATGAAAATGAATATGGGATAAATAGTGCGGTCTTCCGAAAACTATGGTTACGTTAAAGAAATCCATGCAGCATCGTAAGAGTAGCGGCACCCGAAAGGGTGAAAGATTAGGGAAGAGTGTATTGCTGGTTTTTCGATACATTCCTGTATGAATGAAATATCATACAGAGCATATTTAACTGTAATTCAAGATATGCTTGTCCCTACGGTGTAAGGTGGAAACCTAAGGTTTTCAAGTAGTTAAATCTACACAAGGATAGAGATTTAGGAACGTTTGAGAGCCTGTATTTGGAGCTGTACAGAGTGATGAAAAATACAGGAAGTCAGCAGTCCCATAGTAGTCTGAGGTTGGGAAAGCCAACTACATGAGTTGAAATACTCAAGGCAAAGGGGACTAGTCAGAATAATTTACAGATTTCACGAAAAGAAAATAACTAAAATTAGTAAAACTCCCTGAAATAATGGGTGACGAACTGCGAGGTGATAGCCTGTGCATATAAACGTCAAATTTTCAAATGAAACAGATTTAAAGAAATTACTGGATTTACTTTACGAAAAATCAAAAACAGGAAATGTATTTACAGGGCTTTTAGAGGCAATAACAGATGAAGTTGTCATTGTAACGGCAATCCATAATATAAAATCCAACAAAGGTAGTAAAACTACTGGAGTAGATAAAATAAAAATGGATAAGTACCTGCAAATGCCAAAGGACGAAGTAATATATTTGGTCAAGAAATCAATATGCGATTACAAACCAAAACCTGCAAAACGAGTATATATCGACAAAGGGAATGGTAAAAAGCGACCTCTTGGGATACCGACAATCTTAGACAGGATTGTACAGGAGTGTATAAGGATAATTATTGAACCAATATGCGAAGCAAGATTTTATCCGCATAGTTATGGGTTCAGACCATATCGCTCACAAAAACACGCAATTAGGGGTATTGTCAATGTAATCAATGTAAGCTATAAGTCTAAAGACCAACCAGTCTGGGCATTAGAGGGCGATATAAAAGGCTGTTTTGACAACATAAATCATAGAATATTGTTAAGAAAGCTATGGGATATAGGAGCTCATGACAAACGTGTAATTCAAATCATCAAAGCTATGTTATCGGTCGGATACATTGAGTATGATATGTTAAAGAACGATAATAAAGGAACACCGCAAGGTGGAATACTATCACCGTTGCTGGCAAATGTATATCTTAATGATTTTGACTGGTATGTAGGAAGAAAATACTACGAACCACATAGAAAGTGTAAATACAAATGCAATGACTCAAGAAGATTAAAATGGTCAGGGATAACTCCAAAGTACAATTTCAGATATGCTGATGACTGGGTGATTTTGACATCATCTAAGAAAGAAGCGGAAAGACTGAAACGAGAATTAAGCAGGTATTTCAAGTACAAGCTAAAACTTGAATTGTCAGAGGAGAAAACCAAAGTAACCAATATGAGAACAGAAGGAATACATTTCTTAGGATTTGTAATAAAAGCCGAAAAACCAAGAAGAACACCTGCTGATAAAGAAACAAAAGAACATTTTGTTGGTAAGCCGTATCCTGATATGAAAAGGTTAAACAAGAAAATACAAAACCTTTGTAAAGAAATTAGAGATATACGGAATTACTCGGCGGTAAATAGCAGAATCGCACAGATACAATATATAAATTCGGTCATTATGGGAATTGCTGAATATATAAAAATTGGGATAAGCTCCCATGCGTTCCATGTGATAGACCGAAGAGTAAACAATAGTGCGTTATCTACTTGGAAAAGAATGTATCCCGACAAATATAATGAATGGCAAATTCCTCTAAAGGATTTAGCCAATCTACCACATAGGCACGAGGGCTATATCAGTAAGACTTTTGCCATACCTTACGAGGATATGTGGATAGGAATTACAATGGCATTCATTACTCATGTTCGATATGAAGCTAAACCATTTAATCAGAAGATGACACCTTACACTCCAGAGGGCAGAAAGATTTATGTAAATTACCGAAATAAAAATAAACCGCTTCCTAAGGACAGACCGTCTATCAATATGAGTGATGATTTACGTATGGCAGTCTATGCGGAAAATAAAATGAATTTTGAGTACTTCATGAATCGTGAGTATGCTTTCAATAGAGATAAAGGGAAATGCAGATGTTGTAAAATACCACTTTATGAGAATCCTACAGCTAATTGCCACCATGTAGATAATAAGTTGCCGATTGATAAGATAAACAAGGTAAATAACTTAGCATGGGTGTGCAGAAGTTGTCATTTGATGATACACGGAAGTGAAATACCTGAAAGTTTAGACACAAAAGTAGTAAAGAAAATCGAAAAATTTAGAGAAAAATTGAAACAAGCACAAAAATAAAGTGAAATTTGTAAGCAGTATATACTTGCGAGAGTATATGTCTGTTGAAATCCGATGGAGGAAAGTAAGTTATTTTGATGGAACGCCGTATGCGAGGAAACTTGCACGTACGGTGTGGAGCGGGGGAAAAGGTAGAGATAATATCAAAACCTTACCTATCGCTATTGTATCTTCATACAAAAATGCGTAATGTTGCAGGTATCGGACAAAGTGAAGCCTTTAAGTCCTCCGATATGTTTATGAAATGCAGATACATGGACGAAATGACAGGAGGCAAAGGCATTGTCTTTGCAACCGGAACGCCTGTAAGTAATTCTATGACGGAGCTTTACACCATGCAGCGTTATCTTCAGTATGAAAACCTAAAGAAAAATCACTTGGAGCATTTTGACGCTTGGGCTTCTACCTTCGGGGAAACACAGTCCGCCTTTGAACTTGCTCCTGAAGGAACAGGGTACAGAGTTAAGACAAGATTTTCAAAATTCTACAACCTGCCTGAACTTATGAGTATGTTTAAGGAAGTTGCGGATATTCAGACCGCAGATATGTTAAATCTTCCAACTCCTGAAGCACACTATGAGGTGATTAAAACCTTGCCAAGCGAGGAGCAAAAGGAAATCTTAAAGAGCTTATCAAAACGGGCAGATGATGTCAGAAGCAAGGCAGTTGAGCCTGATGAAGATAATATGCTTAAAATCACTAATGACGGTAAGAAACTTGCACTTGACCAAAGGTTAATCAATCCCCTGCTTCCCGATGATGAAAACTCAAAAGTCAATGTATGCGTGAAAAATGTCTTTGCTATTTGGGATAAGACAAAAGAGAACAGGTCAACGCAGCTTCTATTTTCCGATATGTCTACCCCAAAAGGTGATGGAGAGTTTAATATCTATGATGATATTAGAGGAAAACTCGTTGCAATGGGCATACCGAAAGAAGAAATTGCCTTTATCCATGAAGCAAATTCAGACAAGCAAAAGGACGAACTCTTTGCAAAGGTAAGAAAGGGTGATGTAAGGATATTGCTCGGCTCTACAGGAAAGATGGGAGCAGGCACTAATGTCCAAAACAAGCTGATTGCACTCCATGACCTTGATGTCCCTTGGCGACCTGCCGACCTTGAACAGCGTGCGGGAAGAATTGTAAGACAGGGCAATGAAAATAAAGAAGTGAATATCTACCGTTATGTTACGGAGAACACCTTTGATGCGTATTTGTGGCAAACAATGGAAAATAAGCAGAAATTCATTTCTCAGATTATGACAAGTAAGGCACCTGTCAGAGTTGCTGAAGATGTGGACGAAAGCTCCCTTAACTACGCTGAGATAAAGGCTCTTGCAACAGGGGATCCGAAAATCAAAGAAAAAATGGATTTGGACAATGAGGTTACAAAACTTAAAATGCTGGAAGCAAACTACAAGTCCAATCGTTACAGATTAGAGGATAAGGTCGCAAAAAATTATCCTGAAGAAATCACAAGAACGGAAAAACTCATTGAAGCTGTAAAGAAAGATATGGCTGATGTAGAACCACAAGGAGAAGGCGAAAATAAGTTCACTACGATAACCATAAAAGGTGAGAGAATATTTGATAAAAAGATTGCAGGAGAAAAGCTACTTGAAGATATCAAGACTATAAAAATCAACGAAAGTAAGATGATAGGAAAGTATAGAAATATGGATTTAGAGGTCAGCTATAACTTCTTTACCAATGAGCATAATTTCAGCTTAAACGGTGCTGCAAAGCATTCAGGAGAGCTTGGCACAAGTGCAGACGGTAATATCATAAGACTGGATAATGCTATTGAGAAAATGCCTGAGAAATTAAATAGACTTGAAGAAAAGCTCATAAGCACCAAAGAACAGCTGGAAAATGCCGAAGAAGAACTTAAAAAGCCGTTTGAAAAGGCAGATGAACTGAAAACTAAAGTATTAAGGCTTGCCGAACTGAATAAGCTGCTCGATATGGGAGAGGTAGAAGAAAAGAGAAATGACAATCCTCTTGTGGAAGATGTGAAAAGAGCTATCATAGACTTTTGCAACAGAGAATATGAAGAAAACCATAGCTATGATGAGTTTAGCACCTTGTATCCTGATATGAAGCATATCGGGATTGCCTACACCAATACTCCTGATGAAAGGCATGGGATTCAGTATGAACTGAATTTAGAAGCTAAAACATGGACGCAGTATATTGATGATATACCAATCAAAACTGAGAGCTTTGACTATGAAAACAAGGGAGAGAACGAAGCTCTAAGGAATATGAAAAATGAAATTGAGTTATCCTCTTTTGAAGATTTGGTCTATGTAGATTCAGAGGATTTAAAAGCTGCTCTTGGACTTGAGATTGATGATGAAGGAAACTTCTATGATCCGCTTGCAAAAGACCTCGATAATGACGGTATCATCGACAGATATGACAATGATTTCAGGGACAGTGATTACTTTGAATCAACCTATGATGTGGAAGATAATCTTCATACAAAAGAGGAAACTTCTCAAAGAACGGAAGATAAACCGTCTATTTTAGGACAGATCAGAGCTTATCAAAGTGAAAGCAAAACGGAAGAGAAACAAACTACAAAAGAACAGGAATATTCAATATAAGAGGGCTTACAAGCTCTCTTTTACTATGAAAGGAGTTAGAGCATGGCTTATAAAACAATGAGAGATAAAATTGAAGATATGGTAAAGGATAACTACAAAGATTTTATTAAAGCGGTTATCAGTATGGAAAAAGGGATTAACGATGAGAGTGCCTTAGATAAGCTCTATGATGCTTATATGGCAAATGATACCATCAATCTGCTTCATGAGGATTTTGACTATATGATTGATGATTTAAGAGAGCAGGGACAGATAAAAGACCTGCCCTATGTTCAGGAGGAAAAAGATGACCTTGTAAATATCGTTGGAAATATTGTAGGTAAGGTTGACATAATCGAAAGAGAAAACAAGAATGGAGAAGCCTTTAAAGTAGTCAATTTTTCAGTAATATCAAAAGATGATGAGGGAAACAATGTTTATCATAACTGCTCTGCATACGGAGAAAAAAGCGATATTCCAAAAGACTTTCAGGAGGGCGATTTTGTAAAACTCTTTGGACAAATCAGAACTTCAACTGATGATAACGGTAAGGAGCATAGCAATGTAAGGATACTATCCTCAAAGCTCTTAAAGGCGAAAGAACAGATGAAAGGACAGGATAAGAGTCAAGAGATTGCTAAACTGAAAAGTGAGATAGAAGAAAGAGAAAAAGACTTATTTTATGCAGATTCTTGGGAACAGGCAGGACAGATTAGAGTAGATATTGAAAAAATGAAAGCCAAGTTAAATGCCTTAACCGGCTCTGAAAAAGGGAAAGAAAACGATAAAAAATCCATAATTGGTGCTATCAAAGAATATCAGGCGGAAGATAAGCAAAAACCGAAAGAGAGTAAAGAAAAACCAAGAGAAACGGAGAGATAAATGTTTGTCGGTGTGGTCTTTAGGGCTGCACCGGCTCTTTTTTGTGGCTCAAAAAAAGGAGATAAAGATTATCTCTCCATCTCCTTACCCATATAAATTCCATAGTTCTTTCGTATCTGATAAAGCTCGTCCATAGTCGATTTTGTAGAAGAATACTCTTGCATTAGGGTATTCTTTTTTTCTTGTAATTTATCAAGTTTATCTAAAATATCCTTTGAATTTGGGAGTTTGGAATAAGTCTTTTTAAGTTCAGAAAGAGCATTTTCATAGAGGGTAATCTGAGCTTTATATTCCTCGAAAAATGCCCTATCAGACGGATTCGCCTTATATTCCTTGTAATATGCACGATATTTTTTGACAGTATGAACTTGCTCCATCGTAGTGGATAACTGTTCCATTTCCTTATCAATCGCCTTGATTTTATCCTGTAAATTTTGTCTTTCATCAGCACTTTTCTTGATAAATTCATCAAGTTGCTGAACAGATTTTATGCCATGTTCTCTGATAAAGATAACGGATTCTGCCATTGTATTCAGATTATGCTTCGTCGCCCAGTATTCATAGCCTTTGCTTTCCTTTACCTTCACATTGGTATTCATATCAATAACATTTCCAATGCGTTTTTTAACGGTAGGCGTCTTAATAAACTCTCTTTCAGCTATTCGTTCTTTTAATCGTTCCTCCGTATAATCTTCGCCAATCGTCTTAGCTCTTGTAAATCTGGGCTTATCTTTCGGCTTAAAAGCGATATGTTTGCCATACTTAATTTCATAGCCAAGTTCAGTCATTTTCTTTAGAAATTCGTCCCAATCCTTAGACTGTTTTATCATGCGATCAATGTCAAATTGAAGTCTACTTTTCCAAGAAGTACCTCTCTTTGCTTGTTCATTTTCATACCAAGACTTTCCGCTCGTCCTATATTTTTTCTTAAAGCTTTCGTAGTGTTCATCAATGACGGAAAGGTTGTTTTCTTTGCATAGCTTATCACTCTGGTAACGGATCTTATGATAGCTTTTCTTATTGGATTGATAGCACTTGCCAGTAACCATATTTACATTATTGAATATTATGTGATTATGGATATGTCCCTTATCTATGTGTGTAGATAAGACAAACTCATACTCATCTTTGAGTATCTTTTTACATAACTCAAGACCGATTTGATGTGCCATTTCAGGGCTTGTTTCTCCCGGTAAAAAAGATTGAATCAGATGTCTTGCAAGGACAGTTCCCTTAGTTCCCGCCTCTCCTCTTGTCTTTAAAAACTGAGTATGAGCAGTTGACTGATGGCATTTATTGGTACTGACTAAAAGCTGCTCATCTGTTTTTTCCCCATTAACGATGTAATCAATGGCAAGATGAAGGGTTGATTTTATAGGGTGTATTTTTGTAATAGCCATAAAAACTAATCACCTCCTGAAGTCTTGTTAAGAAGCAAGGAATGGATTTGCCACAACTCTTTTGAGAAATGTTCAATCTCTTTTTTCATATCATTGATGTCATCTTTGTAGATAATACCGGTAGAATTTACTCGCTTTGCAATCTGATTGATATTATTTGTAGCGTTGGAAAGCAAGCCCTGTAAATCTCGAAACGGCTCTAAATCTATCTGATAAATTTCCTTTTCCAAAACACATTTGCGGATAAAGTGGCTCATATTTCTGCACTTCGCAAGTTTTCTTTTTTCCTCAAAAAGAGCTTTTTCTGCCTTGGTCAACTTAATTTCAAGTCGTTCATTTCGTATCCTATTTGCCATAGATAGTTCCTCCTGTATATGAATTTCGGGGTCTTAGGGTCTCCCTAACAAGCTAAAAATTGATAAAAAAAGAAGCAGATCCCGAAGGGCTGCTTCATCAATTTTTCCGTAAGTGTCCGTACACTTACTGTGCTTGCTACAAAAGAATGATTTATAGCAAGTGTTAAGCAAGTATTCAATTTACTTTGTTCTGATGTTGGAAACATCTAAATAGTCAGGCTGGTAGTGGAACTTGTAGTCTGTGATTTTATCCGCATTATAGACGGTCATACCAACCGTTCTTGATATAGGGACTAATGCTGCATCGTCATGTAATCCATTTATAATTGTATTATACACATTCTGAATTTCTTTTTTATCGGTCATAGTATTTAAGCTTCTGATTAGCTCATCAGAGTTTTTCATACTGGTTAATGCTTTTGATGTCATATTATCCATTACCGGATTTTTTGAAAATGATGAAACCAGTTTATATGGATCCATTGGTATATTGTATGTTATTCCGATAGCCAGTTGATACTTGCCTTCAGAGATGTTTTTATAGTGATTCATTGTTTCGGAACTTGATGTTTTCACTTCAAATCCAACTTTTTTTAGGTCGCTGGCAACGGCTTCTGATATATCTTTGAGCATTGCCTGATCACTTGAGCAAGAAATATTTACAGAGAGTTTTGTGCCATCCTTTTCACGAATACCATCACCATCTTGGTCTTTCCAACCAGCTTTTTCAAGCAAATCTTTAGCTGTTTGTTCTGAATAAGAATAAGATTCAGTGTCCACATTGCAATATGGTAAATTTTTATCCAAGATTGAAGGAGCTTCTTTCTCAATATCTCCCAGAATATTTTTTCTTAGAGATTTTGTATCTATTGCGTAATTTATTGCTTTTCTGACAGAAACATCGTCAAAAGGAGATGTGTCAGTATTAATACCGATATATCTTGTTTGAATTACAGTATCTGATGTTTTGCCGGCAAAGGACTTGTCTTTTTGTAAAGAATTATAGGAATCATAACTTAGATTATTCGTACCTAAAATCAAGTCAACTTCTTTGTTGCGAAGTGCCAGTAATTTGGAATCATTATCAGGAATGATTTTGATTTTAAATGATTCTACATCAACATTTTTACGGTTGTAATTCGGATTTTTTACAAAGGTGTAGGTATCATTGTCCTTTTGACCATTATACATGTATGGACCGGTTCCCATTGTGGCGTTTTTTATTTTTTCTGATAATGTACCATCTGCATTAAAGGCGTTTGGCGACATAATTCCCATAGGCAGAGGGAGAGTAAAATCATTGAGAGCACCATAGTAAGGAGATGACAGTTTAACAGAGACAGTATATTTATCAACAACAGTGATTTTTTCTATTAATGTACTTGTTAGACCAAAAGCTCCGTTATATGTTTCTAAATTTTTTCCGACATTCTCGAAATTTTTTTTCACTACTTCAGCAGTTAATTCCTCGCCATCAGAGAACTTAATATCCTTTTTTAATTTAAAGGTATAAGTCATATTATCTTTGCCTACATCCCATTTTTCTGCAAGACCGGGAACAAAGTTTCCGTTTTCATAATTGATGAGAGTTTCATAGAAGTTTGGGATATAATAAAGCAACCCAAATGTTCCGTTTGCCATCAGAGGTTCTTGAAAAACAGAAAATCCACCATCAAAATTCCAACTTTCACAAAAAGTTAATTCTTTTACTTTTTTTGAATTTCCAACTGTGTTTTGTGAGCTGCACCCGGTTGTTATTGACAAGAGCATAATGAAAGAGAGTAATACTCCCAATAGTTTTTTTGTGGTTTTCATAAATACACGTCCTTTCTTTAGTTGTTTGTAATTACTTGTTTACTACTGAAACTGATGTTTTTTGTAAGTTCATCTGCCATAGGGAGTATCAGGGGGAAGTGAGGCAATTAATTCCCTTGAGTATTCTCCATGAAATGAATCATATGAAGTGGCATTGGATATTTCTTCTATTATTTTTCCTCCTTTCATAACAAATATGTGGCTTGCCATATATAGAGCAACATCTATATCATGAGTAATGAATAAGTAAGTAATTTTCCTTTGTTTTCGTATTTCTATCAGAAGATCTAATATTTTCTTTCTTACAGTTGCATCTAATCCGCTTACAGATTCATCAAATATAATATACTTGGGTTCAACACATATAGCTCTTGCTATACAGACTCGACTTTGCTGCCCACCTGATAATTCATGAGGATATTTTGATAAAACTGATTCGGGAAGCTCCATTTTAACAAGTGTGGATATAATCGTTGAATATATTTCGCTTTTTGTTAAATTACATAACTTATGTAACGGCTCATATAGGCTGTCAATAATAGTTTTTCTTGGATCTAAAGCTCCTGAGCTATCCTGAAGGACTAATTGAACATTTTTTCTCATTATAAGAATTTCTTCTTTAGTCATTGACCAGATATTTTTATTGTTAAAATGAATAGTTCCGTTACTGGGAGGAATTATGGCAGATAACATCATTGATAATGTACTTTTGCCACTGCCACTTTCACCCACCAAAGCATAAGAAGTATTAGGTAATAGTGAAAATGAAACATCATTTACTGATATGAAATCTTTCTTATTTGCTCCCAAACAAGGATATTTTCTACTCAAATGTTCTACAACAATCATTCTATATTCCTCCTCCCTTTAAAATACTGGCTTGTAGTAAATTTTTAGTGTAATCAGTCTTTGGAGAATTAAAAATTTCAAATACAGTTCCTTTTTCAATAATAATTCCATCTTTCATTACAATCACATTGTCAGCTAATTTTGCTATAACTCTAAAATCATGAGTAACTACAATGAGTGAAATTCCAGATTCTTTTATTTTGATAAATTGCTCTAAAACGATGGATTGTGTTTTAATGTCAAGTGCCGTTGTTGTTTCATCTGCTATGATTATCTCAGGTGATAGCATTAGAGCTAATATAACCATTAATCTTTGCAACATGCCGCCGCTTAGTTGTGATGGAAAACTATTAAGGATACGCTCTGGTTCTGATAGTCCAAATTTAGTTAAATTTTCCTCTATACTTGCCATAAGGTGTTTTTTTGAAGCATTTTGGTGTAATTTTAATGTTTCAAGTATTTGTTTACCTATTTTACTCATGGGATCAAAAGCACTCATAGGATTTTGCATTATTAATGCTATTTTTTTCCCTCTAACGGCATTTAATGATTTATCAGAAAGAGATAGCAGATTTTGGTTTTCAAACAGAATTTCGCCGCTTACATCAAATGCTTTTCTGTCTAATAAATTTAATACAGAGCGGCATGTTAAGGTTTTACCACTACCGCTTTCACCAATAATACCTAAGATCTCACTATCATTAAGTCCAAAATTTATATTATCAATGAGAGTTTTTTTATACTTTCGGTGAATGATTTTTAAATTTTTTATTTCCAATAATGGATTCATACCTAATACTCCTTTGGTGAAAGTACATCCCTTAATGCTTCTCCCAATATATTAAATCCTGCTGAAGTAAGCAAAATACACAGACCGGGATACATGATTAGCATTGGATTAGAATATAAATATTGCTTTGAATTTGACAGCATTACACCCCATTCAGGAGTGTTATCGGCAAGTCCGATACCCAAAAAAGAGTATCCGGAAATCATCAATATAATAGCTGCAATACCGGTGCTGAAATATACAATGATTAGTGGGGCAATATTAGGAAATATATGTTTAAATATAATTTCAAAAGAATTGCAGCCTGAAATCGTAGCTGCAATTATGTAATTTTTTCTCTTTTCTATTAATATATAGCTGCGTATTACTTTCACAAACCAAATCCACATAGAAAATACGATGGATATTATTAAGTTGACAGCTCCCTGCCCGATTATTCCTAATAGGGCAAGGACTATAACCATTGGTGGAAATGCCATAAAGATATCACATACTATTAAAATTATTTTATCTAAAACACCTTCAAACCAAGCACTGACAGTTCCTACAATGGTGCTTATAAAAGCAAGTATAAGTAAAGTCGGAAATGCAATGCTTAATGAATATCTTGCACCATAAACCAATCTTGAAAATACACAACGCCCCAGTTGATCCGTTCCAAGAGGATATGTACTCGAAGCAGGTAAAAACTTTTCGCTAATGTTGACAGTATAAGGGCTGTTAGGTGCTATAAAAGGTGCGAATAAAGCAACTGTAATAACCAATATTACCAATAATAAGCTGAAAACAGCTTGTCTATTATGAAATATTTTCTTAGCCATTGAATTCCTCTCCTTTAAAAATATGGGGACTCAATAAGTGATTTATGTTTTCTGCAATAGAATTAGATATGACAAATATTATTCCAAGCATCAACATACACCCTGTAATTGCCGGGGTATCTCTATTTATAATTGATGACATAAAATATGAGCCAAGTCCCGGCCATGAAAAAACACTTTCAACAATTACGCTTCCGGCGATCATCATACCGATGTTTTGGAAGAATAGAGTAATCATTGGAGGAAGTGAATTTTTTAAGATATGATTACATAAAATCCTCTTATTAGATAAACCTCTGGATTTTGCATATATCACATATTCCTGTTCCATGTTTTCAAGCAGTATAGTTCTTAATAGTTTGGTAGATGATGAAATTACAGGGATTGCAAGGGTTATAGATGGCAATATTAAGCTCCTGAAATTTCCATACTCTACTACTCTAAAAATAGGTATAGTAATTGCAAACAATGAAAGTAATAGATAACCAAGCCAAAAAGAAGGGATGGATATACCTAAAATCGTTATATTTTGTATAAGTTTATCAACAAATTCCCCTTTTTTATAAGCAGAAACTAAACTTAAAGGAATAGTGAAAAGCACAATAAAAAATAGTGCAGCAATAACAAGGGTAATGGTTGCCCAAAATTTTTCTTTAATGTCAGTTACCACAGGATTAGATGTTTGATACGAAGTACCCAAATTACCCGTTACAGCCATTTTTAACCAATTTGTATATTGAACAAATATAGGTTTATCCAAGCCTTTTTCGATTCTAACTTTCTCAATTTGTTCCGAACTTGGGTTGCCATATAAATGGTGAGCAATAGTTTCGGCTGAATCAATGGAAGATATATTTGAAAGGAAAAAGGATAACAGGCTTATCATGAATAATATAAGTATTAACCTAAAAAATTTACTCATTAATCTCAAAATAAAACCTCCCTTAACCAAAAAATGTGAGTTAGACAAATATAACTAACTCACATTTTACACATTATTTAGTTTATAAACAAGGTTACAAATTTCAATTTTAAAACATCCTTAAACGCTTATTAAATCACAAGAAATAGAGATTTTGCATAATATTATTTTGAAATAAGTTAAAATATCGTGATAGATATAAAAAATATTACGATATAAAACTTTTAGATATGATGAATATTACGATATTCCATAGGACTCATTTTAAAAGTTGATTTGAAAATCTTTGCAAAGTGTCCCGCATTTTTATATCCAACCTTTAGAGCAATATGATAAATTTTATCGTCTGTATCTTGCAATAGCAAAAGAGCATAATTCATTCGCATTACTTTTAAGTATTCATAAACGGTTGTTCCATAAACCTGACGAAATGCCATCTGAAAACGGGAGCAACTCATGTTTGCCATTTTTGACAATTCTTTTATGGAAGGATAAGCGGATAAATTGTTTTTCATAAATGTAATGACCTTGTTTAGAGAACGCTTATCTTTTCTATCCAACTTTACAGAGATATATGGACGATTTTCTTCTTTTTGGGCAGTATTAATTATTAGAGATAAAATTTCGATAACCTTACTTTCCATATATAATTTTCTGGTATTTCCTATAGCCGGACAGTCTTTGATTTGTTGAAAAACAAAGTTTAATTCCGGTGAATTAGGCTTTTCAATTAAAAAATCCAAAGCACTTTTATATGATTCATAAGTATTTCCAAAATATCCCTCTAAAAATGAATCGAAATATTTTTTTGTTATGATAACTTTAGTGAAACAGGTAGGCTTATTAGCTTCGCAGAAAGCATAAGCACTTTTTCGGGTATTTGCGTAACAGCAGATTCCTTTGTCAACCTGCTTTACCT
Source organism: Gemella massiliensis (assembly GCF_900120125.1). Taxonomy (NCBI): domain Bacteria; kingdom Bacillati; phylum Bacillota; class Bacilli; order Caryophanales; family Gemellaceae; genus Gemella; species Gemella massiliensis. The sequence goes on from NZ_LT635546.1 coordinate 100,726, forward strand.
TTCTGCCGCCAACTTTAAATGAACTTGAATCAGTTTCAAACTGACTAATCTCAAAATATTCCTCCTTAATTTCAGCCACTTTTTCAAAATTACTTTTAGGGATAAAGCTTGCAATTATAATTAAAAACTGACCATGAAAATTCATTATCTGCAAAGTTCCATTCCCATATTCTGAACTCATACGATAAAAATCATTTTCTGAATCAGATTCTTCCTCAATTTTATAGAAATGTAAACTTTCAGGTAAATTTTTATAATATTCAATAACCGTACGGTTCAAAGTATCACCTCCTCGTATTAAACATCATTTTAGCACAAGTTTATATCATAATCAACTAAATTTATATCACAATATTTTAATTTTTGTCTGATAAAATCTCTTATAACCGCTTAAATAAAAGGATTTTAAGGATAACTATATTAGTATGTTCCAAAATAGTCAATTATTGACTTAATTCTTATTTTGACATAGCCTATAAATAATAAATAATATAATTTAAAGAAGGTGATTTTACATGGAAAATTTTAGTAATAAGAAGTTGAATGTATTTTCGCTGCTTAGCTATGAAAAATTCAAAATAGCGATTGGAATATTTTTAGGTTCGATTTGCGGCTTGTTATCATTTGTGCCGTATGTTGTTTTATATAAAATGATTGCAGCTTTAATCAACAACCAAATTGATTTTAAGTCTGTGTTGCCATGGGCTTTAGTTATGATATTTTCAACAATCCTGCAAAATATATTGATGTCGATTACTATGATATTCACCCATGTTGCCGCATACAATATTATACACCGTTTGAAGATGGAAGCCCTTGAATATTTATCAAAAGTGAGTTTGGGATTCTTTAATAACAAAACATCCGGAGAATTAAAAGCGGCATTATTTGATGATATTGAAAAATTAGAAGGGTTTATAGCACACAATTTAATAGAAATTACGCAGGCAGTAGTTATCCCTATAATATCAATGTTAATAATGTTTTATATCAATGTATTTATGGCATTAACAATGCTTCTGCCTGTCGTTGTTGGCGTGCTTCTACCAACAATGATGATGAAAAAGTATCCTAATCTGACTAAAAAATATACAGATACTTTTTCTGAGCTGTTAAGTTCTATAAATGAGTATATTAACTGTATGCCGATTATAAAGATGTTTGGATTAACCGTAGAAAAATTTGCAAAGTTAAGTGCTGCATCAAAAAATTATACGGAATGTTTAGTTGAAATGGCAAAGTGTTCTTGTTATCCACTTGCCATAACGATAGTAATTTTGGATTCAGGCATATTATTCACATTGCCAATAGGCGGTTTTTTGTATGTAAATGGGTTGATTTCTACAGAACATTTATTGATATTTATGTTACTAACGATGTGTTTTTACAGGACATTTTTTAACCTATTTAATATTGCGATGGGAAGAATTGAGTTAAACAGTGGATTGGTCAATATAAAAAAACTTTTTGGAATACCGGTTGAAGTGGTAGGAAAAGAACAACTGAAGTCTAAAAATTTGGATATTCAATTTAATGATGTCAGTTTCGGATATGATGATGAGAATGTTGTGTTAAAAAACATCTCTATGAAGATTGAACCTAAGTCATTTACTGCATTTGTTGGAGCTTCCGGAGCAGGAAAAACAACAGCAGCGTCCTTAATAGGGAGATATTGGAATGTTGATAAAGGTGAAATTTGTATCGGAGGAATTCCTATAAACAAACTAAGTGAGGAAACTCTTACTTCTGCGGTTTCGTTTGTATTTCAGGACACATTTTTAATGGAAGATACCTTGTTTGAAAATATTAGAATGGGCAGTGAGGCGGATGAAGAAAGTGTAAAAGAAGCAGCAAAATATGCACAAATTCATGATTTTATTACTACACTTCCCAAAGGATATGATACCAAAATCGGAGAGGAAGGATTTAAACTTTCAGGTGGACAAAAACAAAGACTCAGTATAGCGAGAGCAATTCTGAAAAACGCTCCGATTGTTATTTTTGATGAAGCGACATCATATTCGGATATTGAAAATGAACACAAGATTCAGACGGCATTGAAAAATTTATTAAAAGATAAAACAGTAATTATGATTGCTCACAGGCTTCATACAATATGTGATGCCAATAAAATCATAGTGTTTGAAAAAGGGGAAATAGTTGAACAAGGTACACATAAAAGACTTTTAGAAATAAATGGATACTATTCTAAAATGTGGGCAAGTTATATGAAAAATTATGTGGAGTAGGAGGGAAAAATGTTAAAGGGCATAAATAACCTGATAGGTAAGAATAAAAATAGACTGTATTATCCTATTTTCCTTATGTGCTTGGATTCATTAGGGAGTATGGTTACATATTTCGTTTTATACCTGACCATAATAGATATTTTTCATGGAACATTAGATATCACTTATATTTCCAAGTACACATTGATATGCTTTATAGGCGTTATGTTAAGGATTTTAATATATAGGAAAAGCTATCTTTTGTCTTTTGAGCAATCTTTTTTAACAACCGGGGTTTTACGTACTGACTTAGCAAATCATTTTAGAAAATTAAGTTTAGGTCATTTTAGCAAAAACAGTAAAGGATATTTAATAAACACATTAACAAATGATTTAAGTAGTTTTGAAGGATTACTTTCACACGCATTGCCATTTTTTATAAAAACAATAACTACCTGTTTGATGCTTATAGTCGGAACCTTTTTTATTGACTTTAGACTTGCTTTCGCTGAGTGCATAGTAATCATCATATCAATACCGATATTGCATTGGGGTGAGAGATTATCTAAAAAACTTGAAAATCAGAAACGAAAACTAAATGAAACTATGGTTTCTAATGTTTTGGAATATATAAATGGCATAAAGGTTTTTAGAGCCTATGGTATGCAGGTATCAAATTTTACCAGATTAAAAAGCAATATGGAAGCAGTCAGAAAAAATGGTATTCAAACAGAAGTGAAAATGGCTATTCCAACGGCATTATATGGAAGTTTGATAAATTTTATTGTGCCAATATCACTATTAAGCGGAAGCTATTTGCTCATGGGTGGAGATTTAAAAGCTGAGTCTTTGATTGCGTTTTTTATTATGGGAATTGCCGTTTCCGGAATTTTAATTTCATTTGAGAGATATTATATCATGCTTAAAAACTTAAAAATAGCTTCTGACAATTTAAATAGAGCTATGGACTGCGAAGAATATGATTTTGACAATAAGAAAAATGCTTTAAAAAACTATACAGTCAGATTTGAGAATGTTTCATTTTCCTATGAAAAGAATAAAGAAGTTCTGCACGACATTAGTTTTGTAGCAGAAGAAAGAAGTATAAACGCACTGATAGGAGAATCTGGTTCCGGGAAAAGTACCATAATGAATTTAATCACAAGGTTTTGGGATATAACAGATGGGGAAATTACCATTGGAGGAGAAAATATTAAAAATTTAAATCCGGATTTTTTATTAAATTCGGTAAGCGTAGTATTTCAGGATAATATTTTGTTATCAGATACTATTTTAAATAATATCTCCATAGGCAATCCAAATGCAACTTTTGAGGAAGTTGTTGAAGCTTCAAAAATTGCCTGTTGCCATGAGTTCATTATTTCTTTACCTGATGGATATAATACAAAAGTTTCAGAAGGTGGCACATCACTTTCAGGTGGAGAAAAGCAGAGAATTTGTATTGCCAGAGCAATTTTAAAAAATGCTCCAATATTGTTATTGGATGAATTTACAGCATCTTTAGATGCAGATAATGAAATTAAGATTAATAAAGCATTTGACCATTTGATAAAAGGAAAGACGGTTTTCACTATTGCTCACAGGCTTCATACAATAAAAAATGCAGACCAGATTATTTTAATGAATAACGGAAAAATAGAAGAAATAGGAAAACATGATGAATTGATAAAGAAAAAAGGTCATTATTACCAAATGATTAAAGAGCAAGAACAGGCAAAAAACAAATAATGTAAGGAGCAGGAAAATGAATAGCAGCAAAATAAAGATTATGAGTGAGGAAAATGTTGCGAAAGCTTTGTTTAAACTTGGAATGCCAATGGTTGTAAGTATGCTGATAATGGCATTATATAATGTTGTGGATACTTACTTTGTATCAGGACTGGGGAAACATTCAGTAGCAGCCGTATCGGTAGCTTTTCCGATTTCTCTTATTTTTTCAGGGATTGGATTAACTTTTGGTGCAGGGGCAGGTTCTTATATATCACGATTATTAGGTGGAGAAAAGAAGAAGGAAGCAGATATAGTTGCTACTGTAGCAATGTTTACAAGTGTTATCATCGGAGCGATTACCGGCATGACACTGCTGTTTCTGCTGACTGATGTTTTGAAATTTATGGGAGCAATCCCTTCTATAATAGAAATTGCTAAAAAATATGCCATCATATTCATTATAAGTACAATGGTCAGCACTGCTAATGTAACGGCAGGCAATCTGGCGGTAGCACAAGGGGCAGCTAAAGTTTCTTTAAAAGCAATGATTATTGGTTCGGCTTTGAATATGGTTTTAGATCCTATATTTATATATGGATTAAATTTGGGAGTAAATGGAGCAGCCATTGCAACTCTTATATCTCAAGTCGTAACCCTGTTTATTTATATCATTTATTTTAAAAGCGAGAAAAGTTATATAAAACTTAAAATTTCTAATTTTAAGCCAACCATTAATGCTTATAAAGAAATATTGAAAGTTGGTATTTCAATGTTTTTGCTCCAGATTTTTTCAAGTATATCTATGAGTAAAATATCATCTTCGGCATCTTTATATGGGGAAGATGCGATTGCTGCAATGGGGATCGTACTTAGAATTGTAACTTTGGGAACGAATGTTGTTTTTGGATATATGAAAGGATTACAGCCATTAGCCGGCTTTAATTACGGTGCGAAGAACTACAAAAGATTAAATGAAGCAATAAGGTGCTGTATAAAATATATAAATCTATTTTGTTTAGTATGGACAATTTTACTTTATATATTTGCACCAAATATATTATCTATCTTTGGAACTGGTGAAAGTGTTTTGAAAATAGCAGTTCCTGCTTTAAGAGCAGGAGTCATTATGTTTATTACATTTGGATTTCAATTCACATATTCCACATTATATTTATCAATGGGAAAAGCCTTAGCTGGAGGATTTTTAAGCATTTGCAGACAAGGAATTATATTTTTACCGATCATTCTGCTTTTGCCTAAAATTTTTGGATTAAATGGTGTGATATATTCTCAAGCTGTCGCTGATTTAATAACCACAATTATAACAATACCTTTTGCAATAGATGTAAGAAAAAAATTAAGATTAAATTCAAATGAAATATAAAAATTGAGGGAAAGAGCAGATGAAATGAGAAAAGTAAATGTATCAGGAGGATAATAATGTTCAATGAAATAATAATGAGAGCTTTAATGATGGAATCACCTTTTTTCGTATTGTCTAAGAATTTATTTAAATAATTCGGCAATACTTACCCATTTTAGAGGACTTCTTATGCTTAAGTGCAGGAGTCCTCCTTTTTTTGCCTGAAAACAAGCAGACAGAAAAAGAATGGAGGACTTGAAATGAAAAAAGAATATTACCTTTATGTCAATGGGCAAAAGGTGAAAGTCAGTGAGGAGATATATAAGGTCTACTGGCGTGAGAAAGAGCATGAAAAATATTTGGAGCAGGTGGACAGGAAAAACCACTTGCTCTTTTTTTCATCATTAGACCATGATGGACATTTCTATGAAAACATTGTTGATGAAGGCGTTGATGTAGAAAAGATTGTGGAAACACAGATGATGATTGAAGCAGTCAGAAACGCTATATCAAGGCTTAACGCAGAAGAAAAGGACATCATAGAGCGTTTGTATTTTCATGATGAACCAGTCCGTTTGGTAGCAAAGTTAAAGAGTATCACACACCCGGCTTTGATTAAGAAAAGAAACAAAATCTTAGAGAAGCTGAAAAAATTTATCGAAGAAATTTAGAAATTCGGTAACCAAAGGGGTCAAATTTTCCTTATATAAAGTGAAGGGGAGTTTGACCTCTTTTACTTTCTTTTATAAGAGATAGGTTGCTATGGCAAATTGGAAAATAGAAAGAAAAATCCCTTTCAAATATTTTGTTCTTTGACAACTGAATAGACCAAGGTAGGACTTTATCTGCTTGTGGAGAATTATGACTTACGCCAAGACCTTTCTGCTAAAAAATATTTTGGTTCAATGAATACTGAGAAAATCAAGGAAACAAGGAAGCGAGCGACAAATAAGATTACATAAAAAACAGATGTGGCAGTCTGTTCGTTGATACAGGCAGTGATAATGATACTTCAACAGTTTATGCCGGCTCGTCTTGAATAAGGGGCGGAGGTGAGATTCCTATGTTGTCAGCCAAGACACCTACCAATGTCAAAAAACTTAAAAAAGAAAACAACAGGGAAAGGAGTTTTCTAATGAATGCAGAAGAATTAGCAATATATAAAAACATGTCAGCGGAAGAGATAGACAGGAAAATTGTCCCTGATATTGAAGATATAAAAGATAAGAAAAATGCAGAGCCGCTTTCCATGTACTTTATGAAAGTCGGAAATGTCATTGTTAAATGTAGCTATGCAGAGAATGGAAGAAGTTTGGAGGATTGCTTTTTGTCTTACCTAAAAAAGAAAGCAATGCTTCTTGATTAAAATATGATAAAAGGGGCAGACTTTTTTACAAATCTATGGTATAATACGAATCAAATAGGGATACAACTTCATAAGAGCTGAAAGACTCCAAGTTATCATATTTCTCCTTAAAAAAGAATATGAAAGTTTGGAGGTTTTGTTATGTCTAAAAACAATTTAGATACAGATGTTCTCAAAGTTGCCATGTATCTCAGATTATCACAAGATGATGAAAAATATGATAAAGGCTTTAAGGTGGAAAGCAACAGCATTTCCAACCAAAGACTTCAGATTAATGACTTCATTGATAAAAATGAGGATATGGAGCTGATAGAAGAATATGTCGATGACGGATATTCAGGGATAAACTTTGAAAGACCGGCATTTAAGAAAATGATGGAAGATGTCATCACAGGGAGAATTAACTGCATTGTTGTAAAAGACTTATCCAGATTTGGCAGAGATTATATTGATAGCGGAAGATACCTGCAAAGAGTGTTTCCCTCTCTTGATATAAGATTTATTGCCCTAAATGATAATTATGACAGCTATACAGCCAGTGAAACGGAAAAGAACTTGGTCATTCCGTTTAAAAGCTTCATCAATGACAATTATTGTAGGGATACTTCCGCAAAGGTCAGAAGTGTCTGCAAGGTAAAGAGAAAACAGGGACAGTTTATATCAAACTATGCTCCTTACGGCTATGAAAAAGATAAGGAAGATAAGCACAAAATAGTAATTGATAAAGAAGCAGAATATGTGGTGCGGGAAATCTTCTCAATGAAGCTTGAGGGGTACAGCTCCTACTCTATTGCCAAACATTTAAATGATAACGGAATATTATCCCCGATGGAGCATAAAAAAGCAAAGGGTATCCGATATAAGACAGGCTTTAGCACAAAGGCTGTTACCAAATGGGATACGCCGGCAGTTAATCGTATTTTAACCAACGAGGTCTATATCGGAACACTGCAACAGGGAAAGCGGGAAAAGATAAACTATAAGCTGGATAAGGTAGTTTCCAAGGATAGAAGCGATTGGATTGAAATCGAGGACAATCATGAAGCTATTATTGATATTTATGACTTTGAAATTGTCCAAAAGCTTTTGAAATGTGATATAAAGGCAAAAAATGTCGGAGAGAAAGCGGATTTGTTTTCAGGGCTTTTATTTTGCAAGGACTGTAATGCTCAGATGACAAAGAAAGTCGATAAGAGAGGGAAAACTCCCACTATTTACTATATCTGCTCCCAGTACAACAAAGGAAAAGAGTGTAGCAGGCATTCAATCAAACAGGAAGAATTAAAGCTAAGCGTACTTGAGATGATTCGCCATTATATCAACTCTCTTGGGAAGTATGAAAGCATTTCAGAAGAGATAAGAGAAATGGAAGTATCTTATGAGCTTTTTCAGAAAATAGATAAAAGACAGGAATATACCAAGAAAAGCAAGGCAAAGTTTGAACTTTTAAAATCGGCTCTGTATCAGGACTTAAAAGAAGGAATCATTTCTGAAGAAGAATTTTACGATATGAGAGAGTTTTATACAAACCGTATCGTAGAAAGCGAACTGATTTTAGAAAAGCAGAATAAAGAAATCTCAAGACTCTATCAAAAGAGTTTGGGAAACAAAAACTTCCTGTCAGATATTAAAAAGTACAGGAATATAAGCACCTTAGAACGAGGACTTCTTGTAAGACTTGTAGATAAAATCTATGTTTTGGAAGAAAAAAGGGTAGAAATCCATTTTAACTATGATGAAACCACAGACATACTGGATAAGTTAAGCGACTACACAAAGCAATCCTCCGAGCTGATGAAGGAGGTGGTGTAGATGGCAAGGACAGCGAACAGACGGGAAAGGGCAGAAGAAGCTTCATTAAGCAAAGAAAGCGGAAACAGTTTTCAAACAGCGATTTACACAAGAATATCAAGAGATAAAAAAGAAAAGCCGAGTGATTCCATTGAAAATCAAATTGCTCTTTGTGAAAGTTATATAAAGAAAAATGATGGGCATAATTTGGTTGGAATATATAAAGACATCGCAAAGACAGGGACAGAATTTGAAAGACCTGACTTTGAAAAACTTATGGGAGAAGTAAGGACGGGAAAAGTCAACTGCATTATTGTAAAAGACCTATCCCGCTTCGGAAGAAATTATACGGAGCTTGGAAACTTCATTGAAAAGATATTTCCGTTTCTTGGAGTAAGATTTATTGCGGTTAATGACAATTTGGATACCTTTCACATGGAAGATCCCAATAAATCTCTTGAGGTAATCTTGAAGAATATTGTAAATGAAACTTATGCAAAAGACATTTCAAAGAAAATATCAACTTCCCATCAGATTAGAATTAAGCAAGGTGGATTTATTTGTGGTGCAGCTCCTTATGGCTATACAGCAAGAAAAGATGAAGATGGAGTAAGACGGTTATATATTGATGAAAATACAGCTTCCATCGTAAAAGAAATCTTTGATGCGTATTTGAAGGGATTTAGTACACTTGATATTTCAAAGTTACTGCTTGAAAAGAAAGTATATATAGCAACTGATTATAGGAAGTTTGGAAAAGCTAAAGCTGATGAAAATGAACTTATAAGAGCTTGGATTCCAACAACAATATTACAAGTACTTAAAAATCGTGTATATACAGGAACACTCATTCAAGGCAGAAATCAAAAGCATTTATTTGAAGGCAAAAAGAGAGAAAGGCTTGACGAAGAACATTGGACAATAACAGAAGATGCCCATGAAGCAATTATCTCGCTTGATACATTTGAAAAGGTACAGGAGAAAATTTCCTCAAAATCTAATTCCATTAAAAATAGCAGAAAAGAAAATAAGAATGCTAAGGATGATACAGTATTTAGAGGAAAACTCTATTGTGGGATTTGTAAGAGAAAAATGAGCGTACACAGGCAAAAAAGCGGTAATAAAACTGTATTTTATTTTAGCTGTAATCGGTTCAGAGAATTTACAACAGAAAAATGCGGAACATCTATTACAGAGGCTACTCTTGAAAAAACTGTTAAAGCAGCCTTTGATGCTATTCTTTTTAATAACAGTAAAAGTTATAAGGCTTATCTGAATGCTTATGACAATCTTAAAATAGAGATGGATAAGAAAAAGGAAAAAGAAATAACTGAAATTGAAAGAAAAATTTTAGGCTTTAGCAGACTTCAAAGTGAGTATTATGAAAAATATGTTTTGGGCAAGTGGAGTAAAGAAGATTTTGAAAGGGAAAAAGGACTTCTGAGTAAAAAGAAAGCAGAACTCGAAAGCCTAAAAGAAAGACAAGTTGCTATCTTTGAAAAAGAAGTATTTGAACTTGAAGAAAGGCATAAGTACCTTACAGCACTTTTTAAAGGTAAAACAAAGAAATGGGATAAAGACTTTGTAGATAGCATCATTGATAAGATCTTTATAGGGAAAGATAACACAATAGAAATCAAATTTAATTTTGAAGAAACTCCTGTGATTACTGAAAAACTCGGTAGAAAGACAAGGAGGAGCTGATATGAATACAGTAGATTTTTATTTAAGACTTTCCTTAGAAGATGACGACTTAAAAGACGAAAGTAACAGCATTACTTCCCAAAGAGAAATCTTAAAAGACTATATCAGTTCAAGAGAAGAATTTACTGGAGTGAAGATAAGAGAACATATTGATGATGGCTATACCGGAACAAATTTTAATCGTCCTGCATTTCAAAAGATGATAGGTCTTGTGAAGAAAAATGAGATAAGAACTATTCTTGTAAAGGATTTATCACGATTTGCAAGAGATTATATTGAATCCGGAGCATATATTGAGCAGATATTCCCTTTTATGCAGGTTCGTTTCATCTCTGTGAATGACAATTATGACAGTAATAACAATGAGAATGGAATCAGCAGTTTAGAAATTCCTTTTAAGAATCTTGTCTATGACTACTATTCCAAGGACATTTCACAAAAAATCAGTTCATCAGTAAGAGTAAGACAGGATAGAGGGTATTATTTCGGTTCAAAAGCACCGTATGGATATGTAAAAGATGAAAAAGACCATCATCAGCTACTTGTCGATGATAGAGTGAGAAACATCATTGAAGAAGTCTTTGAAAGATACCTTAGTGGTGAAAGTATGCTTTCCATTTCTAAAGATTTTAATCATAGAGGTGTTCTGACGCCGGCAAAACATATAGGGCTTAAAAGAGGAAGTGGAGTATGGACAGGACAGATTATTAGATATGTTTTAACACAAAGAGTTTATACAGGAGCTGTTGTTGGTGGAAAGACAAGAGTGCAGGAAGTTGGTTCTGATAATAGGAAATGGGTTGATAGCAAAGACTGGATAATTAGAGAAGATATGCACGAAGCTATTATATCCAAAGAGGATTTTGACAAAGTGCAGGATATGCTAAACAGCAATACAAAACATATCAGCAGGGAGCGGAAGCATTTTCATATTCTTCAAGACAAAGTCTATTGTGGTAAGTGCTATCATAAAATGACCTATACGGTTAATTATGGAAAAACAGATGGATATTGCTGTCTCTATCGGTACAAAGCAAAAGACTGTGGCTGCATGAAAGGGAAGATAAAAGCAGAAACACTGGAAGATATTGTTTCAGAAGAGATTAAACTTTATACAGAGAGTTTTCTTGAAAAAGAACAGACAAGAAAGATTGAGCATAAAGTTATGGAAAGCATTTGTGAAAGCCTGCTTGACAGGAAGAAAAGACTGGAAGCGGAAAAGCAAAAGATTCAGGTTTCCAAAATGCAGCTTTATGAAAAGCATAAACAGGACGAAATAGATAAGGAAGCATATTTATCAAAGAAAGAAGATTTAAGCAGAAAACTTAAAAATACAGAACAGGAAATAACCATCATTACGGACAAGATAAAAGAAAATACATCTTCAGGACATAACCTTAATGTTGATAAGCTAAGAGAAGCGGTTGCGAAAGGAGAGCTTGTTTTAGACTGGATCAACGAAGTCATAGACAGGATTTATGTTTATGATAAAGACAAGGTGGAGATTATTTGGAAATTTGAGAAAGGGAATGGAAAAGATGGATAAAAAAGACGAAATTATGCTTGTAAATCATGAATCCCTTGCAGAAAAAATTTATATTATCAGGGGGCAGAAAGTCATGCTTGACTTTGAACTGGCAGAGATTTATGGGTATGAAACTAAAAATTTCAACAGGCAAGTCAAGAACAATATCGAGAAGTTTGAAGGCGAAGATTTTATGTTTAGGCTGACAACTCAAGAAGTTGAAGAACTTTCAAGGTGCAAAAATTTCACCTTGAACAGAGGCACAGGACGAGGTAGTAATATTAAGTACAATCCTTATGTCTTTACAGAGCAGGGAATCTATATGCTGATGACAGTTCTTAAAGGCGATCTTGCAGTAAGACAAAGTAGAGCCTTAATACGCACTTTCAAGCAGATGAAAGACTATATCGTAGAAAACCAAGGCTTGATTGGACAAAGAGAATTTTTACAGCTTTCCATGCAGATAACAAGTAATGTCGTAGAAATGCAGGATTTAAGACGGGATTTAATGAATGTGGAAGATAAGGTGGCAGGATTGGTGGACAATTTAGGTAGTGTTGTGCATAAATCCGAACTTTCAGAGTTAATTCTTGACCTTAGCAATCCTCAGCTAAAATATGGATTTTTGCTTTTAAATGGAGAGCCGATTGAAGCGAACCTTGCTTATAAGGACATTTACAGCATAGCAAAAAAGAGCATTTATATTGTAGATAACTATATCGGAGTTAAGACACTGGTACTGCTGAAAGATATACCCTCATCGGTAGAAATCACTATATTTAGCGACAATGTTNACTTGGATTCCAACAACAATATTACAAGTACTTAAAAATCGTGTATATACAGGAACACTCATTCAAGGCAGAAATCAAAAGCATTTATTTGAAGGCAAAAAGAGAGAAAGGCTTGACGAAGAACATTGGACAATAACAGAAGATGCCCATGAAGCAATTATCTCGCTTGATACATTTGAAAAGGTACAGGAGAAAATTTCCTCAAAATCTAATTCCATTAAAAATAGCAGAAAAGAAAATAAGAATGCTAAGGATGATACAGTATTTAGAGGAAAACTCTATTGTGGGATTTGTAAGAGAAAAATGAGCGTACACAGGCAAAAAAGCGGTAATAAAACTGTATTTTATTTTAGCTGTAATCGGTTCAGAGAATTTACAACAGAAAAATGCGGAACATCTATTACAGAGGCTACTCTTGAAAAAACTGTTAAAGCAGCCTTTGATGCTATTCTTTTTAATAACAGTAAAAGTTATAAGGCTTATCTGAATGCTTATGACAATCTTAAAATAGAGATGGATAAGAAAAAGGAAAAAGAAATAACTGAAATTGAAAGAAAAATTTTAGGCTTTAGCAGACTTCAAAGTGAGTATTATGAAAAATATGTTTTGGGCAAGTGGAGTAAAGAAGATTTTGAAAGGGAAAAAGGACTTCTGAGTAAAAAGAAAGCAGAACTCGAAAGCCTAAAAGAAAGACAAGTTGCTATCTTTGAAAAAGAAGTATTTGAACTTGAAGAAAGGCATAAGTACCTTACAGCACTTTTTAAAGGTAAAACAAAGAAATGGGATAAAGACTTTGTAGATAGCATCATTGATAAGATCTTTATAGGGAAAGATAACACAATAGAAATCAAATTTAATTTTGAAGAAACTCCTGTGATTACTGAAAAACTCGGTAGAAAGACAAGGAGGAGCTGATATGAATACAGTAGATTTTTATTTAAGACTTTCCTTAGAAGATGACGACTTAAAAGACGAAAGTAACAGCATTACTTCCCAAAGAGAAATCTTAAAAGACTATATCAGTTCAAGAGAAGAATTTACTGGAGTGAAGATAAGAGAACATATTGATGATGGCTATACCGGAACAAATTTTAATCGTCCTGCATTTCAAAAGATGATAGGTCTTGTGAAGAAAAATGAGATAAGAACTATTCTTGTAAAGGATTTATCACGATTTGCAAGAGATTATATTGAATCCGGAGCATATATTGAGCAGATATTCCCTTTTATGCAGGTTCGTTTCATCTCTGTGAATGACAATTATGACAGTAATAACAATGAGAATGGAATCAGCAGTTTAGAAATTCCTTTTAAGAATCTTGTCTATGACTACTATTCCAAGGACATTTCACAAAAAATCAGTTCATCAGTAAGAGTAAGACAGGATAGAGGGTATTATTTCGGTTCAAAAGCACCGTATGGATATGTAAAAGATGAAAAAGACCATCATCAGCTACTTGTCGATGATAGAGTGAGAAACATCATTGAAGAAGTCTTTGAAAGATACCTTAGTGGTGAAAGTATGCTTTCCATTTCTAAAGATTTTAATCATAGAGGTGTTCTGACGCCGGCAAAACATATAGGGCTTAAAAGAGGAAGTGGAGTATGGACAGGACAGATTATTAGATATGTTTTAACACAAAGAGTTTATACAGGAGCTGTTGTTGGTGGAAAGACAAGGGTACAGGAAGTTGGTTCTGATAATAGAAAATGGGTTGATAGCAAAGACTGGATAATTAGAGAAGATATGCACGAAGCTATTATATCCAAAGAGGATTTTGACAAAGTGCAGGATATGCTAAACAGCAATACAAAACATATCAGCAGGGAGCGGAAGCATTTTCATATTCTTCAAGACAAAGTCTATTGTGGTAAGTGCTATCATAAAATGACCTATACGGTTAATTATGGAAAAACAGATGGATATTGCTGTCTCTATCGGTACAAAGCAAAAGACTGTGGCTGCATGAAAGGGAAGATAAAAGCAGAAACACTGGAAGATATTGTTTCAGAAGAGATTAAACTTTATACAGAGAGTTTTCTTGAAAAAGAACAGACAAGAAAGATTGAGCATAAAGTTATGGAAAGCATTTGTGAAAGCCTGCTTGACAGGAAGAAAAGACTGGAAGCGGAAAAGCAAAAGATTCAGGTTTCCAAAATGCAGCTTTATGAAAAGCATAAACAGGACGAAATAGATAAGGAAGCATATTTATCAAAGAAAGAAGATTTAAGCAGAAAACTTAAAAATACAGAACAGGAAATAACCATCATTACGGACAAGATAAAAGAAAATACATCTTCAGGACATAACCTTAATGTTGATAAGCTAAGAGAAGCGGTTGCAAAAGGAGAGCTTGTTTTAGACTGGATCAACGAAGTCATAGACAGGATTTATGTTTATGATAAAGACAAGGTGGAGATTATTTGGAAATTTGAGAAAGGGAATGGAAAAGATGGATAAAAAAGACGAAATTATGCTTGTAAATCAGGAATCCCTTGCAGAAAAAATTTATATCATAAGGGGACAGAAAGTAATGCTTGACTTTGAACTGGCAGAGATTTATGGGTATGAAACAAAAAGATTTAATGAGCAGGTCAAAAATAACATTGAGAAATTTGACGATGATTTCAGGTTTCAACTTACAAAAGAGGAATGGGAAAATTTGAGGTCGAAAATTTCGACCTCAAAATCGGAAACAGGTTCAGGAGGAAGAAGATACTTACCTTATGTTTTTAGTGAAGCCGGAATCTACATGCTGATGACGGTTCTTAAAGGAGAGCTTGCTGTCAAGCAGAGTAAAGCCTTAATACGTACTTTTAAGCAGATGAAAGACTATATTGTGGAAAACCAAGGCTTGATTGGACAAAGAGAATTTTTACAGCTTTCCATGCAGATAACAAGTAATGTCGTAGAAATGCAGGATTTAAGACGGGATTTAATGAATGTGGAAGATAAGGTGGCAGGATTGGTGGACAATTTAGGTAGTGTTGTGCATAAATCCGAACTGTCAGAGTTAATTCTTGACCTTAGCAATCCTCAGCTAAAATATGGATTTTTGCTTTTAAATGGAGAGCCGATTGAAGCGAACCTTGCTTATAAGGACATTTACAGCATAGCAAAAAAGAGCATTTATATTGTAGATAACTATATCGGAGTTAAGACACTGGTACTGCTGAAAGATATACCCTCATCGGTAGAAATCACTATATTTAGCGACAATGTTGGTAAAGGACTTCATACCCTTGAATACCAAGATTTTTGCAAAGAATATCCGTTTAGAAAGATAAAGTTTCAAAAATCCGGTGGAGAGTTCCATGACAGGTATATTATCATAGATTGGAATACGGATAAGCAAAGGATATACCACTGTGGAGCATCTTCCAAAGACGCAGGGCAAAGAATTACAACGATTTCGGAAGTAGTTGACCAAGTAGTATATGCAGACCTGATAAACAAGCTCTTGAAAAATCCAATTTTAAAGTTAAAATAGAGTAAAAAAAGTTGATTGGAAATTTGAAAAAATATGTATCCAATGCTTGACACAAGGGTGGATATGTAAATACCATATTGTATTTACCCCTAAGTATAGACGAAAAATAGAATTTAATCAATACAAACGAGATATAGTAGATATAATAAAAAGGTTATGTAAGTATAAAGGAGTGGAAATAATAGAAGGACATATAATGCCAGATCATATACATTTGCTGTTATCAATACCACCAAAATATAGTGTATCAAGTTTTATGGGATATTTGAAAGGAAAAAGTTCACTGATGATATTTGATATGCATGCAAACCTGAAGTATAAGTATGGGAATAGAAAGTTTTGGGCAGAAGGATACTATGTAAGTACTGTAGGTTTGAATGAAGGTACAATAAGAAAATACATCAAAGATCAAGAAGCGCATGATATTGCAATAGATAAACTGACAACAAAAGAATATACAAATCCATTTGGAAATAAGAAAAAATAGATAAACCCGTTTGACGGGTAGTGGGCGTAAAAATACAATAGGGCTTGAACGAATGTGAAAGCCAGCGCCTTGAGGTGCGTGTTAGTAACAAAGGGTTATACCCGAAGAGAAAACCACCCCTTTTCAGGGGTGGTCATTATTTATAAAATTGTTATTTTTATAATATTAGAGCCAGAATAATATATTTCTTTTAACATGCATAGATATAGCCAGTATATGTAGCTGATACCAAGTGTGAAAGAAATCCTAGTACATTTCCAAATGGTATAGAGCCTGAATATTGTAAATATCCTTTATATAATTTACCACCAATCCACTCTTGATGATAGTAATAATTAGGTAGTGACCACGGTGCCATTACAACCTGTTTGCTTCTGTACATAGAATATCCGCCACCACCATAGTCCCAGTTCATAGAAGAACGAAATGATATATTATTATCATTATTATTATCTTTTGCAAATGTAGCTGGTGTTATTGAAATAAATAGTAAACTTGTAATACTTAATATTTTGATAAATTTATTCATTGCTATTTCTCCTTTTCGTTATTAGTTAATCCTTTTATTAAAAAGTAGATTCCTAAACATGGAGATAATATTATACCTATAATTTCAAAAGTAGAAAAATTACTCATAATTATCACCTATGATCCCAGCTCTATCTAAATATATTGTATACTTTTTTGTAAACGTTGTCAACACTTAAGCGTAAGTACTTTATAGTATTTATAATATTAAATTGATATAATGAACTTAAATTATAATTGCAAAGAAAGTATAGTGAACATTAATAAGTAAATTCCCAAAGTAAATTCCGTGAACATTAATAGAAGAAAAAATTTAAAAAAACTCTTTTAATATATTTACACATGTGGTATAATTATGAAAGTTTGAGTATAAATATATATTCTTATATAAGGAGAAGAAAGATGACACAGCAATCAAGAGTAAGACCAATCTTAGATGTTCATGAGAAACCCAAATTAGCCTTGTGGATAACGCTCAGTTTACAACATTTGTTTGCAATGTTTGGAGCAACGGTTTTAGTACCTATCTTAACGGGATTACCTGCCAGTACGGCACTTACAACATCAGGTATTGGTACATTAACGTATTTATTCATTACACGTGGAAAAATTCCGGCATATTTAGGTTCATCATTTGCTTTTATTAATCCTATTATAGCGTTATCAACGACGCATAATATTGAAACAGCAATGTTGGGTGCATTTTTAGCCAGTTTAGTTTACGGAGTTGTAGCATTGTTTATCTATAAATTTGGAGTAGGGTGGTTGTTGAAATTGTTGCCACCGGTAGTAGTAGGACCTATTATTATTGTTATCGGTTTAGGAATATCACCTACGGCGGTTAATATGGCAATGTATAAAACAGTGAATGGTGCTAAAGTATATGATTTAAAATACTTTTTAGTAGCACTCGCTACATTAATAATTACAATTATTTGTGCAGTAGCATTAAAAGGTTTTGCTAAACAGATACCGGTATTATTAGGTATCGTTTTTGGATATATTGTGGCGGTATTTGCTGGATTGGTAGATTTTCAGCCGGTAATAGATGCACCGTGGTTTAGTTTACCAAAATTTACGGTACCCTTTATTACTTATACACCGGAGTGGAATGTTGCGGAACTTGCAATGGTTCCAATAGCAATAGTAACAATTAATGAACATATAGGACATCAAATGGTATTATCAGAAGTAGTTGGTAAAAACTTTTTAGAAGATCCGGGGTTACACCGTTCAATTTTAGCTGATGGAACGGCTATGATGTTTGCTTCGTTACTAGGTGGTCCGCCAAGTACGACATATGGAGAAAATATTGGAGTATTGGCTATTACAAGAATATTTTCAGTATTTGTTTTAGGTGGAGCTGCGATATTTGCTTTGATTTTAAGCTTTATTGGGAAGTTTTCTGCTTTGATTTCTACTATTCCATCACCGGTAATGGGTGGTGTATCGATACTATTGTTTGGTATTATCGCTTCAAGTGGGTTAAGAATGTTGGTTGATGAAAAAGTAGATTTAAGTATTAACAGAAACTTAGTAATTTCATCAGTAATTATTGTACTGGGTGTTGGTGGTGCAATGTTGAAATTTGAAAGTATTAATTTCGAATTACCGTCTATGGTATTAGCGGCGATTACAGGTGTACTTCTTAATGCGTGTTTACCAAAAAAAGATAAAGAGTAAGTGAAAAAATATATAGGTAAATCATGTTCAAAAAATTTTCGGTAAAGAAGTTTAAAAAGTACTGAAAAAAATTGTAATAGTTAAAGTAGTTATGCTTAAATATAGAGAATAATTATCTGAAAATAAATAAATTGTATTTTGCTGTAATTTTTAAAAAGGATAGCTGGCAACTTATCATAGAATAAGTCGTCAGCTATTTTCTATTTAATAATGATGTTATACATAAAATTCTCCTATTAAATTTTTAAAATTGGTTAATTTTCGTATATTTTTATTGAAAACCCAAAATAGAGTAACACCTAAAATTAAACTGGCAATAATTATAATAATTATATTTTTACTATATTGGGTGCTTAAAATTCCGGAAAAAATTGCACCAAGAGGAGTGAATGTTATAGATAATCCAATCATAGAAGACATAGCAATATCTAATTTATCTTTTTTTACAATACTTTGAATCATAGTTTGGGAGTATGTATTTAATATATCGATTAATATCCACCCAATTAAAAAAAGTAAAAAAATGAGTATCATATTTTTAATAGAATTATTTTTAATTATGCTTAAAATTCCCCAAGAAAGAGAAAGTCCTAATGTAAAGAAAATATATAGTGAACCTAGTTTTTGATGTTTTAATTTTTCTAAGTTGGAAAGTAATGCACCTATCAATGTTCCTAATCCAGAAGCACTAAGTAAAATTCCATAGAATATACTGCTTTCAGAAAACTCCGGAAGTAAAGTTAACAAAGAACTCGTAGAGAAATTTATAATTATAATACCTATAAGCAGAGGTTTTAATATCGGAGTGTTCCAAATCTTTATTCCAGAATATAGTTTAGAAAAATAGTTTTCATTCTCCTTAATAAGTGTAGTTTTTTTAGAAATTTTGTTTGATAAAAACATGAACAATATAGCATTTATAATGAACGTAAAACTATTTATAAAGAATGAAGATATGGTTCCTAAGACTGTAATAATAAAGCCTCCTATTGAATTAAACAATGCATCACTACCTTGATAAGCAATAGAAAATAGAGAGTTTGCCTTTATTAGATCTTTTTGTTTAACAATTTTGGGAAGAAGCGAAAGCTGGATAGGATATACAATCTGATTAGCAAGGCTAATAAATGCTATTATAGATATCAAAGTATATATGTAATTTGTTTATAAACATTAAATAAGGTATAAGCAGCAATATAATAGATTGAGAAAGCTGCGAACATATCAAAAATAATTTTATATTAATTTTACTTATTATAGGTGATATAAATATTTGTAATATTGCAGTAAAATAATGTTACTCCGGTATAAAAAGTAGAATTAGTCATTGTATACACTAAAGTTAAGGTTGCTATTGAATAAATGCTATCACCAAAGTTTGTGATAAATCTTCCTAAAAGTAAAAGAGAAAAATCTTTATTTTTAAACATAATATAAACTCCTTTCTGTAATAAATTATAATTTAACGATAAAATTCAATTTAACATCAAAATATAATCTAACGATTATTTTTTTTTTTGACGGTTTATTTATTATATCAGTATCTTTCTTAGAGAAAAATTTATTTTCGAGCTGCTTTAATTCATACCAAAATTTTTCTTCGTTTTCTTTATCAATATTAAAGTTCAATGAGATATTGTTAAAGAAATCATTAAAAATATTTGGTGCTGGAATAAATGTATGAGTAGTTGGTAAATAGTATTTTTGAATTATTCCGTTGATAGAATCGGTATCAACAACTTCGATAAAATTAAATTCTTCTAATATATTAAGGTGATAATGAATTCTAGTTCTATTTATTTTTAATAGTTTAGCAAGTTGTTGAGAATTTTTTTTCTGTACCAAGAGCGGTAAGAATATTTATTCTCAATGGATCAGAAATTACCTTTAATTTTTCGATATCTGTTATGTAATGTATGTCTTTAATAATAATCACCCCTTTCTTTAATTTTAATTGTAATATACTCTCCTTATATTGTTAATATTTTTTTTTTTTTAAAACATTTTTTTGTTGCGGCAATTGAGTAATAAATAAAAGGTTTGACTACCTCTTTTATATCTGTTATAATTTACTAGGTGAAAATGATCTGTAATTAGTTTTACAGTGTAAGAATTAGAAAATTAGTTATAGAAAAATTAAAATTAAGGAGATTAAAATTGAAAAAATTATTTGCACTTTTATTAGGTTTTGCAGGTGTATTCGTATTGTCAGGGTGTTCTCCACAAGATAGAAGTGGTACGTTTTATGATACATTTGTCAAACCTATGGACATAGCCTTAAGCAAAATTCATGAATATACCGGAAGTTGGGGCTGGTCAATCGTAATTATTACTCTTATTATAAGATTATTAGTATTACCATTTATGTTAAATAATTACAAAATACAAAATAAAGCACGTAAAGGGCAAGAGTTGGCACGCCCTGAATTAGAAGTTATTCAAGCAAAACAAAAAGCTGCACGTGAAAAAGAAGCTCGTGCAATTTCTAATGAAGAAAAAATGCAAGCTCGCAGCGAATTGATGGAAATTCAAAAAGAACAGTTTGCCATTATGAAAAAATATGGAGCAAATCCAATGAGTTTAGGTGGATGTTTACCATTATTCATTCCTCTTCCATTCTTAACGGCGTTGTTTTATACATTATCTAATCCGTTGTATTCAGCAGGAATTATTGATTCAACATTTTTGGGTATTTTCAATCTTGGGACACGTTCATACACATTACCTGTAATTGCGTTTATTGTTTACGCTATTCAAACACGCTTATCAATGAAGATGATGCCACAGGTTACTCAACCCGGTCAAGAACAAATGCAACAACAGATGAAACTTATGCAATGGTTAAGCCCGGTAATGATTACAATATTCTCATTCTGGGTAGCCGGAGCGGTTGCGGTGTACTATATTGTGGGGGGACTATTTTTAATATTCCAAACTTATGTAGGACATGCACTATATCCACCATATGTTCCGGAAAAACAAAAGAAACAAACTTTTGATCCTAATAAGGTGACTTTAGTTTCTAATAAGAAAAAACGTAAATAAAATAGAATAGAAAGGTTTAGTAGTAATGCTGCTGAACCTTTTTTAAATCTTGATATTAATTCTAAATTGTAAAAATTATAGAGATAAAATAATAAAGAATGTAGTAAAATTTTGCTTTATGAATTTTTAACTTTACAATTTAGGACTTTAATAAAGTTTTGCATTATCATTTTATATTTTGTACATTTGTAAATGATGTGAGACAAAAAAAGTAAAAAATAAATACCGGATATAATAGAATTACATAGAAGCTAGCTTCTATGTAAACCGTATGAAGCCCCCGACGTAAATTACATTATTTGATTAGATTTGCCAGCTTTAATTCCTTAGAGAACATTTCAGATTTCTAAAACTTATTTGTCAAGGATTTGAAAAAGGCGTAGCCCTTGTCCTTGACAAATAAGTTGTGAAATCTATTATCTAACAAGGAATTAAAGCCGGCATATTTTTATAGACTCTTTCCGTAACTCTTTTCTTTTTTCAACAGGAGAAAGCCAATTTAAAGTCTGCATAGGAAGACGGTTAGAGCGATATAGATACTTTTTCATCTGAGATATAAGATCATCATACGAAAAGAAAGATAAACGCCTGTAAAAACGTTCATTATCATTTCTATGACTACGTTCAACCTTACCGTTATGTCTAGGAGTTCTAGGTCTAATAAGTTGATGTTTAATGCCAAGATTATTACACAATACATCAAAAGGGTGTATTCGTTTAGTATCTTTAAAATGTGTAAATTCAAAACCATTATCAGTTTGAATTATCTTGGGTTTATACCCAAAATAATCAATAGCCATTTTAACAAATTGAACAGTAGAGTATGATGATTGTTCTTTAAAAGGGAAAATAAATCTTTCCCTAGTAGCTTCATCAATGATAGTATATTGATAAAATTTATCAGGAATTTCTCCTACATAACAACGTTTAGGAACATATTTCACATCAAGTTGCCATTTTTTACCAATTTCAGTAGGTGTATTATAGGGTTTAGGTTTATAAGGAATTACTTTTTTCTTAGTATCTTTATAAAAGCCTAATTTTCTAAGCACTCTAAATAAAGAACAAGGATGTCTTTTATAACCTTTGTTGAATTTAAGTTTAGCATATAATTCAATCATAGAAATATTAGGATTACGTTTAATAAGATTTTTAATCCAAGACAATTCTTCAACTGTATGGGCGTTAGGGTGAATGGAATGAGGTCTATGAGACTTATCTATAAGAGACTCTTTAGTACCGTCATATTTTTTATTCCAACGCAAAAGAGAGGCTTTTGATATTTTATAGCGCCTACAAACAAAACGAATAGAGTTACCGTTTCTATAAGTTTTAACTGCAGCTATTCTTGTTTGTAAAGTATGAGGTATATATCGTTGTGTTTTTTCTATATTTTCTGTTATAATAGTTTTCATAAGAGTAAATTCCTTTTTTTGATTTGTAGGTAACTTCATTATACAGGATTTACTCTTCTTTTTTTTATTATATGTCTCACATCTATTGTAACACTACAAGTTTTGCATTATCATTTTATATTTTTTATTGACTAGCAGGTATATCTGTGGTAGAATTGTTAATGTTGAGTAGCTCCTAAATAGCTACTACAACCGCACGTGTAAGGTAATTAAGTGAGAAATCCACCTTATATGGCGAGTCTTAGTAAAAAATTTAAGGAGGTGCAGATATGTACGCAGTAATCGAAACAGGTGGAAAACAATTACGTGTTGAAGAAGGTCAAACTATTCTAGTTGAAAAATTAGCAGTAGAAGTTGATTCAACAGTAACTTTCGACAAAGTATTACTAGTAGGTGGGGAAAATGCTAAAATTGGTGCTCCATTAGTAGCGGGTGCAACGGTAACAGCTAAAGTTGTTTCTCAAGGTAAAGGTAAAAAAATAACAGTATTTAAATACAAACCTAAGAAAAACAATCACCGTAAATTAGGTCATCGTCAACCATTCACTAAATTAGTAGTTGAAAAAATTAACGCTTAATTATGATTAAAGTCGAAATAACAAAAGGGGTTAATAACATAAAACAAATCATTGTTGATGGTCATGCAAATTTTGCTGAAGAAGGTTCAGATATTGTTTGTGCGGGTGTTTCAGCGATTATTTTTGGATTGATTAATTCGATTGATGAACTTGATGATGAGGTAGTGTTTGATATTTCAGTTAGTGAAGATGAAACAGGACATTTAACTTATCGTTCATTAAAATCTACAATGACGGAACAACTTCTTTTACAAGCGATGTTGGTATCGCTAAAAACAATTGAAGCAAATTATGCAGATTATATAACTATTGAAACAAGAGAGGTGAATTAGAGATGATGTTAAAATTAAATTTACAATTCTTCGCATCTAAAAAAGGGGTAGGTTCTACTAAAAACGGACGTGATTCTGAATCTAAACGTTTAGGTGCAAAAAGAGCTGACGGTCAGTACGTAACTGCAGGTTCTATATTATACAGACAACGTGGTACAAAAATTTATCCTGGAACTAACGTAGGAAAAGGTGGAGATGATACACTATTTTCACTAGTTGACGGAGTTGTTCGTTTCGAAAGATACGGACGTAGTCGTAAAAAAGTTTCAGTATATCCACAAGCATAATATATATGAAGAGAATTTTTATTTATGGTTAATCTTAAATAAAAGTTCTCTTTTTTATTTTTTCAATTTTTAGAATATATAAAATTTTTAATTTTTACTCAATATAGTCTTTAATATTTCACAAAAATACATTATGAAAACACTTTATTTATGTAATAATATTTTAATACTTTTATTAGTTGTATTTTTAATTTATATATGTTAAACTCTATTTGTGCATTTGACAGTGTACAGATATATTTTCAGGAGGAAAAAAAGTGTCAACATTAGGACAAGAAATTTTATTTTCTTTTTTAGGTGGACTGGGTTTATTTTTATTTAGTATTAAATATATGGGAGATGGTCTACAACTAATAGCAGGGGACAAGATGCGTTATGTGTTAGATAAATATACTTCTAAACCATTGATGGCATTATTCGCCGGGGTGTTAGTTACAGTTCTTATTCAGTCAAGTACCGGAACAATCGTTATTACGGTTAGTTTGGTAGGTGCCGGTTTATTAAAGACAAAACAGGCAATTGCAATTGTAATGGGATCTAATATCGGTACAACATTAACATCATTCATTATAGGTTTTAATGTATCGCATTATTCATTACCGCTTATATTTTTGGGAGCAGCATTTTTATTTTTTACAAGAGCAAAACTCATTAATAATATAGGGCGTGTAATTTTCGGTTTTGGTGGAATATTCTATGCTTTAAAAATGATGTCAACGGCCATGGGACCACTAAAAACTATGGATTGGTTTCAAACGATTTTAACACATATTGATGATAGTGCTTGGGTAGGTGTCGGAGTTGGTACATTGTTAACGGTAATGATTCAATCTTCTGCTGCAACTATCGCTATCCTCCAAAATTTATATGCCGAACATGCACTTAATTTACATGGTGCTATCCCCGTTATTTTTGGTGATAATATAGGGACTGCAATAACAACGGCAGCGTTGGCTATTGTTGGAACTAATATTGCAGCGAAACGTGTAGCAATTTCACATATTATGTTTAATGTAATAGGGACGGTAATATGTTTAATACTTTTAGAGCCGTATATTATGTTTATTGGGTATATGGAAAATCTGCTGGGGTTAGAACCGAAAATGGCAATAGCTTTTGGGCATGGTACATTTAATATATTTAATACCGTTTTACAATTCCCATTCATTTGGCTATTGGTTAAAATTATTACTAAAGCTATTCCCGGTGAAGATGAACAAATTAAATATACTACACAATATCTTGATAAGTCGTTAATAACAAGTGCACCGGCAGTAGCACTTGGTCAAGTGGAAAAAGAATTTGTGGAAATGTTAAAACTATCTAAAAAAAGCTTAAAAAATTCGGTTGAATATTTTATGACACGAGAAGAGCAGTTCAATGAAAAAGCTGAAACATTAGAAGAAGCTATTAATAATTTTGATGAGGAAATGACAGACTACTTAACTTTATTATTTAGAGAAAAACTAAGTCCAAAAGAGGGGTTACACGCGTCAGTTCTTCTAGATGGGACACGTGATATTGAACGTGTTGGCGATCACGCTAGAGATATAGTAGGATCTGTAAACTATCAAATTAAAAAGAAATTAAAATTCTCAGATGATGCGAAAGCAGAAGTTCAAGAAATGTTTGAATTATCAAACGGTATAATTGAAAAAACAATTAAATCATTAGAAGAAAAAAACATTGCAATTGCCGGTGCGGCACTGGCTGCTTGTGGAAATATTTATGAACTTGAGAAAAAAGCTCGTAAAAAGCATACACAGCGTATGAAAGACGGTGAATGCGAAATTCCGGCAGGAGTTGTATATATGGATTTAATTCAGCATTTTACAAGAATTTGTGAACACTCTAGAAATATTTTGGAAAAAGAAATTCAAGGAAATATTTAGATATGACTAATAAACAAAAGATGTATTTTATATTATTTGTAATAATATTATTAATAGTATTAGTTTTATATAAATTATATCAAATTCAAATAAGTTAAAGTAAGAATAACTAAAAAACGAAAGTGAAATTCCACTTTCGTTTTTTAATTATTAATAACTTAATTCAGGTGAAAAGATAAAGTACAGGATAAAAATACTTGCTATATGAAAAAAGAGAACTATATATAATAAAAATTATTCTTTTTTTGGTAAAAAAATATGGAGGCACAAGTCCCATGTTATTATGAGTATTTTCTCTAAGTGTAAATAAAATAGTATTTAATTTATGTAAAAATAATTCAATAACCATAACAAAAGGTTTTTATAAACAGTATAACTGTGTTCAAACACAAAATCAGTTTAATTAAATGGATATAAAAATAGGATTTATTTTACAATAAAACTACAGTATGTTACAATATATTTTGGGGTAGGTTGTTAGTTTGCATTGCTAATATGAGTGTGTTTGTCTTGTCAGGTATGTTATAATATATATCATATTTAAGGTGTAAAATAAATCCTACTTAAAAATACAAAGAAAGGAAGTATTATTCATGAAAAAGAAGATTTTTATATGGATAACGACTGTGCTTTTAATATGTAGCACAATATTGACTACAGTTATAAGCTCAAATACAAATATTGCTAGGGCAGAAGGTGGAAAACAGGGAGAGAATTTAACTACAAGTACAAAAGTACAAAAAAATGCAGTTAAAAAAGAAACTCAAGGCAAGAATACCGAAGCTACAGAAAAAAAAGTTAGCGATAAAGTTGATAATACAGCAAAAACAAATAAAAAAGCTGACAATACTGCGGACTTAGGTGTTAGTGCTAAAGGGACTACAAATATTGTATCAGAGAAAAGAGGTGAAACCGAAAATATCTCTGATAATATAATAAAATCTCTGGCAAGAAATGCTGCAATACATAATGATGTAATTACTAAAATGTATATTAAAAGTTATGATGGAGGGACAATACCTAATAATACGGTCGAAATGTGGAGAACATTTAGGGTATATGCGGAGTTTTCTCTTCCTAATAATAAAGTGAAGAAAGATGATACAACCACAATAAAATTACCTGAACAACTAACATTTGGCGGGAGCGCAATAAAATTTGAAGTAAAAGATGCTGATGGTAATTTAGTAGCAAATGCTGTAATAGATCCTAATACTAAAACTATTACTTTAACATATACGGATTATCCAGAAAAACACTCAGATGTAAAAGGGGAACTATTCTTCTACGCAAGGGTTGATGAAACTAGGGTTAAAGAAGAAAAAAATATTGATCTTAAATTCACTATAAGTAATGATGTAACAATTTCTGCAGGAACATTACATTATAAAGGTCCTAACCCAAAATATCATTCTATAATAGAAAAAGTTGGTTGGCAAGATAAAGATAATAAGAGTCTTTTTCATTATAGTATAGCCATTAATGAAAGTGAAGAAGATTTGAAGGGGGTAAGGGTTCAAGATAGACTGGATGATAATACTTATGGTGTGAAAATGTTACAAGATACTGTTAGGATATACAAAGTTAAATGGTATTGGGACAATGGACATTGGAAACATAAAGATGATAAAGATGTTACTAATAATTATAAAGCTAAGATAAAATGGGATCCTGACCAAAAAGGTTTTTCTCTTGAATTAGGAGATATTGGGAAAGAGGGCTATTATATAAAATATGATATAAAAGCTGATTATACCCCATCAGATGGAGAAATATTTAAAAATAAAGCTACATTAAAATATAATGGAAAAATTAATACTGATGCAGAATTCACTTTAAACTATTTGGCAGCCGGAGGAAAAGCGGAAGGATATGTATACTCTATTAATTTACTTAAAAAAGATAAAGACGGAGGAAAAGCACTAAAAGGTGCCGAATTCCAAGTAACACGTGATGCAACCGGACAAGTAATAGGGAAGTTTACAACAGATGCTGACGGAAAAATATCAATTAAAGGATTGTTAAAAGATAACTATACTATAAAAGAAACTAAAGCACCGGACGGTTATAAATTAGATCCGACAGAAATAAAAATCGGACCAAATGATTTCGGTAGTGATAAATCAGTAACTAAAGAAGTCCTTAACGAAAAAGCTAAAATAAAAATCTGTGGAACAAAAACATGGGACGACAACAATAACCAAGATGGGAAACGACCAAGTAAAATCAAAGTAAAACTACTAGCAGACGGAAAAGAAGTAGATTCAAAAGAAGTAACGGAAAAAGATGGCTGGAAATACAGCTTTGATAACTTGGACAAATACAACAAAGACGGAAAAGAAATTAAATACACAGTAGATGAAGAAGTAGTAGAATTCTACGAAAAAACAGTAGACGGCTTTAATCTAACAAACAAACACGTTCCTGAAAAAACAAAAGTTGAAGGACTAAAAACATGGAACGACAATAACAACCAAGATGGAAAACGACCAACAAAAATCAAAGTAAAACTACTAGCAGATGGAAAAGAAGTAGCTTCAAAAGAAGTGACAGAAAAAGACGGCTGGAAATATAGCTTTGATAACTTGGATAAATACAAAGACGGAAAAGAAATCAAATACACAATAGATGAAGAAGTAGTGGAATTCTACGAAAAAACAGTAGATGGCTTCAATCTAACAAACAAACACGTTCCTGAAAAAACAAAAGTTGAAGGACTAAAAACATGGAACGACAATAACAACCAAGATGGAAAACGACCAACAAAAATCAAAGTAAAACTACTAGCAGATGGAAAAGAAGTAGCTTCAAAAGAAGTGACAGAAAAAGACGGCTGGAAATATAGCTTTGATAACTTGGATAAATACAAAGACGGAAAAGAAATCAAATACACAATAGATGAGGAAGTAGTAGCGGGATATACAAAAGAAATAAACGGGTACAACCTGAAAAATAATTACACACCGGAAATAGTAAATATAGCCGGAACAAAAACATGGGACGACAATAACAACCAAGATGGAAAACGTCCAAGCAAAATTAAAGTAATTCTAAACAAAACAGTGGATGGAAACACAAGTAAAGTTGCAGAAAAAGAAGTAACAAAAGACAACTGGAATTACGAATTTAAAAACTTACCAAAATATGAAAATGGGAAAGAAGTTAAATACACAATAGATGAAGAAGTAGTGGAATTTTACGAAAAAACAGTAGATGGTTTCAATCTAACAAACAAACACGTTCCTGAAAAAACAAAAGTTGAAGGACTAAAAACTTGGGATGATAATAATAACCAAGACGGAAAACGACCAACAAAAATCAAAGTAAAATTACTAGCAGACGGAAAAGAAGTAGCTTCAAAAGAAGTAGCGGAAAAAGATGGCTGGGAATACAGCTTTGATAACTTGGATAAATACAAAGACGGAAAAGAAATCAAATACACAATAGATGAAGAAGTAGTGGAATTTTACGAAAAAACAGTAGATGGTTTCAATCTAACAAACAAACACGTTCCTGAAAAAACAAAAGTTGAAGGACTAAAAACTTGGGATGATAATAATAACCAAGACGGAAAACGACCAACAAAAATCAAAGTAAAATTACTAGCAGATGGAAAAGAAGTAGCTTCAAAAGAAGTGACAGAAAAAGACGGCTGGAAATACAGCTTTGATAACTTGGATAAATACAAAGACGGAAAAGAAATCAAATACACAATAGATGAAGAAGTAGTGGAATTCTACGAAAAAACAGTAGATGGTTTCAATCTAACAAACAAACACGTTCCTGAAAAAACAAAAGTTGAAGGACTAAAAACTTGGGATGATAATAATAACCAAGACGGAAAACGACCAACAAAAATCAAAGTAAAATTACTAGCAGATGGAAAAGAAGTAGCTTCAAAAGAAGTGACAGAAAAAGACGGCTGGAAATACAGCTTTGATAACTTGGATAAATACAAAGACGGAAAAGAAATCAAATACACAATAGATGAAGAAGTAGTGGAATTCTACGAAAAAACAGTAGATGGTTTCAATCTAACAAACAAACACGTTCCTGAAAAAACAAAAGTTGAAGGACTAAAAACATGGAACGACAATAACAACCAAGATGGAAAACGACCAACAAAAATCAAAGTAAAACTACTAGCAGATGGAAAAGAAGTAGCTTCAAAAGAAGTGACAGAAAAAGACGGCTGGAAATACAGCTTTGATAACTTGGATAAATACAAAGACGGAAAAGAAATTAACTATACAATAGATGAAGAAGATGTAGCAGGATATACAAAAGAAATAAATGGTTATAATTTAACAAATAAATTATTACCACCGCCACCAACACCGCCACTACCAAAAACAGGACTAACAGACAGTGGATTAGGAAACTTAGGAATAGCATTGTTGGCAGCTGCGTTATTAATAGTAGGTAGAAAAAAATATCTACGATAATTAATATCTTTGTAATAAAGTTAATGGAATAAATTATACAATAAAATTTAGTATGTAAATTTTGGTTCTATGTCAAATACGGGGCATAAGAAAAAATAAAGGTGAAATGCTAAGCAACACAATGTTGCTTAGCATTTTTCAAATCGCCCTTAAAAGGAATATTATTTTTATACTCAGAAACAAATAACCTGGAAACAACTAAAATACGTAATCTAAAGTTATAAAAGCTATTTTATAACCATAAGAAACTCTCTTTAAAACCTTAATCTTATTATTAATACCCTCTAATGAACCGTTAGAAATAGAATGTCTAACACTATTAAGCATATACTCCTTATACTTTCGCATTGTATTAACAGCCTTACAAACACCAATAGATAATCCGGAAGTAGATTCATCTATCAAATAACTAAGTAAGGTATTATTCCTATACTTAATCGCATATCTAATATCCTGAACCCTCTCATAGCTAGCCTTAAATATACAATCTAATCCTAATAAATAATCCAAAATATCACGGCTAGTAACTAAACTCCTAAAACTCCTATTAAAGAAAAACTTACCATGAGTAACATTACTTTCATCTTCTAATATCAACTTCCAATTATTCTTCAAAAGAGTATAATTAATGCCTTTTTGACCTTTAAAACAATTCATTAACTTAACTGTCTTATTAAGCTCTCTATTAATATTTTGGATAATATGAAGCCTATCTATAACAATTTCAGCATTAGGAAACTTACTTTTAATTAACTTCATATACGGAGTATAAATATCAATACAAATAGCCTTAACATTATATCTAGCCTCCTTAGAAAATCTGGAAAAATAATTATTTAAAATATACTCGGTTCTACCATCGACTGTATCAATAATCTCACGAGTTAAAGCATTAGAAAAGATAAAGCTCATACCATTTTTACTATCTTTAGTAAACTTTAACTCATCAAAACATAAATACTCAGGTAAGAAGGAATAATTAGTTATATCAACATGAGATTTACAATCATAAAGAGTTCGTATAACAGTATTAATCGATACATTATTCATTTTAGCAATTTGTTTAAAAGAAAGAGTATCAGCTAAATCACTCATTATAGAAAACTTAACATTTTTAGAAATACTACAGTATTTATCTACAAAAGAAGTAGTAGCTACAAACTTTTTATTACAAGATTTACATTTAAAACGTTGTTTTTTTAATTCCAAATAAGCAGGAATACCAGATATTTTTAATAGATTAATTCTAGTAAGTTCATTAAAGCCGTTTTTAACTACAGTATAACCTTTATTAAGACAACCACAGCATTCACACTTATTAGGAGTATAGGATAAAGTACCTTTAAATACAAAGAGCTTTTGATTATTTTTTATAATTTCGTTATGTGTTTTCTCAATAGTTATGTTTTTATCTTTTATTTGTAGTAGGTTTTTAATGAATTCTCCCTCTTTTATTTCTTTTGATTTTGTGTTAAAATTATTCATGACAGATATCCTTTCGTAGTTTATTTTTTTGCACTTTAATTATATTGGATATTTGTCTTTGTTTTGTTGTATTATTAGTCTTTTCATCCCATTATCAGCACTGTTTGCTAAAATATCACTCTCCATTTTTAAACTTTTGATTTTCTTTTCTTAATCGTAGTAGTTTTTTTCTTTTTCTATTAAGTTATCTGCGTGTTTGAATGAACATGTTTTTTTGATTGTTTTATCCATCTAGCTAGTGTGCTTGAGGATAATTCATATTCTCTCATTATCTCGCTTTTTCTTTTTCCTGTCTTGTATAATTCTACTATTTGTTTTATAAATTCTTGGCTAAACACTCTTCGTTCTCTTCGGTTTGACTCTCCTTTTTTTATTATATCTTTCTTACTAATATCTGTCTAGTTTATTCTAGCCCAATCACTAATAAAAAATATAATTGGATATTTATTAATTATAATAAAGAATGAAAATTAAAAATATGTAGAAGAGAAATAATAAAATAGTATGAAGAATAAATAAAAAATAATTGTAGATAATCAAAATCTCTAACACAGTAAAATTATATGAAAATTAGTAATTATTAATATTAAAAATAACTATTTTGAAATTATTTTATATAAATTATTCAACAATTTAAGGTGAAAAAATAATAAGAAAACAAAAAAGTATTATAATGAAACTCAAGAATTATTTTACAATATAATTTTGATGTGTTATAATCTACCGCATAGTGGGAATACTAGTTTGCACTATTTTATTAGATTAAATTAATTTACTGGTGTTTTATAATATCGTAAAAAATGTGTAAAATAAATCCTACTTAAAAATATAAAGAAAGGAAGCATTATTCATGAAAAAGAAAATTTTTATATGGATAGCAACTATACTTTTAATATGTAGTACAATACTAACTACAATTATAAGTTCAAATTCAAATATTGCTAATGCAGTAGGGGGAGAGCAGGGAAGAAATAGTGCTGGTGTGCTAAAAAAAGAAGTTAAAGATAAAGATTCCAAAGAACCTACAGAAAAGAAATCTAATGATAGAGCACTGGAACAGTTAAGAAATATAAATAAAGGGATTGAAAATATAACACTGAAAAAAAGAGATGATGTTAAGAATATTTCAGATAATATAATTAATGATCTATCTAGAGATGTTATGGAGAGAGATAATGTCATAAAAACTTTTAATGTAACAGATTTAAATGGGAAACCACTTAGTGGTGAAGTTGAGAAGTGGCAAAATTTTAAAGTAACTGGAACATTTGAATTGCCTAATAATGTAGTTCGAAAAGGAGATACAACTACAATAAAGTTACCTGAACAATTAACCTTTGGTGGGGGATCACTAAATTTTAGTATAAAAGATTCTAAAAATAATGTTGTTGCTAATGCTTTAATAAATCCAAATACTAAAACTATTACCTTGACGTATACAGATTATCCGGAAAAATATTCAGATGTAAAGGGAGAATTTTACTTTTATGCAAGGGTAGATGAATCTAGAATTAAGCAGGAAATAGATATAGACCTTAATTTTACTATAAATAATAAAGTAATTATTTCTTCTGGAAAATTACATTATAAAGGACCTAAAAGATATAATACTACAATGGGAAAAAGTGGTTGGCAAGACAGAAAAGATAAGAGTTTGTTGCATTATGATATCTCTATTAATAGAAGTATGATAGATTTGAAAAGTGTTAAGATTAAAGATAGATTAGATGATAATGTTCAAAATGTAAAAGTATTGCCGAATACCATTAAGATATATAAGTTAGACTGGTATTGGGACAAGGTGCGATGGAAATATAAAAATTTGGAAGAAGTTACAGCTAATTTTAAGGATAAAATAAAAGTAGATAATGATCAAAAAGGTTTTACTATTGATTTAGGAGATATTGGAAAAAAAGGTTATAAAATAACCTATGATATAAGAGCCGGTTATACACCCGCTGATGGAGAGATAATTAAAAATAAAGCTACATTAAAATATAATGGAAAAATTAATACTGATGCAGAATTCACTTTAAACTATTTGGCAGCCGGAGGAAAAGCGGAAGGATATGTATACTCTATTAATTTACTTAAAAAAGATAAAGATGGAGGAAAAGC
This sequence comes from Gemella massiliensis, assembly GCF_900120125.1. NCBI lineage: Bacteria > Bacillati > Bacillota > Bacilli > Caryophanales > Gemellaceae > Gemella > Gemella massiliensis. Next base: position 135,014 of record NZ_LT635546.1, read on the forward strand.
ACTAAAAGGTGCCGAATTCCAAGTAACACGTGATGCAACCGGGCAAGTAATAGGGAAGTTTACAACAGATGCTGACGGAAAAATATCAATTAAAGGATTGTTAAAAGATAACTATACTATAAAAGAAACCAAAGCACCTGACGGTTATAAATTGGATCCGACAGAAATAAAAATCGGTCCAAGTGACTTCGGTAGCGATAAATCAGTAACTAAAGAAGTCCTTAACGAAAAAGCTAAAATAAAAATCTGTGGAACAAAAACATGGGACGACAACAATAACCAAGATGGAAAACGTCCAACAAAAATCAAAGTAAAACTACTAGCAGACGGAAAAGAAGTAGATTCAAAAGAAGTAACGGAAAAAGATGGCTGGAAATACAGCTTTGATAACTTGGACAAATACAACAAAGACGGAAAAGAAATTAAATACACAGTAGATGAAGAAGTAGTAGAATTCTACGAAAAAACAGTAGACGGCTTTAATCTAACAAACAAACACGTTCCTGAAAAAACAAAAGTTGAAGGACTAAAAACATGGAACGACAATAACAACCAAGATGGAAAACGACCAACAAAAATCAAAGTAAAACTACTAGCAGATGGAAAAGAAGTAGCTTCAAAAGAAGTGACAGAAAAAGACGGCTGGAAATACAGCTTTGATAACTTGGATAAATACAAAGACGGAAAAGAAATCAAATACACAATAGATGAAGAAGTAGTGGAATTCTACGAAAAAACAGTAGACGGCTTCAATCTAACAAACAAACACGTTCCTGAAAAAACAAAAGTTGAAGGACTAAAAACATGGAACGACAATAACAACCAAGATGGAAAACGACCAACAAAAATCAAAGTAAAACTACTAGCAGACGGAAAAGAAGTAGCTTCAAAAGAAGTGACAGAAAAAGACGGCTGGAAATACAGCTTTGATAACTTGGATAAATACAAAGACGGAAAAGAAATTAGCTATACAATAGATGAAGAAGATGTAGCAGGATATACAAAAGAAATAAATGGTTATAATTTAACAAATAAATTATTACCACCGCCACCAACACCGCCACTACCAAAAACAGGACTAACAGACAGTGGATTAGGAAACTTAGGAATAGCATTGTTGGCAGCTGCATTATTTATAGTAGGTAGAAAAAAAAATCTACGATAATTAATATCTTTGTAGTAAAGTTAATGGAATAAATTATACAATAAAAACTTGATGTATGGATTTATATGTATAATAAATTTAAGGGTATGGATTTTTTTCCATACCCTATATTTATTATACAACCGAAAATTTTAAACATACTTAAAGAAAAAATGTTACCGTCGTTACTTCTATTCTTTTTTTTCTTTGTAAAAAAATGTATTCATGATATAATAAAATAGTCGATTTATATAAAGATTAGAAAAAATATTGAAAGGAAATAGAGATGTTTCAAGAGAAAAAAATTTATACAACTCAATGGGCAGGGAAACGATTAACTGTGGAGTTAGGTGAGATGGCGAAGCAAGCTAATGCAGCAGTAGTAGTTAAATATGGGGATACTGTTGTATTAACGACAGCGGTTGCTTCTAAAGAAGCAAAAGATGTAGATTTCTTTCCGTTAACAGTAAACTATGAAGAGAAAATGTATGCTGTCGGAAAAATTCCGGGCGGTTTTTTAAGACGTGAAGGACGTCCGGGGACAGAGGCGACGTTGGCGGCACGTTTGATTGATAGACCGATTAGACCATTGTTTGAAGATGGTTTTAGAAATGAAGTACAGGTTATTTCAACAGTCTTGTCAGTAGAGTATGATAGTGATCCGGTAATGGCAGCAATGTTAGGCAGCTCATTAGCATTATCAGTATCTAATATTCCGTTTAAAGGACCTATAGCCGGTGTTACTGTTGGATTTATAAATGGAGAATATATAATTAATCCAAGTGTTGAACAACTTGAAAAATCAGAAATAGATTTAAAAGTAGCCGGAACAATAGAAGCAATTAACATGGTTGAAGCCGGAGCAAAAGAGGTATCGGAAGAAGTAATGTTAAATGCTATTATGTTTGGACATGAAGAAATTAAACGTCTTATTACTTTCCAACAGAAAATTGTTAACGAAATTGGTCAAGAAAAAATGGAAATTGAGCTGAAAGTCATTGATGAAACTATTTATAATGAAGTGTTGGAACTTGCACTAACCGATATGAAAACTTCAATAGCAATAAAGGACAAACAAGAACGTGATGAAGCTATTAATTCTGTAAAAGAAAGAGTAACAGCGATATTTGAAGAACGTGTAAGCGATGAAGATGAACTAGATATAGTTAAAGAAGCAAAACTTTCATTAGATAAGATTGTAAAAGATGAAGTTCGTCGTGAAATAACTGAAGATAAAGTAAGACCTGACGGGCGAGCTTTAACGGAAATAAGACCACTGGCATCACGTATTGATGTATTACCGAGAACTCATGGATCAGCCTTATTTACTCGTGGACAAACGCAATCGTTAGGTGTCGTTACGCTAGGCAATATATCTGACGAACAAATAATTGACGATTTGACACAAGAAGAAAATAAACGTTTTATGCTTCATTATAATTTTCCGGCATTTTCTGTAGGTGAAGTAGGGTTCAGTCGTGCACCTGGCCGTCGTGAGATAGGACATGGTGCATTAGGTGAACGTGCATTATCACAGGTTATACCGTCAAAAGAAGATTTTCCTTATACAATTCGTGTTGTATCGGAAATTTTGGAATCAAACGGTTCAAGTTCGCAAGCAACAATTTGTTCAGGGTCTATGGCACTTATGGCAGCAGGGGTTCCAATTAAATCACAAGTAGCCGGTATAGCCATGGGACTTGTAAAAAAAGATGAACATTATACTATTTTAACGGATATTCAAGGTATGGAAGATCATCTTGGAGATATGGACTTTAAAGTAGCCGGGACAGCAGAAGGTATAACAGCACTTCAAATGGATATAAAAATTGATGGGCTTAGTGAGCAAATATTAAAAGAATCTTTGGAGCAAGCCCGTATAGGAAGACTTCAAATTCTAGCACACATGAATGAAGTAATTTCTGAACCACGTCAAGATGTTTCAGTATATGCACCAAAAATTAAAATTATTAAAATTAAACCTGAAAAAATTAAAGATGTTATAGGTTCCGGCGGTAAGGTTATTAATGAAATTATTGAACAAACAGGTGTTAAAATTGATATTGAACAGACGGGAGAAGTATTTATTTCATCACCGGATTTGGAGCAAATTAATAAAGCAATAGATATTATTGAAAATATAGTAAGAGAAGCAGAAGTAGGGGAAATTTATTTAGCGGAAGTAAAACGTATTGAAAAATTCGGCGCTTTTGTTGAGTTATTCCCCGGTGTCGACGCCCTTGTACATATTTCGAAATTAGCTAAAGAACGTGTAAATAAAGTGGAAGATGTTGTAAAAATCGGTGATACTTTAAAAGTTAAAGTTATAAAAATTGACGAAAAAGGTCGTGTCGATGCCACTGCTAATTTCTAGGAGAACAAGTTATGGAATTATTTGAGAAAGAAAGACGTGGTATTTACGTTTATTTTAAAAGTTTTAAAGATTTAAACAAATTAGAGAAATATGGGAATTTTATTTCTTACTCTAGACGTGGGAGATATGCCTGTATTTATGTTGATGAAAGTAGAATAGAATCTATTATAGCAGATTTGAAAAAGAAAAAATTTGTGAAAAAAATAGAATTATCACAAATGTCAGATCTGCACCTTAGCTTTGAACATTTAGATAAAAATTTATCTTTATCACAAGGATAGAATAAAGGAGGATATTAACCTCCTTTTTGCAAAAATTACTAAATATTTGTGTGAGGAACAATGAGAGTAATAGCAGGAAAATATAAATCTATAAAATTAAATGCTGTTGAAGGGATGAACACCCGACCGACAACTGATAAAATAAAAGAAAATTTATTTAACATGATTGATTGTTATGATCTTAAAGTATTGGATCTTTTTGGTGGAACAGGAGGACTAGGTATAGAAAGTCTTAGCCGTGGAGCAAAACATGCTACATTTATTGATGGAAGTAGTAATGCTATAAAGACTATTCGTTCGAATGTGGAAAGATGTAAGATTGATAAAAAAAATTATGAAATTTATTGTAACGACTATAAGAGAGCTTTAAAAATTTTTTGGAAAAAAGAAGAAAAGTTTGATTTGATTTTTTTAGATCCTCCTTATAATAAAGGTCTTATTGACTGCAGCTTGCAAGCTATATTAGAAAATAATATATGTGCAAATAAGTGTTTAGTTGTTTGCGAAAAGAGTAATACGGAAAAAATTACAATAAAAGATAAAAAATTGGAGATTATAAAAGAAAAACAGTATGGCATAACAGACATAATAATCTTTGAGTATGGAGAATGAAAATGAAGAAAAAGATAGCAATCGTACCCGGAAGTTTTGATCCAATTACATATGGGCATATTGATATAATAAAAAGAAGCGTAGAATTGTTTGATGAGGTAATAGTGGCTATTTTGGTCAATCCTGACAAGAAGTACCTATTTACTCTTGAAGAACGTGTTGAAATGATAGAAAAATCAATAGAAAATATAAAAAATGTTAGAGTTGATTCGTTTTCAGGGTTATTAGTTAATTATGCGAAATCGGTAGGATCTAATGTAATCGTAAGAGGGCTAAGAGCCGTTTCAGATTTTGAATATGAAATGCAGCTGACTTTTATGAATAAGGCACTTGATGAAAATATCGAGACTTTTTATATGATGGCAAACAAACAATACTCATTTATAAGTTCCAGTATTGTAAAAGGTGTATCAGGATTTGGAGCGGATTTATCAAAATTTGTTCCAAAAAATGTGGAAGAAAAATTAGAAATGAAAATGAAAGAGAGAGAATAAAAGTGAATAAGGTTCTTTTCACAGGTGGTGGATCAGCGGGACATGTTTCCGTTAATGTAGCACTTATACCTGAATTTAAGAAAAATGGATATAAAATTTCTTATATTGGTAGTAAAAAAGGTATAGAAAAAGAAATGATTGAAAAAATTTCTGATGTAAAGTATTATGCTATTAGTTCAGGGAAATTAAGAAGATATTTTTCGTGGGAAAATTTTGTAGATCCATTTAAAGTTTTAAAGGGAATAATTGATGCAATCTTAATATTAAAAAAAGAGAAACCCGATTTTGTGTTTTCTAAAGGTGGATTTGTAAGTGTTCCGGTTTGTATAGCGGCGAAACTTTTAAAAATACCGGTTGTTTTGCATGAATCAGATTTAACACCGGGGTTGGCAAATAAAATTAATATTAAATTTTGCGATCATATTTTTACGACTTTTGAGGATACTATAAAATATTTACCAAACGGCAAAGCCAGTCTTATCGGAGCAATAGTAAGAGATGACATTTATAGCGGGAAAAAAGAAAAAGGTTATGAATTTACCGATTTTAATGAAGAAAAACCCATTATATTGGTGATGGGAGGCTCACTCGGTTCTAAAATATTAAACGATTATATTTGGAATAACATTTCAGAACTTGTTGAAAAATATCAAATTATTCATCTGGTAGGTAAAGGTCTAATAAATGATAATATTGTAGCACAAGGTTATAGACAGTATGAATTTTTATCAAAAGAGCTGTTTGATGTATTTCAAATAACCGATTTTACGATTTCAAGAGCCGGAGCAAATGCTTTATATGAGTTTTTAGCACTTGAAAAACCGGCTATTTTAGTACCGCTCGGTATTAATCAAAGTCGAGGAGATCAGATTGAAAATGCTAAATTTTTTGAAAAAAATAATTTTTCTAAAGTTATATTTGAGGAAGAATTTGTTGATTTAGATTTAACCGAAATTGGTGAATTTTATAATAATTTAGACCGATATAAAAAGTCTATGATTGAATATAAAAAAGAAAAGAAAGTTATTAATAATGTAACAGATTTTTACAAAAAAATATTAAATATAGTAGGAGTGAGAAAATAATATGAAAAATATAAAACTCTTAACTTATGTCAAAGTGGTGTGTTTTTTGCTATTATTGGTAGTTGCGATAAAATATCCGACAAATTCATTTGATAAAATTATAGCTGATTTAATTGAAATAAAATTATTAGGCTCATTAGCTAAAATAATCTCGCTAGTTTTTAATGATAAATTGTTGCTGGTCATTATGATTTTATTATCAGTATTTCTTGCATGGATAAAAGAGTTACCAAAAGCGGTGTTTATGTTTTTTACTGCAGGATTTGGCGGCTTATTATTAACTGTTGTTAAATATAGCGTTCAAAGAGTAAGACCGCTCCCAGATGTTCATGACGGTTTTAGTTTTCCTAGTGGCCATTCTACTTTTGTAATATTATTTTTCTTAGCATTAACTTTTATAATTAATAAGAAAAATTTGGTTCGTGTTATTGGAATTTTTGCGATAATTCTTGTACCTATATCAAGATTAATATTGGGAGCACATTTTTTAACGGATGTAGTGGCAGGGCTGTTACTGGGCAGTATAGTTGTAGATTTAATGAAAATATATTATATTGATATATATAATATACTAATGGGGGTAATAGGAAGAAGAAATGAATAGATTAAAGAATAAAGAGGGAGTAGTAGCAGTCGGGTTGGTTATAATCAACTTTGCTTTATGGTATTATTTCGCTTATATAAGATATAGTGACGTTGATGTAAAAGATTATAAATATATTTTAGGATTACCGGAATGGTTTTTTTACAGTTCAATAGTGGTTAGTGTTTTTATAATAATTCTTGTAATTATTTTTGCAAATCTATTATTTAATCGTGAAATAAAAGAGGAGGAAAAATAATGAAATATACAGTAGATTATAAAATATTAATTTTATTTACGGTAATATTTTTAACTATTATACTATTACCACTTATCTTAAACAGATTTAGTCATTCGGGACAACGACATATTGGTTTTTTTGAGAAATATTATTTAGCTGACAGAAAAGTAAGTGGGATAGTATTGGCGATAACGTTGATGTCAACATATGGTTCGGCTTCAACATTTTTAGGTGGACCGGGTGTAGCGTATAAGTTAGGTTATGGTTGGGTGCTTTTAGCGGTTATTCAGGTGGTAACCGGATATTTCGTACTTCTTGTTCTTGCTAAAAAGTTCAGAAAGGTAGCCAAAGAAATAAATGCTATTACCATTAGCGATTATTTAAAAAATAGATATAAATCAAATGTTGTTGCTTATTTATCATCATTGGCAATGATAGTATTCTTGATTGCGGCAATGTCGGCTCAATGGGTCGGCGGTGCAAAGTTACTGTCAGCTTTTATGGGGATAGAATATAAAACCGGGATATTTCTTATTTCTGTCATTATTATTTTTTGCGTTGTGTTCGGTGGGTTAAAAAATATTTTAATTACCGACATGATACAAGGGTTAATTATGGTGTTTTCAACAATTATTTTATTATATGCGGTTATTCACTACGGTGGAGGAGTTGAAAATATTACCAATAATTTATTATTAACAAATGAGAAAATACTATCACCATTTGGAGCGGATGGCAGTTTGACAGCAAAGTATGTTAGCTCGTTTTGGGTATTAGTCGGTGTAGGTGTTATAGGTATTCCGCAAATAGCTATTAATTCTATGTTATATAAAAATAAGCGTAGCTTAAAACAATCGATTATTGTTGGAAGTATAGTAATTTTTATAGTTATGTTTGGGGTACATTTAATCGGTGTTATGGCACGTGGAGTTTTTCCGGATATAAAAGATTATGATTCTGTAATTCCGATTATTACACTTAAAATATTGCCGTGGTATTTGGCAGCTTTAGTATTGGCTGCACCTATGGCGGCGATAATAACGACTGTTAATGCTCAATTTTTATTAATTTCATCTGCATTAATAAAAGATGTACTTTTCAATAATAAAGCAATAAAAGAAAAGATAACAGGAAAAAAAGTTCCGGTATTTGTGTATACAATTAATATCCTTGTTATAATTTTAATTATGTTTATCAGTATGCAACCGCCAAGTTTGATTGTTAATGTTAATCTTTTTGCATTTGGTGGTTTAGAGGCTACATTTTTATGGCCTATTTTACTGGGATTATATTGGAAGTATGCGGAGAAATATGGTGCAATTATGTCTATTGTATTCGGTTTAACAAGTTATATAATTTTTAAAAAAGTGTACATTGTGAAATCAATAGAGCCGGTAGTTATTTCATTAATAATATCTTTAGTTGTTTTTGTACTTATTTCATTAATTAACTCTAAGAAAACAATTGAAAAATAAATAATATTATAATAAAATAAAAATGTAAGTTAAGGAGGCATAAGCAATGATGAAAAAAGTTATAGTAAAACATACAGATGCGAAGAAATTTACAGTGAGTGATATGTTGACTGTTGGAAAAGAATACGAAGTTGTTAATGTTACGGAAGAATATATTTTTGTAATCGATAATAGCGGTAAAGTTGGCGGTTACTATCATGAATATTTTGAAGAAGTAAAATAGAGGTGTGGTGAACGCTATGAGCAAAAAATCTGTTAAAAATATGGTTTTAGTGGTAATGTTTGTTATTTTAGCACCGGTTATTCTTTTAGGTATGACAGTTTTAGGTAATTCGATAACAGGAAAATCAAAACAAAACCCGACCGTCCAAACTACAAATACTACACAGACGGCCAAGGTCCCGGAGGAAAACAAAGCTACTGATAGCAATATCCCAAAGGCCAATGAAGAAAAAGTGTCAAATAATGCTTCTAACAATACTTCGAATAACAACAACACGAATAATTCAACTGCAAATACATCAAAAAAAGCGATTGCAGGTCAGGAATATACTGTAAAAACAGGGGATACTTTATTCACTATAGCTGCGGCGGCATACGGAGAAAGTAATACTAAAGCGGGTGTTGAAAAAATAAAAGAAGCTAACAATATGCAAAATAATAACTTAAATGCCGGGCAAAAAATTCAAATACCAAAATTGTAATTTTGTAAAATAAAAAATTGTATTTCATATTGACAAGATTTTCTAAAATTGATATACTAAATGTCACAATAGATTACACAATGAAAAGAAAAGTAAAAGTGGAAAATTTATTTAGAGAGTCTTGGTAGCTGAAAAGAGATTAAATTAAAAACTTTGAAGATGGTCTTTTGGTGTTAGTAGTTGAATAATTAAATTACTACGGTAAAGCCCGTTATAGCTTACGGTATTTAGAATAAAAATTAATTCTTTGTACTTAGTGAGTTAATATTTGTAAAAATATTATAAAACAAGGTGGTAACACGCTAAGGCGTCCTTGCAGAGCAATTGTTCTGTGAGGATTTTTTTATTTTGTAATCAAAATATAGAAAAGAGAGGTATATAATTATGAAAAAAAATATGTTGAAGGTGTTTAGTTCAACGGTGGCACTGTCTTTAGTGTTGGCCGGGTGTTCGACTAGCCAGAATAAGAAAACGAGAGATGAAACGAAACCGGCGGTAGAATTTAAAACATCTGTAGATAACGGCGGTAATACAATTAATAATGGACATTTGAAAATCGGTATTTTGTCAGCTGATCCGTTAACAGGAATGTTTAACCCAATTTTCTTCTTGCAAGCGACAGATTATTATATAATGAGAGATACAATGTTATATACATTTGCGTTAGATAAAGATTATCGTTTAAAACAAGATGATGGTAATGCGCCGGCTAAGTTTCATTTAGATAAAGATAAAAAAGAAGCAACTGTAACTTTACGAAGTGATTTGAAATGGAATAATGGACAAGATGTAACAGCAGATGATATTGTGGCAACTTATCATTTAATGGGAAATCCTAAGTATGTTGAGAATATTAGATATTCTGAAGATTACGAAGTAATAGAAGGAATGAAAGAATATCATAACGGAAAAGTAGATAGTATTTCAGGTATTACAAAAAAAGATAATAAGACTGTTGTTATTAAATATACGGAAGTAAAACCGTCAATATTATGGGGAACAGGATTTTTAACGGTATTTTTAAATAAAGATCAAATAGCTGAAGCATCAAAAGATTTTGGAAAATTCTCGGGTGCGGAATTGAATACAAAACCATTATCTTATGGGCCGTATTATCTTGATAAACAAGTCAATGGAGAAAGTGTCTTAGCAAAACAAAATCCATATTATTATAATAAAGATAAAGTAAAAGTTAAAGAAATCGAATTTAAAGCTGTTTCTCCGGCACAAGCAGCCGCAGTTATAAAAAATGGTGATGTTGATTATATTCGTGCTTTAAGTCCTAATATTTGGGGAAATGTAAAAGATGCAAATAATGGTTCAATACTAGGGCAAACAGATCTTTACGTATCATATGTAGGATTTAAACTGGGAAAACTTGATAAAGAAAAAGGAAAAGTTGTAACAAATTCAAATGCAAAACTGGCTGATGTTAAAGTAAGACAAGCATTTGGATATGCTGTTGATTGGGATCAAATTAATGAAAAGTTATTTAAAGGGTTAAGATATACTCCAACAGGTTCCGGTTTTTTCCCTCCGCGTATAGAATTAGCAGAAAATCCTAATGGAAAAAAATACAAGAAAGATGTGGAAAAAGCTAAAAAATTATTAGATGAAGCCGGATTTAAAGATAAAGATAATGACGGTATTCGAGAAGATAAAAACGGAAACAAAGTATCATTTAACTTTGCTGTTCGTAATACAGGAAGTGATTTGGATCAAGCACTTGCAGATAATTTCATAAAATCTTGGAAAGAAGTTGGCTTAGATGTAAAATTAGTAGACGGTAAACTATTATCGGCAAAAGATTGGTCAACACGTGTTCAAGCGGATGATTCTGAGATAGATATTTTCCAAGGAGCATGGGGATTCTTTAACAATCCAAATCCGAATTACATAGCCGGAGAAACATCGAAATTAAATTTACCGCGCTATATTGATGATAAGCTGATAAAAGATTTAGAACAAATAGATTCTATAGATTCATTTGATGATGCTAAAATAAAAGAAGCATTTAATAAATTTGATGAAGATTTTGCTGCTGCTAGTCCGTGGTTGCCGTTGAGTTGGAATACCGATATTGTTTGGGTAAATAAACGTATAAAAAATCTTGACTTAAAAAAATATAACACTTTTGATCAGCAATTTTATGAATTGGAACTAACAGCAGATAAAGGTGTCAAAAACTAATTAAAAAATTAAGAATACTGTAGCATTATTAAAATAGTGTTACAGTGTTCTTTAATTATTATTTGTTTTCCTAAATATAATACAAAATTTAGATAAAAATTAAAATTAATATTTAAGATAATTAGCTGCGAATATTGTTAATAATAACTGGTTTGTGCCAATTGATAATAAATATTATTAAATGGAAAAATTTTCCTAAATATGTTAAAATAAAGTATTAAGAGATCAACGGATAAATTTCTAATGAAAGAGATTAAAGGAGATTATATGATAAATAAATTAGGATGGAAAATAGGTGGAGAACAAGGAGAAGGATTAGAAAGTACGGCGGAAATTTTCTCCACTGCTATAAATACACTTGGATACCACATGTATTCTACCAGAGATTTTGCTAGTAGAATTAAAGGTGGACATAGTAATAGTAAAATATGTATTTCAGAAGAAAGAATTAATGTAATAGATTATAAAACAGATATTTTAATAGCTTTTGACCAGGCGACACTTGATAATTATATTGCAGAGTTGGATGAGCATAGTATTATTATTGTTGACGAAAAAATTAAACCTGTTTTTTCAGAAGAGATTAAGAGTATAATCGCTGTATTTCCAATTACGGATTTGGCTAAAGAAATTTCTAATCCCATTATAAAAAATATTATAACACTTGGTATATGCTCAGCACTTTTGAATATAGAGGATAAGATATTTTATGAAATGATTGAAACAAAATTCTCAAGCAAAGGCGAAGAAATAGTAAATACGAATATTCAGGCATTCGATAAAGGATGTGAAATTATGACAACCTTTATGAATGAAAACAATATCGGTAATAAATACTATCTTAAAGAATTAGAGCCAAAGGAACAAAAAAATATGTGGCTTGTCGGTAATCATGCAGCAGGTTTTGGAGCGTTGGTTGCCGGATGTAGATTGTATTCAGGTTATCCAATTACACCGGCTACAGAAATAATGGAGTATTTATTTGATAAGTTACCAACTGTAAAAGGCGCTTATATTCAAACGGAAGATGAGATAGCCGCACTAGGTGTAGCTATTGGGGCTAATTTCGCCGGGGTTCGTGCCATGACGGCTACATCAGGTCCCGGTATTTCACTTATGACAGAGTTTCTAGGGATGGGCGTTATGGCGGAACAACCGGTAGTTATAGTAGACGTTCAGCGTGGCGGTCCATCGTCCGGACTTCCGACAAAAACTGAACAATCGGATATTTTTCATGCTGTTTATGGTGGGACAGGTGATGCTTCAAGGATAGTTCTTGCTCCTATTTCTGTAGAAGATTGTTTCTATATTATGATAGATGCATTTAATATGGCTGAAAGATATCAAACTCCTGTTATCGTATTAATGGATTTACAACTTGGAATGAATAAGGAAACTGTTCCGAATTTTGACTTTAGCAAAGTAAAAATAGACCGTGGTCAGTTATTAAAACAAGAAGATATTACAGAAGAAGATATTATTTATTTTAAGCGTTATGCTACTGATGTTCTTGTTTCTGACAGAACAATTCCGGGGCAAAAAGGAGGAATACACAATGCCAACAGTTATGAGCATTCTATTGTCGGACTTCCGTCAGAAGTAAAAAGAAATACAGTGCGTCAAAAAGAAAAACGTTCCAATAAAATTGAAAATGCTTTGTTGGATAAACCGTTTGTGTTACATGAATACAATGATGAAAAAGATATATTATTAGTGGGTGTAAATGCAACTTACGGTGTTCTTAATAAAGCTGCTAAACAATTAAAAGAACAAGGTATGAAGATAGATACTATGCAAATAAGACAAATCTATCCGGTAGCACAGGAAATTCGTGATACTTTTGATAAATATAGAAAAGTCTATATTGTAGAACATAATCATAACAAACAACTTCGTACTGTTATTGCAAGTAAATATCACAACTCACATAAATTGGGTAGTTTATTAAAATATGACGGTGATATTTATTATACTCACCAACTTATAGAACAAATATTGGAGGAGGAGAAATAATTTGAAAGTAACATTAAAAGATTATAAAAATGATGTTAAACCCGATTGGTGTGCCGGTTGTGGTGATTATTCAGTTCTTGCCGGAATTAATAGAGCTATTGTCAATTTAGGTATAAAGCCGGAAAATGTTGTTATTTCTGCCGGTATAGGTTGTTCCGGGAAAATTAGCGGTTACACAAAGGCATATGGCGTACAAGGGCTTCATGGACGTTCATTACCTGTTGCTCAAGGAATAAAATTAGCAAATCAAGATTTGACGGTTTTTGCAATGGGGGGAGATGGAGATGGTTATGCTATCGGTATAGGGCATGCGGTTCATGCAATGAAACGAAATATTAATATGACTTATGTGGTAATGGATAATCAACTTTATGCCTTAACTAAAGGGCAAATGTCACCGAAATCGGATGAAGGACTTATTACAACAACGACATTAGAAGGCGTAATGGAAAAACCTTTATCCGCTATGAAGATCGCTTTATCTTGTAAAGTAACTTTTTTAGCACAGGCATTTACCGGAGATATGAAACAAATGATGCAGATTTTTGAAGAAGCGGTACAACATGATGGGTTTTCATTAGTTAATGTATTTAGCCCATGTAAAACTTATAATTACAAAAACACACCGGCTTGGTATAAAGAAAACCTAACTAAATTGGATGACATAGAAGGTTATGATAATACAAATAAGTTAGAGGCATATCGTATATTGGAAGAATATAATGATTTGGTCACGGGTGTTATCTATAAAAATACGCAAAAAAAACATTATGAAGATATATTAAAAAATTATAAACGTGATGAACCCGTTGCACATCAAAATTTGAATTTTAGTGAAGATTTGTTTAATAAATTATGTGATGAATTTAGATAAGAGGTTTCGAATGAAAAAAAGAAAAATATTATTAGTATTAGGACTAGCGGCAGTTACCAATTATTATCTTTACAAAAAATACAATGAAATCATTGAAGATAATGAGCATATAGATAGATGCCGTAATAAATTAATAGCGAAAGGTTTCGAGGTTAATAATAGTTATTCATTAAATTTGAAAGAGAATAACTATCTGATGTTTTATTTTGATGAAAAAGAAAAAAGTTATGAGGTGAAATATAGTAAGGAAAATGAAGAAATAGAATATATAAAAGAGGTAGAATAAAATGAGCAGTGCATTAAAAAGATTTGAAGAGCTAACAATGTTAGACGGAACATCAGGATTTGAAAACGAAATTTCTAAATATTTAGAAGAGAATTTATCAAAATATGCTGATGAAATTAAATACGATAATTTAGGTGGAATTTATGCAATAAAAAAATCAAAAAAAGAAAATGCTAAAACTGTCATGATAGCAGCACATATGGATGAAGTCGGTTTTATTGTAACAAAAATTTTACCGAACGGGATGTTAAAATTTGAAACACTTGGCGGTTTTAGAGAAGATGTTTTGTTAGCACAAACTTATACTATAACTTCATATGAGGGTAAAAAATTTACCGGGGTAATAGGCTCTATACCGAAACATTTTACAGCAGGGATAGCACAAAATGTTAAAATAAACGATATGACGATAGATCTTGGAGCTGCTTCACGAGAAGAAGTTTTAGAAATGGGTATTAGAGAGGGTGCTTTTGTAACACCGAAAACCAATTTTGAACAACTTACAGAATATCGTTTTATGAGCAAAGCTATAGACAATAGATACGGTTGTGTAATTATTACTGAAATATTAGAACAGTTTGCTGATAAAGAGTTGGATATTAATTTGGTGGTTTGCGCCACTGTTCAAGAAGAAGTGGGATTACGTGGAGCAAGTGCGGCGGTTCATATGGTGAAGCCCGATGTTTGTTTTGTTGTTGATTGTAGCCCTGCTAATGATATGGACGGTTCTGCTACCAGTAACGGTCGTCTGGGAGAAGGATTTTTAGTAAGACTTGTTGATAGAACAATGGTACTCCGCCCAAATATGAGAGAAAAAATAGTGGAACTTGCAGAAAAAAATAATATAAAATATCAGTATTTCACATCACCCGGTGGAACGGATGGTGGAAATATTCATCAGGCATTAACGGGAGTACCGACTACCGTAATAGGGATTTGTGCCAGATATATTCACACACATAATTCAATTTTTGACATAAGAGATTATTATGCGGCAAAATCAATTTTAGAAAAATTAATAGAAACGATTGATGATAAATTTATTGAAGATATAAGAAAATAGAAAATTAGAAAAATCAGACTTGTTGAATGACAGTCTGATTTTTTTATAGAATAATTAAAAGATTAAATTGTTGTGTAAAATAATATATTGAATATATTTACTATACAATTTTAAGTTTGACCTCAGAAACTTTTTTGACCTCCGGAATTTTTTCTTTTATATTTTTTTCAATGGCATATTTCATAGTAATATGTGACAGCTCACAGGTTGCGCATTCACCCTTAAATCTTAATTTTAGAATCCCGTCTTTAAAGTTAATAAATTCTATATCGCCACCGTCTGCAATTAATTTTGGACGAATTTTGTCTAATTCAAGTTTTATTTTATTTATAGTATTAAAATATTCTGTATTCAAAATAACACCTCATCAGTAAAAATATATCATATAAAGTTATATATTTTAAAAATTATATAAAATTAAGACATTATACTATTATTTTACCAGAAAAACGGTTATAATAATAGTATAAAATAAAGTAAACGAGGGAAAATATTATGACTAACACAGTAGATCAAATAATAACTGTAACAGATATAGCTGTTAAAAAATTTCAAGAGTTACTGTTTGATGCTAATAAAAAGGACAGTTATTTGAAGATAGCTATAGTATTAGATGGGACACAAATGCAATATAGCATGGACATTAAAGACGAATTAATTGAAGGAGATAAGGTTTATACATTTAACGAGTTAAAAATGGTAGTAAACGAAGAAGATGAATTGCTTCTAAAAGGTCTTGAGATTGATTATGTACAAGACGAGTTTGGAAGTGAATTTACGTTGCATAATCCTAACATGATGGAAATTTATGATGATGAAGATGGAGGCTGCTGTGGTGGCTGCTGTTGTTGTGGGCATTAATAATTTAAGAAATATATAAATAAAAGGAGAAAATATCATGAAAAATGTAGTAATTTTAGGAGCGGGATACGCAGGTTTAACAACGCTGAAAGGCTTGAAAAAGGCTATTAAAGCAGGAGAAGTAAAAGTTACTTTAGTAAATAAAAATTCTTATCATTATGATACAGTCAATTTACATGAAGTTTCTTCAGGGAATATTCCTGCAAAAGATATTACAATCGAAATAAAAAATATTTTACCTGCCGGTGCGGATTTTATCCAAGATGAAGTTATCAAAATTGATACCGAGAAAAAAATAGTATTAACTAAAAAACATGAGCTTGATTATGATATATTGGTAATCGGTTTAGGCTTCCAATCAGAAACATTCGGTATCGAAGGAATGGCAGAATATGCGATGCCGATAACAAATGTCAAAGCAGCTGAAAAAATTTCTACAACTATTGAAGATAATTTTAGAAAATATGCGACATCTGAAGAAAAAGATGAAAAAGATATTTCCATTATAGTTGGAGGAGTAGGATTAGCCGGTACTGAGTTTCTTGCAGAGTTATTACATAGAAGAAAAGAATTGTGTTCTAAATATGGTATTGATGAAAAATTGGTGAAAATTCGTGCTTTTGATGCAGCACCAAAATTGTTGCCAATGTTTACTAAAGAATATAGCGATTATGCTAAGAAATTTTTAGAAGATCAAGGTATTGAGATTACTTTAGGAGCGGGTATTAAAGGTGCAACTAAAGATGGTTTCATCGTTGAAATAGACGGGGAAAGAAAAGAACCTAAAGCTAGCACATTAGTATGGACTGCCGGGGTACGAGGGAATAAACTTATGGATGAAACGTTCCCTGAATTGGCAAAACGTGGCCGATTAATAACAACTCAACAGTTAACGGTTCCCGGAATGGACGATGTATATGTAATTGGTGACTGTGCAGCATTTATAGAAACACGTCAAGAAAGACCTTACCCTACAACAGCACAAATTTCTAACCAAATGGGACAATATGTAGGAGCAAGAATTAGCGGAAAACAAGTTGGAGATTTTAAATATATTAATCGCGGTGTAGTATGTTCATTAGGAGCTAAAAACGGAATAGCAGATGTAATGGGCGGTAAAAAATCAAAAGGATTTAAAGCGGCGAAATTGAAAAAAATAATAGAAGCAAAAGCAATTTATGAATTAACGGACTTTATGACCGCTCTTAAAAATCAACGTATATTATAATCTAATTATTAAGTATGATAGACAGCTGAGGAAACTCGGCTGTTTTTATTTTTTAATAAAAATATTATTTATCGAATAGTTGTAATAAACAGTTAAGTTTGAATATTTTATTGTTATGATAATTACATCAAAAAATATAGTACTAAAATTTTTTGTCAAATTAGAGATAATTATAAAATACCATGTTGCTGTAATTGAAAAATATTTGTAAGTGTGATAATATATAGGGTAGAGAAAATTCAACCAAAAACAGTTATGGGGAAAAATTATGATTTACAAAATAGCAAATACAATAGAAGAATACGAACAAATTTTCAAATTAAATTATGAAACTTTTGTTGATGAAATTCCTCAGCACGAAAAAAATGATACTGGAAAATTAAAAGATAAATTTCATGATAAAAATATTTATATTATTGCTAAAAAGGAACAAGAAGTAGTCGGAATGATTGCATTATCAGATACAAGACCATTCTCACTAGATTTAAAATTAAATGATATAGATAAATATTATGAAGGTAGCTATAAAAAACCAGTTGAAATAAGATTATTATCGATTAAACAACAATATAGAAAAACAAAAGTATTTACAGAATTAATTCAAAGAACATTTAATTATATTATTCAGAATGCTTATGATATTATTTTTATCTCAGGAACTACTCGCCAAGAGAAATTATATCGTCATTTGGGATTTGTTAAGTTTCATGAAAATGTCGGAACAAAAGATGCTGAGTATATGCCGATGTATTTAGATTTAACAAAAGATAACAGAATAATAGATAAATTATCAAAGGCACAAAGAATTAACTTTTTGCCGGGACCTGTTGATTTATCAGAAGAAGTTGTGAAAAAACTATCTAAAAAGTTATATTCACACAGAAGCAATGAGTTTGTCAGTTTGACAAAAGATACATTAGAAAAAATAGAAACTATTTTGGATGTTAGAGAGGCGACAATTTTACACGGTTCTGCAACATTGGCAAATGAAGCGATTATGGCACAATTAAAAGGTCGCAGTTTAACTAACGGTTTAGTGTTGGCAAATGGAGAATTTGGGAACAGATTAATAAAAGAAACAAAACGTCATGGTTTGAATATAGAAAGTTATAGTGTAGGTTTTGGAGAAAGTTTTGATTTGAAAGAAGTAGAAAGAAAACTTTCCTCTAAAAATTATGACTTTGTTTATTTAGTACACAATGAAACCAGTGTCGGAATTTTGAATGATTTAGAAGAAATCACTAAAATTGCTAAAAAATATGGTATTGTTTTAGCGGTGGATGCTGTTTCTGCCGTGGGTGCGGTGAAATATAGTTATAAAGATGTTGATTATGTTGCCTGTTCTTCAGGAAAAGCATTTTGCTCAGTGGCAGGTCTTGCAATAGTTGGGTCTAATTGTGACTTAGTAGAATTAAAAGATACACCATTATATTTAGATTTAGGTTATGCTCATAAAATGACCTCAATACCGTTTACTCAACCGTCAATATTAATGGAAGCATTAAATACAGCATTAGATGTATTTAAGACAGATAAAAGATATGGTGTGGTAAAAGAAAAGTATTCATATATGAAAAAAGGTTTAAAAGAATTAAATCTCCCAATTATGAAAATAAAAGAAAAAGAAATTTCACCGGTGATTATTACCGTGGAATTACCGAAAGAGATTTCTTCTTTGAACATTGGAGAATCATTTGCGATTAATAATATATTTATTCATTATAAAAGTTCATATCTCCAAGAGAGAAATATTATACAGTTCTCATTTATTAATGTAAATACAGATAAAAAAGAAATAGATTATACATTAAGTATATTAAAAGAAATGATAGGAGAAGAATAATGACAGTATTTAAAGTGTTTTATCAAGAAAACGCACAAGAAATCCCCGTAAGGGAAAATACTCAAGTATTGTATGTAGAAGCTGACGGGATACCGGAGGTTAGAAAATACTTGGATGACAGAAATTACAATATAGAACTTATTCAAGAATTAAGTGAAGCATATTTAGAGTTTGAAAAACAATCTGAAGACTTTAAATTGGAGAAAGTCTATGGATAAAATTATCAAAAAACACGAGGTAGGTATCGCTGCTATTGGCGGCTTAGGAGAAATCGGTAAAAATACCTATGCTATTCAATATCGTGATGAGATTATTATTATTGATGCCGGAGTAAAGTTTCCCGGTGATAATATATTGGGGATAGATTATGTTATTCCGGATTATTCATATATAGAGAAAAATGTAAATAAAATAAAAGCACTTATTATTACTCATGGGCATGAAGACCATATTGGCGGCTTACCATTCTTATTAAGAAAAGTCAGTTTGCCGATTTATGGTGGGCCACTAGCGATAGGGCTTATAAAATCAAAACTTGAAGAACATAATCTTCTTGGCAAAGCGGAGTTAAATATTATTGACGAAGATACTAAATTAAATTTTAAGTACTTAAAAATTTCATTTCATAGTACTTCTCATTCTATTCCGGATTCGTTCGGAGTTATTGTTAATACTCCCCAAGGAAATGTTGTCCACACAGGAGATTTCAAATTTGACTTTACTCCGGTAGGTCAAGGTTCTAATTTACATAGAATGGCTAAGGTTGGAGAAGAAGGAGTTCTTTGTCTATTATCAGATTCGACCAACTCTGAAAGAACGGAATTTACTCAAAGTGAAAAAGAAGTAGGAAAAACAATATCTAATATTTTACGTAAAGAAAAACATAGAGTTATTTTTGCGACTTTTGCCTCTAACGTCTATCGTGTAAAACAAGTAGTTGAAGCATGTATTGAACATAATAGAAAAATAGTAGTTTTTGGTCGTTCAATGGAGAAAGCGATAAAAATAGGGACAGAATTAGGATATATAAAAGCTCCGAAAGATACTTTTATCAACAGTAAATATTTAAACCAAGTAGATCCTAATAAATTACTTATTTTATGCACAGGTACTCAGGGTGAAGAACTTGCGGCTCTTAGCAGAATAGCAAACGGTACACATAAAAAAATTACGATAATGCCGACCGATACTGTAGTTTTTGCGAGTTCAGCCATTCCGGGGAACACATTATCTATTAATAAAAATATAGATTTGTTATCTAAGTTAGGTGCTAATGTTATTACATCAAGTGTAAATAATGTTCACACATCGGGGCATGGTTCTAAAGAAGAACAAAAATTAATGTTCAGACTAATAAAACCAAAATATTTTATGCCTATTCATGGAGAATATCGTATGCAGGTGATTCATGCAAAAACCGCAGCGGAGTGTGATATACCATTAGAGAACTCATTTATTTTAAAAAACGGTGATGTACTGGCATTAACAAAAGACAGTGCAAGAGTTGCGGGGAAATTCGACGCATCTGATGTCTACGTTGACGGTTTGGGTATTGGAGATATTGGAAATGTGGTTATTAAAGATAGAAGAGAGTTATCAGAAGAAGGGGTTGTTGTAGTTTCGGTAGCAATTGATTTCAAAACTAAAAAACTACTCAATAACCCGGATATTATCAGTAGAGGATTTGTTAACATTTCAGAATCAACAGAGCTGTTGAATGAATGCAAAAATGTTGTGAAAAATGAAATGCTTAATATTTTAAAAGAAGATAATATAACCGTCTACCAAGTAAGACAAAAATTAGTAGAAATTTTAGGGAAGTTCCTAAATAGTGAAATAGGAAGACAACCTGTAATATTACCAACTATTTTGGAGGTATAAATTATGAAGTATAGAAGTGTATTCGATATAATAGGACCTATCATGGTAGGTCCTTCAAGCTCTCATACAGCCGGAGCTGTTCGTATAGGCTTATTTACAAGACATATTTTCGGCAAAGAACCTGAGAAAGTAAGAATTACACTATACGGTTCTTTTAAAGAAACTTATAAAGGGCATGGTACTGATATAGCGTTAATAGGTGGATTATTAGGATATAATACATCTGATAAACGAATAAGAAACAGTATGGAAACTGCCAAAGAAAAAGGTATAGAATTTGAATTTATAGAAAGTGAAGTTGAGCATATTCATCCTAATACTGCAAAGATAGAGGTATCGGCAGAAAAAGACAATTTAGATTTAGTTGGGAAATCTATTGGTGGCGGAAAAATGGTTATATTTGAACTATTGGGTTTTGATGTCAATTTATCAGGAGATTTTTCAACCTATTTTATCTTTTATAGATTTAATCAAGATAATAAAGAGCAGTTAAGAAAAGGTATAGAAGATATAATCTCCGATAAGATAGTAACTGCAAATTATTCAAGCTCTATTTTAGAAGGAATAAATCTTTTAACTGTAGAATCTTTAGAGATATTGAGTGAAGAAAGTATAGATAAATTAAACAAACTACCATACGTAGTTGAGATAAAATTTGCAGATAGATTGTAGGGGGATAGGTTATGTTTACTAGTTTGGAAGACATAGTAAAAAAATCACAGTTAGAAAATAAACCGGTGTCGGAACTTATGATTGAGCAAGAAGTTGAGCTTAATGGAGTAAGTAGGACGGCAGTTGAAAAACTTATGAAAAAAAATTTAATGGTAATGATGCAGGCGGTAGAAGAAGGAATCGCAGGTGTTAGTTCAAAAACAGGTTTAACCGGTGGTGATGCAAAAAAAATAAAAAATTATATTGATAGTGGAAAATCTATAACCGGAGCGGACTTTTTAACAGGAGTAGCGGCTGCTGTTGCTACCAATGAAGTCAATGCTTCGCTGGGACTTATTTGTGCAACTCCAACGGCAGGTTCTGCCGGTGTGCTTCCCGGTTGTGTTCATGCTTTAAAAGAGAAGTTTAATATAGATGAAGAAACACAGTTGAGAATGTTATTTACAGCAGGGGCATTTGGTTTTGTCGTTGCTAACAACGCCTCTTGTGCCGGAGCGGAAGGCGGTTGTCAGGCAGAAATCGGTTCAGCAAGTGCTATGGCAGCGGCTGCTATTGTTGAAGCTATGGGAGGGGATGCTGCAATGAGTGCGCACGCCTTTGCTATCGCTATGAAAAATATGTTAGGTTTGGTCTGTGATCCTGTAGCAGGTCTTGTAGAGGTTCCTTGTGTTAAAAGAAATGCAGCAGGGGCTTCAATAGCTATGATGGCAGCGGATTTGGCATTAGCAGGTGTGGAAAGTCGTATCCCGGCAGATGAAGTGTTAGAAGCAATGTATAAGATAGGTTTAGAAATGTCAACGAAATTTAAAGAAACTGCCAAAGGTGGCTTGGCTATAACAGCAACCGGCGAGAGATATAGGAGTTTATTATTCGGTAATGATTAATATATTAGAAAAATCAGTAGGAACTGTAAAAGGTGTTGGAAACAAATATTTACAAACTTTAGCGGAGTTAGGTATATTTACTATCGGTGATGTTTTGTATAATATTCCATATAGACTATCAAGTTCCACTGATTTCTCTTTTTCTGTAAAAGATAATGATAAAGTTATAACTACGGGGAAAATAGAAACAAGAGTTACAACTCAATTTTACGGGAATAGGAAAAGTCGTTCATTTTTTTCCCTACTTACTTCGTCCGGAAGTGTTAAAATAATATTTTTTAATCAACATTATTTGAAGAAAAATATTATCGAAGGAAGAGAGATAGTAGTTAAGGGAACATATAATGCGGCAAATAATACTATAACAGCCTCCAGTATATCATTTAGTGTAGAAGAAAAAGAAAAGAGTGATAATGCCAATATACAAGTTTTTTATCACCTAAAGCAAGGGATTACCCAGAAAAAATTTGTTAATTTAGTTAAAGAGATATTTTCAATGGTAGATAATGAAAATGTTATTTTAGATTTAGTCCCTAAAAATTTTAAGGGGATTTGGGAACTTGATAAAATACTTTATACTTTGCATTTTCCAACAGATATTGAAAGCTTTGATAGAGCCAAAAAGATGTTCGCTTTTCACGAGTTATTTAATTATCAATTAAAACTTCAGTTGCAAAATATAAATAATAAAGTACCGAATAGTAGATATGCCGTTAATATAAAAAATGTTGATGTGGAAAAAATTAAAAACAGTTTACCATTTTCTTTAACTAATGCACAAAATAGAGTTATTTATGAAATGGTTCAGGACTTAAATTCTCCTTTTAGAACAGAACGACTATTACAAGGTGATGTAGGAAGCGGAAAAACTGCTGTTGCGGCTGTATGTATGTATGGAGTTATCAAAGCAGGTTATCAATGTGCTATAATGGCACCGACAGAAATACTTGCCAATCAACATTTTGAAACTTTTTTTGAATTTTTTAAAGAAATGGGTGTTTCAATGGCATTGCTGACCGGCAGTACCTCTAAGAAAGAAAGGAATACCATTTTAAGTTTACTTGAAGTAGGTGAGATAGAATTAATAATTGGAACACATTCTCTTATTCAAGAAGGTGTGAAGTTTAACAATTTGAAATTTGTTATAACTGATGAGCAACATCGCTTTGGTGTAAGACAACGTAATATGTTGAACAAAAAAGGCGATAGCGTTAATTCCGTAATGATGACTGCGACACCAATTCCGAGAAGTTTGGCTATTACACTTATAACTGATATAAAAATCTCTACAATTGATGAACTTCCAAAAGGTAGAAAAAAAGTTCAAACTTATAAAGCGAATAATAAGAGTTTTTATAAGGTTCTTGATAAGATTGTGGTAGAACTTGATAATGGAAGACAGGGATATGTGGTCTGTCCTTTAATAGAAGAATCGGAAAAAATGGATTTGCAAAATATCGAAGAAACTTATGAGAATATAAGAAATTATCTACCTGAACAGTATAAGGTAGCAATTCTTCACGGTAAGATGCCGAACAAAGAAAAAGATGAGATAATGAATAAGTTTTTAAAAAAAGAAATTCATATACTTATTTCTACAACGGTTATTGAAGTTGGAGTTAATGTCCCCAATGCCACGTTTATGATTATAGTTGATGCACATAGGTTTGGTCTTGCAACACTTCATCAGCTACGTGGAAGAGTAGGGCGAAGTAAGTTTCAATCATATTGTATTTTAATTACCGATTCTAAAAGTGAGAGAATTGATATAATGTGTTTAGAGAATGACGGTTTTAAAATAGCAGAATTTGACTTAAAACAACGAGGGCCCGGAGATTTTTTTGGTACGAAACAAAGTGGTATTCCCAGTTTTAAAGTTGCGAATTTGATAGAAGATGTTGATTTAATGTATCTTGCTAAGAAATTAGCCTTAAAGATAATAGAAGTTACAGATGATAAAGAAAGGCTATTTAGTTATATTGGATTTAATGATACAATAATATAGGAGGTTGTATAATGAGTAAGAAAACGAAAAATAGAATACTGAATGTGATAATAGCCTTGTTACTATTAACATCGGCAGTTTTAATATTTAAAAATCAAATTAGAGAGTATTTGACAGGAAATGTTAATGATAAAATAATAACAGCGTACAAAAATGGTAAAGGAGAGGTTGATATACCGTGGTGGCAAAAATTGTTTACAGATAATCAATCTAAAATCAAACTAACAGATTCAATGTTAGGAATTTTAAAAATTGATGATGTAAAAATAGAAGAGCCGATTTTCCAAGGGGTAACAGAAATAAATCTTATAAATGGTGTAGCAACAGCACAAGAACCATCTACATTAGATGCTCAGAATGTTGTTATAGCAGGGCATAGTGTTCAGGGGGTTGGAATTCGTTTTAATAATTTGAACAAAATTAAAATGGGTACTAAAATTCAAATTATTTCAAAAGATAAGTTAAGAACCTACGAGGTAAGTAAATTATATGATGTAGCACCGACGCAAGTTGAAATCTTAGATCAACATAATGATCAACCTAAAAAATTAACTATGTTTACTTGTGATAACTTTAATCCAAAAACTGGAGAATGGGATAGCCGATTTGTAGTTGAAGCGAAATTAATAGGAGAAGAAAGTGCATAACATGAAAATAGGAATAGATTTATTGGGTGTGGACGACACGCAAAAAATTATAAATTTTATAAACAGTTATCAGGATAATGAAGTAGAATTATTCGTTTACGGTAGAGAAGAAGAGTTGAAAAAAATTACAAATAGAGATAATATTATAAAAAATATCTGTACAGAAGTAGTTCTTATAGAAGATGATTCAGCACGTGTACATCGTAAGAAAAAAGATGCTACTATGATACGACTTTTAGAAGATTTAAAAAATAATGTTGTAGATGTCGCTATTTCCGGTGGAAGTACAGGAGCATATATGGCAAGTGCAATCTTTATGGTTGGAAGAATTGAAGGTATATCAAAACCGGGACTTGGAACAATGCTACCGACAAGATCTGAGCATAAATTTTTGCTAACAGACCTTGGAGCAAATGTTGAGGCAAAACCGGAAGATTTATTAAACTATGCAAAACTTGGACAACTATATGTTAAACATATCTATAATATAGATACTCCGGAGGTTGCACTTATAAATGTTGGTTCAGAAGAAACAAAAGGAAATAAGGTCTATAAAGAAGCACATAAATTGTTAAAAACAGAGATAGCAAATTTTAAAGGTAATATTGAAGCACGAGAAATATTAGAACATCAGTACGATGTCGTTATAGCAGATGGTTTTTCCGGGAATGTTCTGTTAAAAACAATAGAAGGTGTTGCTCAAACATTTGGAAAAATGATAAAAGCAATTTTTGTAAAAAATCTAATCACTAAAATAGGTGCAATTTTAGTAAAAGGCGGAATAACCGACTTTAAGAAAAAATTTGATTATAGTGAGTATGGCGGAGCGTTTTTGCTGGGATTGAAAAAACCAACTATAAAAGTTCATGGAGCAGCTGATGAAAAAGCATTATATTATGCAGTTCAACAAGCAAAAAAAATACATAAAACAAAACTTTATGATATAATGATAGAAACGATGGAACAAGGAGCAGAGTGATAATGGCAATTTTTGAAGAAGTAAAAGATATAATTGTTAAATATATAAAAATAGATAAAGATAAAATAACATTAGATTCAAAATTAAATGAAGATTTAGATGCTGATTCAATTGATATAGCTGATGTAGTAATGGATATTGAAGAAAAATATGGTTTTGAATTTTCGGATGAAGATGCAGAAAATATTACAGAAATCAAAGATTTAGTAAAAGTTATTGAAGAAAGAAAATAAAAATAGAGAAAAAACCACGAGATATTTAAAAATTTGGTAGGTTTCAAATTACTTAATACTCTTACTAATAAGGTCAAAGATTTATAAACTCAAGGCTTATATATACTAAAACTAAAATTCACTCAATGTTAAAAAATTGGGCTCTGTGTCAAATACGGGGCATGAGAAAAAATAAGGATAAAATGCTAAGCAATGCAGTGTTGCTTGGCATTTTTCAAAACGCCCTTAAAAGAAATATTATTTTTATACTCAGAAACAAATAACCTAGAAACAACTAAAATGCGTAATCTAAAGTTATAAAAGCTATTATAACCATAAGAAACTCTCTTTAAAACCTTTATCTTATTATTAATACCCTCCAAAGAACCATTAGAAATAGAATACCTAACACTATTAAGCATATACCCTTTATGTTTTCTCATAGTATTAATAGCCTTACTAACACCATCAGATAAATCGATAGTAGATTTTTCAATTAATTCTTTAAACTCCAACTCATTTCTATACCTTATTGCATATCTAATATCCTGAACTCTCTCATAGCTAGCCTTAAATATACAATCTAATCCTAATAAATAATCTAAAATATCACGTCTAGTAACTAAACTCCTAAAACTCCTATTAAAGAAAAACCTACCATGAGTAACATTACTTTCATCTTCTAATATTAACTTCCAATTATTTTTTAAAAGAGTATAATTAATACCTTTTTGTTTTTTGTAAATATTCATTAGCTTAACTCTAGTTCTATTAAGTTCTCTATTAACATTTTGAATAAAGTTCTCTATTAACATTTTGAATAATATGAAACCTATCTATAACAATTTCAGCATTAGGAAACTTATTTCTAATCAACTTCATATAAGGAGTATAAATATCAATACAAATAGCCTTAACATTACTTCTAGCCTCTTTAGAAAATCTGGAAAAATAATTATTTAAAATATACTCAGTTCTACCATCAACTATATCAATAATCTCATGAGTTAAAGCATCTAAAAAAATAAAACTCATACCATTTTTACTATCTTTAGTAAACTTTAACTCATCAAAGCATAAATACTCAGGTAAGGTATTATAGTTAAGAATGTCTACATGGGATTTACATTTATAAAGAGTTCTTATAACAATATTAACCGATACATTATTCATTTTGGCTATTTGTTTAAAAGATAAAGTATCAGCTAAATCACTCATTATAGAAAACTTAACATTTTTAGAAATACTACAGTATTTATCTACAAAAGAAGTAGTAGCTACAAATTTTTTATTACAAGTTTTACACTTGAAACGTTGCTTTCTTAGTTCCAAATAAGCAGGGATACCTGATATTTTTAATAGATTAATTCTAGTAAGTTCATTAAAGCCGTTTTTAACTACAGTATAACCTTTATTAAGACAACCACAGCATTCACACTTCTTGGGTTTATATGTTAAGGTACCTTTGAATACAAAGTACTTTTGATTATTTTTTATAGTTTCGTTATGTGTTTTCTCAATAGTTATATTTTTATCTTTTATTTGTAGTAGGTTTTTAATGAATTATCCCTCTTTTATTTCTTTTGTTTTTGTGTTAAAATTATTCATGACAGATATCCTTTCATAGTTTATTTTTTTTGCACTTTAATTATATTGGATATTTGTCTTTTTGTATATTAAAAAACAATACGGGGTATGGATTTTTTTTCATGCCCCGTATTTATTATACAACCAAAAATTGAGTGAATTTTTCTATAAGCATAACCTATGCTAACAAGTTTCGCCACCTCAAGAAGAACCCGCCCCTGCGGTACATCCATAACAGTGGATACCTGTAACAATACGTCTGACACCTGTATGTTCTTTAGCAAGCTCATTTACATGTTTTATACGACCGGAAACATTTAGTTTTTCTATCAAATTAAAATCACAATCATATAAAGAACCGTCCGGTCCAACAGAAATCATATTGCGACACATAAGCCCCGGTAGAGTACCGGGATTATATGCTTTATATAACTTGTTCATGTAACCATCGTACAAACCTTCTCTATGTAAAAATTCTGAAAAACGACCAATAGGGTTATTAGTAATAACAAATAAATTATTAAACACTATTTCAAAGCTATCAAATAATTTTTTCTTATATGTTTTTTCAAGAGTTTCCTGTTTCGGTGGAAGATACGCTCCATTAGGATTATATACAAGATTAAGAACTAATTCTTTATCCTTTCCGTAACCTAATTCATTAAGCCTTTTTAATACTTCAATAGATTTAGGAAATACTCCTTTACCACGTTGTCGCTCCACAACTTTTTCATTATAGTAGGGTAGTGATGCTACCACTTGAACTTTTAAATCACGGTATAATTCAGGAATATCTCTGTAGGCAGGTACTGACAAAATAATAAGGTTGGTACGAACAATAATAGTTTCCGCAAAAGGTCGAATTTCTTTTAAAAACCATCTGAAATTCGGATTCATCTCCGGAGCACCACCGGTAATATCCATAGTCTTGTATTTACCGATTTTGAATGCTTCAATAATTTGTTCAAAAGTTTCTTTTACCATATTATTTTTTCGGGTAGGACCGCCGTTTACATGACAATGACTGCAAGTGATATTACATAAACTTCCAACATTAATCTGCATAATTTCGGGGTATTCTACCGTAAGCAAGTATTGTTTATCTTCTACTTGTTCAAAAAATGGGGGAATATTATTTTTTTCTGTCATAATGAATTAACGATTAGTTAGTTTATCAGACAATTCTTTACTTTGTAAACCATGAACAAGTGTAATACCGGCTTTCATAGCTGCAGCTACATGTATCGCTTCTGCTATTTGATCTTGGTCGCAGCCTTCTTCCAGACATGTATTTGTATATGCCTCAATACAATAAGGACAACCCTCAGAATGAGCAATAGCGATAGCGATAAGTGCCTTTTCACGAGAAGTCAATTCACCATCTTGCATTGTTGTACCGTAATAGGTCATAAAGTTTTTCCAAAGTTCCGGAGCATCTTCTCCAAATTTTCCTTCTCCAAATTCTATTAAATGTTTCTTTTTAAAATAATCTGCCATATTCGCTCTCCTTTTAATAGTTATTATAAATCTATTATAATGCAGAAAAAAAATATATTCAAACAAAAATGATTTAAAGAATATATTTTTATATAATTAAATATTATAGAGTATATTTTTTTTAAAAAAATTATTAGTAATAGTTGCGAAAAATAAGAATATTATAATTGTATAGGTTTAATTTCAAAGTTTGTCAAATAATTTTAAATTAAATATTTTTTAAATTAGAATTTTCCTTACTATTTAATTTTCAAGAAAAATTATATGTTATCTAACATCTTTGTATTGTTCAGCTATTTTTTCGACCGAAACTCCTTGACGATACATACGTTGAAATTTTTGCATTTGATACATTGTACGAAACTTCTTCCCTTTGTAGCGTCTGGCAGAAGTAGTGATGAAACTATTGATAACCGTTATTTTATAACCATGTGCAGTTAAATCTTCGGAAATACGATAATCTTCCATTATTGGCATATCTTTGTAACCGCCAATTTGTTCAAAAACAAACCGCTTCATAAATAGACCTTGATCACCAAATGCAATATTTGTTATACTGGCTCGAAGTTTTGAAACTAGGGAGTTAATTTTCATTGAAAAGCTGTTTGGGTAAAATCTAATTTTAAGGCAACCTACTTCAGTAGGGCAAGATAAAATTTTTGAAATAACGTCTTTTTGAAGAACACTGTCAGCGTGAACAAACCAAAGTATATCGCCTTTAGAAACACTCACTCCAAAATTCATTTGATTAGCACGTCCTTTTTTATCGGAAGTATAATAGTTATATCCAAAATAGCTGAGTTTTTTTAATATCAAAAGGGTGTTATCCTTGCTACCGCCGTCTACAAAAATAATTTCGTGTTGTTGGATATTATGTAATTGATAAAGGTTATAGATGAAATCTTGAATAGTTTTCTCTTCATTATATATCGGTACAATTATAGAAATCATAGTTACACTCCATATAAATTAATACTATTATTATATCATGATTTAAAAAAATAATAAAAATATTGACGAATAAACTGTGTCTATTGTATAATTACAGTAGATACAAAAAGAGGTGATGATGTGGATATAAAAATTTCAAATTTATCTGATGTTCCAATTTATCAGCAAATAGCATCTCAAATAAAAAAATATATATTAAATGGTATTATTAAGGAAAATGAGCAATTACCATCAATAAGAAATCTTGCTAAGGAATTAGAAGTAGGTATTATAACGATAAAAAAATCATATGAAGTGTTATTGGCTGAAAATTTAATATACAGCAAAGGTGCGGTTGGTTATTTTGTAAGTAATATTAACATTGAACAAATTTTATTAATAAAAAAAGAAGAATATCTAAATGAATTATCTATACTAATAGATAGAGCATTAAAAGATGGGTTGCAGATATTTGATATTAGAAATATTATTGATAATATTTTAGAGGAGAAAGATTATGTTAACAATAAATAATTTAACAGTGGTAAAAAACTCATTCAAACTGGGGCCGGTAAATTTAGATATTAAGAATGGGTATGTTTATGCAATTGCCGGTAATAGTGGAGCAGGAAAAACTGTATTTTTACAGAGCATATTAGGCGGTTTTGATATTAGAAAAGATATGGTTTATTATGATAAATTAAATTTTAATGATAATGAACTGGAAATAAAATTTCAATATTCATATATAGCAGATAAACCATTATTTTCGGATAAGTTACGTGTTGATGAATTAATAAGTAAGTTAAAAAAATTAGATGAACGTTTAAATATAGAGAAATGTTTTAAATTATTAAAAAAATATAAAGTATATCGTCAAAAAAAAAAATTTACGAATTATCGCAAGGTCAAATAAAAATTTTACTATTTTCGATTGGAATTAGTACTAAGTCAAATATTTTGGTATTGGATAATCCATTTTCAGGTGTAGGGCTTATAGAAAAACGAGAAATGTTAGCGTTACTTCGTGAATATATAACAGATGATAAGATAATTATTATTGTAACAGAAGAAATGAATGTTATTCAGCATTTTGCTGATTATATTATTGTTTTTGAAAATGGTAAGGTTATATTAAATGAAGATATAGTTTCATTACAGGAAAAATTTAGTAATACTAATGTTGAAGAAATACTAATAACAATTCTGCAAGGAGGAAAAGGAAATGAATAAAGAATATAGTAGTACGAAGATTGGAGCCTTAGTTAACTTGATTTCCGGTAGAAACTATGAAGAACCTATGATATATAAGTTTTTGTATTATTTGTATTATCTTGTTTTAATAATAATTTTTTCAGAAATTCTATTTGATAAAAGTTATATGATTTTGAGTGTATTAGGAGCATACATTTTTATTAACACCGGTAGAAACTATGAGGACAAAGAAAATCATATTATCCAATATTTACCTCTTAATTATAAAATAAAAATTCAATATATTTATTTTATTATGTATTTATCCCTAATAATAGTAACGGTATTGGACTTTATTACTCAATATTTTTACAATAAAAATTGTATAATAGAATATTTGTATATGTTTATTGTAATGTATATTTTATCAAATATTGCAGTTGTTCAAATGATTATGACAAAGTACTCGCCTATTTGGTTTTTTATAGTTGATACAATAGTATATGTGTTAATCATTATAGTTATGTGTGTAATATTATCCGGTAATACATTAAAACCATTTAATAATAATCAGTTTAATTCAGTTAAATTAATATTGCTTATAGTTTTAGCAATAATTGTACAATTTATCTGTTTACAAATAATAAAACGTGTTAGAAAATGATAGAACTTTAAATGGTTAGTATTATAAGTAGCAAAAAGGAGATTTGAATTTCAAATCTCCTTAAATTATGGTTGTATAATAAATACGGGGCATGAAAAAAAATCCATACCCCGTATTGTTTTTTAATATACAAAAAGACAAATATCCAATATAATTAAAGTGCAAAAAAAATAAACTATGAAAGGATATCTGTCATGAATAATTTTAACACAAAAACAAAAGAAATAAAAGAGGGATAATTCATTAAAAACCTACTACAAATAAAAGATAAAAATATAACTATTGAGAAAACACATAACGAAACTATAAAAAATAATCAAAAGTACTTTGTATTCAAAGGTACCTTAACATATAAACCCAAGAAGTGTGAATGCTGTGGTTGTCTTAATAAAGGTTATACTGTAGTTAAAAACGGCTTTAATGAACTTACTAGAATTAATCTATTAAAAATATCAGGTATCCCTGCTTATTTGGAACTAAGAAAGCAACGTTTCAAGTGTAAAACTTGTAATAAAAAATTTGTAGCTACTACTTCTTTTGTAGATAAATACTGTAGTATTTCTAAAAATGTTAAGTTTTCTATAATGAGTGATTTAGCTGATACTTTATCTTTTAAACAAATAGCCAAAATGAATAATGTATCGGTTAATACTGTTATAAGAACTCTTTATAAATGTAAATCCCATGTAGACATTCTTAACTATAATACCTTACCTGAGTATTTATGCTTTGATGAGTTAAAGTTTACTAAAGATAGTAAAAATGGTATGAGTTTTATTTTTTTAGATGCTTTAACTCATGAGATTATTGATATAGTTGATGGTAGAACTGAGTATATTTTAAATAATTATTTTTCCAGATTTTCTAAAGAGGCTAGAAGTAATGTTAAGGCTATTTGTATTGATATTTATACTCCTTATATGAAGTTGATTAGAAATAAGTTTCCTAATGCTGAAATTGTTATAGATAGGTTTCATATTATTCAAAATGTTAATAGAGAACTTTATTCAAAATGTTAATAGAGAACTTAATAGAACTAGAGTTAAGCTAATGAATATTTACAAAAAACAAAAAGGTATTAATTATACTCTTTTAAAAAATAATTGGAAGTTAATATTAGAAGATGAAAGTAATGTTACTCATGGTAGGTTTTTCTTCAATAGGAGTTTTAGGAGTTTAGTTACTAGACGTGATATTTTAGATTATTTATTAGGATTAGATTGTATATTTAAGGCTAGCTATGAGAGAGTTCAGGATATTAGATATGCAATAAGGTATAGAAATGAGTTGGAGTTTAAAGAATTAATTGAAAAATCTACTATCGATTTATCTGATGGTGTTAGTAAGGCTATTAATACTATGAGAAAACATAAAGAGTATATGCTTAATAGTGTTAGGTATTCTATTTCTAATGGTTCTTTGGAGGGTATTAATAATAAGATAAAGGTTTTAAAGAGAGTTTCTTATGGTTATAATAGCTTTTATAACTTTAGATTACGCATTTTAGTTGTTTCTAGGTTATTTGTTTCTGAGTATAAAAATAATATTTCTTTTAAGGGCGTTTTGAAAAATGCCAAGCAACACTGCATTGCTTAGCATTTTATCCTTATTTTTTCTCATGCCCCGTATTTGACACAGAGCCTAAATTATTACTCTTATTTAAATTCAGCAGTACTAACTTTAACTCCCGGTCCCATAGTCGTAGTTACGGCTACAGATTTGAAGTAAGTACCTTTAGCAGCTGCCGGTTTAGCTTTAGTTAATGCTTCTTGAACAGCATTGAAATTTTCTACTAAATCTTCAGTTGAGAATGAAACTTTACCGATTAAAGTGTGAACAACACCGGCTTTTTCAGCACGATATTCTACTTTACCAGCTTTAATTTCGTTAACAGCTTTTGTAACGTCCATGGTTACTGTACCGGTTTTAGGGTTCGGCATTAGACCTTTAGGTCCTAAGACACGACCAATTTTACCAACTTCTCCCATCATATCCGGAGTAGCTACGATTACATCAAAATCAAACCAACCTTGTTGAATTTTAGTGATGTATTCACCTTGTCCAACGTAGTCAGCGCCTGCTGCTTCTGCCTCTGCCGCTTTATCTCCTTTAGCAAAAACTAAAACTTTAGCAGTTTTACCAGTTCCTTTAGGAAGAACTACGGCTCCACGAACCTGTTGATCGTTTTTACGAGTATCAATTCCTAAACGGAATGCAACTTCTACTGTTGCGTCAAAATTTACTGTACTTGTTTTTTTAGCTAATTCGATTGCTTCTACTACTGAGTAAAGTTTAGAAGAATCTACTAACTTAGCCGCTTCAAGATATTTTTTACCTTTTTTCGCCATTATAATTATCCTCCTATTCTCCTATCAAGATACCCATACTTCTAGCAGTACCTTCAATCATACGCATTGCCGCTTCAACAGATGCAGCATTCAAATCAGCCATTTTTAACTCAGCGATTTCTCTAACTTGAGCTTTTGAAACTGTTGCAACTTTGTCACGGTTTGGAACAGAAGATGCTTTTTCAATTTTAGCTGCTTTTTTAAGCAATACTGGAGCAGGTGGTGTTTTAGTAATGAAAGTAAATGAACGATCTTCATATACTGAGATTACTACCGGAATAATTAATCCTGCTTGGTCTTGTGTACGAGCATTAAATTCTTTACAGAATCCCATGATGTTAACACCGGCTTGACCTAACGCCGGACCAACCGGTGGAGCTGGGTTAGCTTTACCTGCTGGTACTTGTAATTTAACTACTTTTATAACTTTTTTAGCCACGATAAAACCTCCTATTTATTTTTCGTGATGTGGTCTTAGAACGTTTAAAATTTTCGTTCTCCCACTCAATCAAGTTGTGTATTTTTACATACTTGTCTATTCTAGCATATATAAATATATATTTCAAGTATTTTAATATAGTTTTTTCCTGATTATATCGTAAAAAATAGACCATTATTGTAGCCGATAAAAGAAAATTTTAGAGAGATAAAGCATTTTAAAAACAGCATTAAATAAGCCGCGGATAGCATTTTCATAAAGAAAGTGTCTATTGACTTTTTAATAGTTGTGGTGTAGAATGGTAGTTGTGAAATGTTTACCATAATGTTAAGAAAATTAATCTTACATGGGTAAATTATTCATAATAAAAAATTTTCTTTAATAAAGAGAGGTTGCAAAATGATTTATGGGATAATCAGTGTTGCAGCTTTACTTGTTGGACTTTTATTGGGATATATTATTTCGAAAAATTCTATTCAAAAAAGGCTAGAGTTATCAAAACAAGATGCGGAACATATAGTAGGCGAAGCACGAAAAGAAGCTCGCTATATAGTAGAGAAAGAAACTACTATTGCAAAAAAAGAAGCTGAAGAGATAATTAACATTGCTAGTAAAGAGGCGGAATTTAAAAAACAAGATATTCAAAGACAAGAAGACAGAATTCTTCAAAAGGAATCATCACTGGAACGTCAAACAGAACTTCTAAATAAAAAAGATGAATTAATAAGTTCCAGAGAATTGAAACTGGAAGAGAAATCACAGTTACTTGATGAAAAAAGTAGTGAAGTAAATCAACTGAAAATTCAACAAGAAACAGAGTTGCAACGTATTGCAAATCTAACTGAAGAACAAGCTCGTGAAGAGATAATGGCTACAGTGGAAACTGATATGGCTAAAGATATGGCGATTTATATAAGAAACAAAGAACTTGAAGCGAAGAACATCGCTGATAAGCGTGCGAAAGAACTTATCGTTCAATCATTACAGCGTTTTGCTTCGGATGTGGTGAGTGAAACTACGGTGTCAGTAGTTGATCTTCCGTCAGATGATATGAAAGGACGTATTATTGGGCGAGAGGGGAGAAATATTCGTACACTAGAAACATTAACTGGAGTAGATTTGATAATTGATGATACACCGGAAGCGGTAATATTATCAGGATATGATCCTATACGTCGTGAGATTGCCAAAACAGCTATTAAATCATTAATTGATGATGGGCGTATTCATCCGTCAAAAATTGAAGAAGCTGTTGATAAGGCACGTAAAAATATTGATCAAGTTATTCGAGATGCGGGAGAACAAGCAACATTTGATCTAGGTATTCATAATATGCATCCGGATTTAGTAAAAATAGTCGGTAAACTGAAATATAGAACAAGCTACGGACAAAATGGTCTACAACACTCAATGGAGGTAGCATATATTTCCGGTTTAATAGCTGCCGAATTGGACTTGGACGTTCAGTTGGCACGTCGAGCGGGATTATTACATGATATTGGTAAAGCACTTGATCATGAAGTAGAGGGTTCTCATGTTGAAATCGGTGTTGCATTAGCATTAAAATACAAAGAGAATGCTACGGTTGTTAATGCGATAGCATCTCACCATGGGGATACAGAACCAACTAATCCGATTTCTGTTATAGTAGCAACGGCTGATGCTTTATCAGCATCAAGACCGGGAGCAAGACGAGAATCATTGGAAAACTATATTAAACGTTTACAAAAACTTGAAGAAATAGCTAATGAGCATAAAGGTGTAGAAAAAACCTATGCCATTCAAGCGGGACGCGAGATTCGTGTAATTGTTAATCCGGAAGAAGTTGATGATACGAAAACTTATAAAATTGCCAAAGAAGTTAAAAATAAAATTGAAGAAACTATGCAATATCCAGGTAACATTAAAGTTAATGTTATCCGCGAAGTAAGAGCAGTGAAATTTGCAAGATAATATAGAAAAAGAGATTGGGTTTCAATCTCTTTTTTGTGTTTTAGTAATGGTTTAAATCATTTAAAACATGGGTATTGCGATTTGTATTTGAATAAATACTAAGTAATAAGTTGTTTAATACAAGATATCTCAGGTTATACAGATTCATTTTTTATTTATTAGATAATTTCTTTCTAGCAATTAGACCTAATGCGGATATTAAGCCTAATTCCAGTATAGTGTTTTGAGTTGAGGTTTGTCCTGTATTTGGTAATGTCTTACCTTGCATTAAATTTTTATTTGATAGTAACGATTGTGTTGAATTTCCAAATGTTTCTTTTATCTTTTTATAGTGATGAGTAGTTATACCATTTTTTTCTAAAGTTTCATCAAATGTATATCCTTTTATTTCTCCGGCATCTAATTTTCCGGCTTTCGTCGGTTTTAATTCTTTGCCATTTTCATTCACCCAACGGGTTACTTTTAATTGTGGTTTTTCGGTTATTAAGTCTTTTACATTATCTTTTGGTTTTGTTGTACCTAATTGTTTAGACATATTTGATTTGTCTATTGATTTATCAGGTGTTGATATACTCGGATTGTTATCTTTTATTTTTTTAAAGTGGTGGGTGGTAATACTATCTTCTTTTGTAGTTTTATCAAATGTATATCCTGTTATGTTTCCAGCTTGTAATTCTTCAGAAGATGTTGATTTTATCTCTTTATCATTTTCATCAACCCAACGGGTTACTTTTAACTGCGGTTTATCTGTTGATAAATTTTTCACACCGTCTTGAGGGATAGCTGACGCTTTAGGCGGAGTTGGAGTGTCCGGTTGTTTAGGTTTATTAGGAGTAGGAGTGCTTGGTTTATTATATTTTATTTTTTTAAAGTGGTGGGTGGTAATACCGTCTTCTTTTGTAGTTTTATCAAATGTATATTCTGTTATGTCGCCGGCTTTTAATTCATCAAAATATGTTGATTTTATCTCTTTACCATTTTCATCAACCCAACGAGTTACTTTTAACTGCGGTTTATCTGTTGATAAATTTTTCACACCGTCTTGAGGGATAGCTGACGCTTTAGGCGGAGTTGGAGTGTCTGGTTGTTTAGGTTTATTAGGAGTGCTTGGTTTATTATTCTTTATTTTTTTAAAGTAATGGGTGGTAATACCGTCTTCTTTTGTAGTTTTATCAAATGTATATCCTGTTATGTCGCCGGCTTTTAATTCATCAAAATATGTTGATTTTATCTCTTTACCATTTTCATCAACCCAACGAGTTACTTTTAACTGCGGTTTATCAGTTGATAAGTTTTTTTCACCATTTCGAGGGATAGCTGAACCTTTAGGTGGAGTGGGTGTGTTAGGTTGTTTAGGTTTATTAGGAGTAGGAGTGCTTGGTTTATTATCCTTTATTTTTTAAAAGTGGTGGGTGGTAATACCGTCTTCTTTTGTAGTTTTATCAAATGTATATCCATCTACCATACCTGCATGTAATTCACCTGAAGATGTTGATTTTATCTCTTTACCATTTTCATCAACCCAACGGGTTACTTTTAATTGCGGTTTATCTGTTGATAAATTTTTCACGCCGTCTTGAGGGATAGCTGAACCTTTAGGTGGAGTAGGTGTATTCGGTTGTTTAGGCTCTTTTGGAGTATCAGGTTTTTGTTCTTTATTATCTTCTTTTACTTTAATATTGGCTATATCTTTTTTACCTTGATCTACAACTTTATTTAATATGTCTGAATTTTCTGCTTTATTAATATTTTCAGTAACTTCTTCTGCCTTTTTTTCTAATTCAGCACTTGCTTTATTTTTGCTATCTTCTGTTGATTTCGATTTGTTAATCTCCGATTGTTTATTCGCTAATTCTAAGGTAATATCTGTTGTCGCTACAGTTTTTAATGCTTCCAGATATGTTTTGATTATCTCTTTTTGTGCTTTTTCTGCTTCTTCGGCTGTTTTTATACTTTCTCCTTTAGATGCAATATTATTTATTCTAGCTGTTAGTTCTTCCAATTCTTTTGATATTTTTACTTCTAATTGTGTTTTATCTGCTTCAGATAGATTTTTATTATCTTTAATTGCTTTTAATACTTTTGCTTTAGCATCTCCGATTTTGTTTAAATACAAATCAGCACCAATTGGATTTATTTTTGATAATGCTTTTGTAAATTCTTCTTTTATATTTTTTATACTATTATCTATATTTTTTCCAACTACTTTGTCTATCATTTCATCCGCTTTTTGAACTGCAAAGTCAACAAATTTAATAGCCGCTGTCAATTCTGTTTCTGTTAAGTTTTTATTATTTTTTAATTGCGTTTTTTTATCAGCCATTAATAATCCTATATTTATTTTTTGAATATCTTTAATAAATGTATTTTTAATATCTGTTATTTTTTTCTTAAAGTCTTCTGATTTTTCACCTTTGTTAAGAGCATCAATTTTACCGGTTGCTGATTTTACTTCTTCTTCTACACGTTCTTTAGCTGATTTTTTATCTTCGCTATTTAAACTTTCTTTTGTGTTAATTAATTGCTTTAATTTTTCGGCATCTTCATTAATTTTTTGTTTAGTTTCTTCTTTCAATTTATCTAACTCACCATTGACTTGTAAATCGTACGGTGGTGTCATCTTAGTAGTAGGGATATATGTTGACTGTGCAATAACTTCACCTCCACTAATTGCAATTCCCAGTCCGATTAGGACAGATGCTGCTCCTATTTTATATTTTCGTATTGAAAATTTTTCTTGTTTTTTCATTTTATAATCCTCTTTTTTTAAAAAATTTATAAGGGTATAATACCCTAGAACGTTCTTTATAATACCATATTATTCAATATAATTATACTTAAAATTTTATTTTTATGTTATTATTTAATGTTATATAATTATAAAATGTTTTTACTACAAATTAACTTAAAATCAAATTTAAAGCTGATTTAAAGTGTATTTATTTTAAAATGAAATTTATGTGAACTAATATATTTTTGAAAATTAATTAAATAAATACAAATAAATATTATTTTATATAGATGTGAATAAATATTCACTTTTATTTTTATGTTTATGTTATAATTTTTAAAAAATGTTGTAACTGTTTTCTTTTTTGTTTTCATTTATATTTTAAATTAGTACTGTTAATAATAAACACCCTTTATAAAAACTTAGATAAGCTTTTATAAAGGGGGTTAGGCATGAAAGATGTTCAGGTCATAAAATATAATTTTAAATTTGTTATAAGCAACAGGGGTTATTTTTTATAAAATAGATCTTACTGGATATAAATTATTTTGTGAAAACTAATGAATACCAATCATTTTCAGAAGTTTCCTCTACTAGTTTAAATCCTTTTGCAATCATTTTTTCTAATAATTCATCTTTTTTTTCTTGAATAATACCGGAAGTAATAAAGTAACCATTGTCTTCAAGGAGATTATAAGCATCATCAAGCATAAGTTCTATGATATGAGTAAGTATATTTGCAACTATGATATTATATTTATTGCTTTCTTCGGTAAGAAGGCTTACCTGTTCTACTTTAATACGTTTTTCAAGATTATTTAAAGTGAAATTTTCTTTGGCGACATCAACGGCAAGTTTATCAAGATCAACAGCTTTGATATTACCGTCGGTTAGATAGCTTGTAGCAATACTAAGTATTCCACTTCCTGTGCCGACGTCAATAACGTTATCATGTTTATTAACATATTTTTCAAGATTTTTAATACAAAGTGAAGTAGTTTCATGACTACCAGTTCCGAACGCCATACCGGGATCAATGTTTATTATATACTTATTTTCCGTATTTTTATATTCTTTCCATGTGGGAACAATAACAAATTTTTCTCCAATATTTAGTATATCGAAATAGTCCTTCCATGAATTTTCCCAATCGCTATCCTTGATAATAGCAGTTTCAATCTTAAAAAATTTACCGATATTGATGTTTTTACCAAGTTTAATTAATTCGCTTTTTAATTTATTAAAGTCCTTATTGTCGAAATTCAGTTCATTTATATAACCTCTAATAATAATACCAACATCAGGATAATCTGTTGGATTTAATTCGACAATAGTGCCGAAATCATCGTGTAAATTTTCTTCTAAAGTAGTGGGATCTTCAATAGCAACTCCGGTAGAACCATAATCTAACAAAATTGATTCAATTATTTCGCTTGCTTCATTAGTAGTGTGAATTGTAATTTCAACCCAATTTTTCATGTTGTACCTCTTTCAAGATTTATTACTTTAATCATCTTATAATATTTTTTTATAACATGCAATTAAAAAAGAAAAATCCTATTAAATCAGATGAAATAATAGAATTTATCGCATTATTTTCTTTTTAAATTATAATATCCTAAACTTAAAAAGTAAAAAAGTGCTTCGATACTTGCAATAAAAAAAGTTACCGGTAGGGAAGTGTAGTATGATAATGTTATACCGAGCCAAGTTCCACTTAGGGCGAAAATGATGGAGATAAATATCATTTTCCCAACTTTGTTAGTAACATATCTTGCTGCACTGGCGGGTACTGTAAGAAGAACAAACATCAATAATGCTCCGACTACAGGAACAGTAACACTAGTTGCAATTGATAAGAGAACTAAGAAGAAAATAGAAATAAATTTTCCATTAAGTCCTAGTGCGTTAGCACCAACGGCATCAAACGAATCAAATTTTATTATTCTGTAAAACAGTGATAATAGTATTATTACTGCAATAGCTAATGAAAAAATAAGTTTTACATCAGAGCGAGTAATTGAAACTACGCTACCGAACAGAATGCTGTTAACGTAACTGGTACTTTTGGGAGTTAATGATAAGAAAAGTAAACCTAAACCAAGAAAAATTCCAAGCATAACACTAACCGTCGCCTCACGTCGAAATGCTTTAACGCTGAGATGACCAACAAGATATGACATCGTAATTGTAAAGATAAGTAAGCCGTAGATAGGGTTTATACCTAAAAATACTGCAAAAGCCGCACCGGCAAATCCAACATGAGAAAGGGTATGTGAGATAAATGACATATTTCGAGCCATAACAAAAACACCGATATATCCCGCCATTATCGCAACAATCGTTCCGACAATAAAGGCATTTTGCATAAAATCGTAATTAAACATGGTTTTCGCCCCCTATATAATGTTTACATATTTTAAGTGAATGTTGTTCTTTATTATAATCTTTAATATTCATAAATTTGTAGCCTTCTTCAGAAAGATAAAGGGTTTTATCAACATATCTTTCATCAATCAAAGAAAGTTCATGAGTAATACAAAGGGTTATAATATTTTCTTGTTTTGTAATATTTTTTACCAGTTCCATACACTCGATTTCACTTTGTTTATCCAAATTAGAAGTAAATTCATCAAGGAGTAATAAATTAGGTTTATTAATAAGAGCTTGTGCTAAGAAAACACGTTGTTTTTCGCCCCCGGATAATCTCCCTATAGAACTGTGCCTTTTTGAAAGTGAATTAGTTAAAGATAGTGCAGTTTCGATTTTTTTCTTTTCTTTATTGTTTAGCCATGGGAAAAGTTTTTGTTGTAAAGGAAGTGAAACAAAATCTTCAACAGAAAGGGGTAACTCCTCATCAATTTGTCTAAATTGCGGAACATAGCCTATTGTTGCATTTTCACCGACTAATTTTATATTGGTATCTTTGTTAAGTTTTTCTAAAATATTATTGAGAAGTGTAGTTTTTCCAACACCGTTTTTTCCGACAATAGCGACAACTTCACCGGAGCTACACTTAAAAGAAAGATTGTTTAAAATTTTTTTCTCTCCAATAGAGTAAGAGAGTTCATTAATATTAAGTTCTGCCATAAAACCTCCTATAATTTATTGTGTATTTTTTATTATATATTATTTTACAAATATTTCAGCAATGGTTAGTAGTGGTATGGACGCCTACAACTAACCTAGGTTAATTCTAGAATTTTTAGCATCTATGATGCGTAAAAATTCGTAGAAGTAAGGTATGCAAGGCTACTCTAATCTTTACGAACAAAGTGAGTAAAAGATTAGCTAGTAGCTACTGCCATGGGTCAGCAGTTGACACTAACGCATCATCTGCAACCTATGGTTTTGACGATACTAGTGTCTTTGCATACGTCACTTCTAATATTTATGATGTGCAGATAGCACTCATAAATAAAGAATTGACGCATAAAATTCTCCAAGTAAAATGCTTTTAGCATTTTACTATTACCACTACAAACATTGCTATTAGGTTCGTTGCTGTTCTTAGTGGTGGAATACTGGCTTCACCTGAGATTATAAGCTCAGGTGAACCTTAAGAAATCCACTGCGTACGTTAGCAGTGGGAACTAAGAATTTCCTCGTCACTACATTCCTTGAAATTCAAGTTCCTGTTGCATACTTTACTTCTAAGATTTATTCGTGCTAAAGGCACTCATAAACCTAAGAATTAAAGAGAGTTCTTAAGGTTGCCACACCACTATAGAATCAGCAACAAATAATATTTTGTATATAAATATATAAATTTATTTAAGAATAATTAATATTTATTTTTTGAAATTACATAAGTAAAAAAGAAGAGATACGATTTACAATCTCTTCTTTATATTATACTACATATCTAAACTTTGTGAATAATTAATTTTTCTTTTCATCTTTGTGGTCATCATCATGATCACTGTGATCGTGATGGTCATGATCATGTCCTTCATGAGAGTGACTATGACCTTCGTGGTTATGAGAGTGACCTTCTTCAGCACCTTCTATATGATATGCTTTTTCACCTTTACCTCCATTTAAAATTTCTTCAAGTTTATTATATTGATCTAACATCCACTCGATATAAGTTTTCCCGTCAGGTTGTGTTTCTGTCACATTAAGAATAGGAATATTATTTTCTTCTGCAAGATTGATTAATCCTTCAACAGTTTTGTTGGTAGTTTGGGTGTTATTAATAATTAAAGAAATCTTTTTAGATTTAATTTGTTCTTGGATAGCTTTCAAATCTTTTGGTGACGGATCGTTACCTTCTTCAGTAGCTTTGGCAAGTTTTTTAACTTCATCTGAAACTTTTAATCCCAAGCTATTAACAGAGTAATCGAATACCGGTTCTGTAGTTAAAACATATTTTCCATTCGCTTTTTCTTTTAAAGAATTGATTTTATCTGTTATTTTTGATAATTCTTTTTTGTAAGTGTCTCTATTTTTTTCATAGAAATCTTTATTTTTTGAATCTTTATCTACCAATATTTTTGTTAGTTCATCAGCAACTTTTGCCATTACTTCCGGATTGTACCAGATGTGTTCATTATCGCCGTCTTTAAGACCTAACAATTTTGCACCGTCGACTTTTTTTATATCTTTATTATTATCGGTAAGCTTTTCGAACCAAGAGTCATAACCACC
This sequence comes from Gemella massiliensis, assembly GCF_900120125.1. Taxonomy (NCBI): domain Bacteria; kingdom Bacillati; phylum Bacillota; class Bacilli; order Caryophanales; family Gemellaceae; genus Gemella; species Gemella massiliensis. The sequence continues at coordinate 179,638 of NZ_LT635546.1, forward strand.
ACCATTAAGAATAGCAATTTTAGCATCAGCCACTTTTTTAGCGTCTTGTGCAGTTGGTTCAAAATCGTGTGGATCAACTGAAGCGGAACTGATAATAGAAGAAACTTCTGCTTTATCTCCTGCTATATTTTTAGCAATTTCTGCATAAAAGTTAACAGAAGTTACTATTTTTGTTTTTTCGCCGGAATTAGAACTGTTTGAATTAGTTTTATTAGCACATCCTACCAGTATAAGCGAGAATGCTGCTACAATAGAAAATAATTTTATTAATTTATTCATTTTTTAATACATCTCCTTTATTTCGTAATCATTACGTTCTAATAGATTATAATACAGAAAAATTAAAAAATCAACAGTTAAATCGAAATTATTTTGAAAAAGAAAATGACGAAAAAATGTGTATCATAAGATAAAGCCGAAAGATAAGACAATACTATAATAAAGAAAAACGCTCGATGATAAACGTAAAAAATTGATGTAACAAAGATTGAAAGACTATATGATATTTTATTATTTTTAATAATAATGTGCTATAGAATTTTTTAGGTGATTAAAGTACAATATAGAAATATAAATAATTTATTAGAATAAATGGATATATAGTTTATAGTATAATTACTTAATTTAGGATGTAGCAGGTAAAGAATAATTAATTACAGATTATAGGAGAAAGGTAAGCTGTTTTACAAATAAAGAAAATTTAATTAAAACAAAGAGGGTAGTTTATTTTACAGAAGTTGTTAAAAAACATAGTGCCAACTGTACGGTAAAAAAAGTTTTTTATTCCTGAATTATATATGGAAGATAATTGTATCATTATAGGTGCAGAATTATAAATATTTAGATTAAAAGCAAAGTAATTGACAGAGGTGCTGAGGTTGAAACTATAACAATTACCAATAAGTAGAATGTTTTTTTTAGTTTATCATGTAAAAAGTGTAATTTGTACATTTGTAAATGATGTGAGACAAAAAAGTAAAAAATAAATACCGGATATAATAGAATTACATAGAAGCTAGCTTCTATGTAAACCGTATGAAGCCCCCGACGTAAATTACATTATTTGATTAGATTTGCCAGCTTTAATTCCTTAGAGAACATTTCAGATTTCTAAAACTTATTTGTCAAGGATTTGAAAAAGGCGTAGCCCTTGTCCTTGACAAATAAGTTGTGAAATCTATTATCTAACAAGGAATTAAAGCCGGCATATTTTTATAGACTCTTTCCGTAGCTCTTTTCTTTTTTCAACAGGAGAAAGCCAATTTAAAGTCTGCATAGGAAGACGGTTAGAGCGATATAGATACTTTTTCATCTGAGATATAAGATCATCATACGAAAAGAAAGATAAATGCCTGTAAAAACGTTCATTATCATTTCTATGACTACGTTCAACCTTACCGTTATGTCTAGGAGTTCTAGGTCTAATAAGTTGATGTTTAATGCCAAGATTATTACACAATACATCAAAAGGGTGTATTCGTTTAGTATCTTTAAAATGCGTAAATTCAAAACCATTATCAGTTTGAATTATCTTAGGTTTATACCCAAAATAATCAATAGCCATTTTAACAAATTGAACAGTAGAATATGATGATTGTTCTTTAAAAGGGAAAATAAATCTTTCCCTAGTAGCTTCATCAATGATAGTATATTGATAAAATTTATCTGGAACTTCTCCTACATAACAACGTTTAGGAACATATTTCACATCAAGTTGCCATTTTTTACCAATTTCAGTAGGTGTATCATAAGGTTTAGGTTTATAAGGAATTACTTTTTTCTTAGTATCTTTATAAAAACCTAATTTTCTAAGTACTCTAAATAAAGAACAAGGATGTCTTTTATAACCTTTGTTGAATTTAAGTTTAGCATATAATTCAATCATAGAAATATTAGGGTTACGTTTAATAAGATTTTTAATCCAAGACAATTCTTCAACTGTATGGGCGTTAGGGTGAATAGAATGAGGTCTATGAGACTTATCTATAAGAGACTCTTTAGTACCGTCATATTTTTTATTCCAACGCAAAAGAGAGGCTTTTGATATTTTATAGCGCCTACAAATAAAGCGGATAGAGTTACCATTTCTATAAGTTTTAACTGCAGCTATTCTTGTTTGTAAAGTATGAGGTATATATCGTTGTGTTTTTTCTATATTTTCTGTTATAATAGTTTTCATAAGAGTAAATTCCTTTTTTTGATTTGTAGGTAACTTCATTATACAGGATTTACTCTTCTTTTTTTTATTATATGTCTCACATCTATTGTAACACTACAAGTTTATCATGTAAAAAGTGTAATTATGCTTGATTTTTAATTGACAATACTATATAATTAATAAAGTTGAGTAAAAATTCAACAAAAATAAAACACACGGTATTTGAGTAGCTGCTCGGTGCAGAGATGTTTGCAGTAAGCTTTGAGAATATCGGAGGAAAAACCAAGGAGGAAAATAACTTATGGCAGTTATTTCAATGAAACAATTATTAGAGGCTGGGGTACACTTCGGTCACCAAACAAGAAGATGGAATCCTAAAATGGATAAATACATTTTCACAGAAAGAAACGGTATCTACATTATCGACTTACAAAAAACAGTAAAAAAAGTTGATGAAGCATATGAATTTGTAAAATCAATTGCTGACCAAGGCGGTAAAATGCTATTTGTAGGTACTAAAAAACAAGCACAAGATGCGATTAAAGAAGAAGCTGAAAGAAGCGGACAATACTACATCAATCACCGTTGGTTAGGTGGAACTTTGACTAACTATAAAACAATTAAAGGACGTATTGATAGAATCGCTGAAATTGAAAAAATGGAAGCTGATGGAGTATTTGAAGTTCTTCCTAAAAAAGAAGTTATTGAATTAAGAAAAGAATATGATAAACTAAATAAATTCTTAGGCGGAATTAGAGAAATGAAAGGTATGCCTGATGCACTATTCGTTGTTGATCCTAAAAAAGAACACAACGCAATAGCGGAAGCTAAAAAATTAGGTATTCCTGTAGTCGGTATCGTTGATACAAACTGTGATCCGGATGATGTGGATTACGTAATTCCTGCAAACGATGATGCTATTCGTGCAGTTAAATTGTTAACTTCTAAAATGGCAGATGCTTTCGTAGCTTATAACGAAGGTAATATTGAAGAAACTGAAGAAGCATTCGTTGAAGTTGAAGAAGTAGAAGCAACAGAAGAATAATTTTAAGAATAAAATAATTAAAAAATAACGGAGGCGCTCATAAAAATGGCAACTATTACAGCTAGTTTAGTAAAAGAATTAAGAGAACGTACCGGTGCCGGTATGATGGATTGTAAAAAAGCATTACAGCAAACTGATGGTGATGTTGAAAAAGCAATTGACTATTTAAGAGAAAACGGTATTGCAAAAGCAGCTAAAAAAGCTGATCGTATCGCAGCAGAAGGACTTTCTTATATTGAAGTAAAAGGGAACAAAGCGGTTATTTTAGAAATCAATTCAGAAACTGACTTTGTTGCTAAAAATGAAAAATTTGTAGCATTAGTTAAAAATGTTGCAGATGCAATTTTGACAGCTGAACCAAAAAATTTGGAAGAGGCATTAAAGGTAGAAGCACAAGGTGGAACTGTAGAAGCGGTTATTAACGAAGGTATTGCGACAATTGGTGAGAAACTTTCATTAAGACGTTTTGAAGTGGTAACTAAAACTGATGCAGATGCGTTTGGAGCATATTCTCATATGGGAGGGAAAATCGGAGTTCTTACACTTGTTGAAGGTAGCACTGATGAAACGGCTGCTAAAGATGTAGCGATGCATATCGCCGCTTTGGCACCAAGATATTTAGACGAAAGTGAAGTGCCGGCGGATGTACTTGAACATGAGAAAAAAGTATTAACCGAACAAGCATTAAACGAAGGAAAACCGGCTAATATCGTTGAAAAAATGATTGCCGGTAGAATTAACAAATTCTTAGAAGAAATTACAGTTGTTAAGCAAAAATTCGTTAAAGATGATAGCTTTACTGTCGAAAAATTTGTAGCATCTAAAGGTGGTAAATTAACTAAATTTGTTCGTTATGAAGTAGGAGAAGGTATTGAGAAAAGAGAAGATAACTTTGCTGAAGAAGTAATGAGCCAAGTTAACGCTAGTAAATAAAAGTTCTCTTTAAATAGTTAATTATTAAAAGAGGTCAAGCACACACTGCTTGGTGTGTGCTTTTTTAAAAAGTTGTTAATAGTATTTAAAAATTAATATATTATCTGATGTTTTTAGGAGGATAAAAATGGCTACTAAATATAAAAGAGTTTTATTTAAACTTAGTGGTGAGGCATTAGCCGGCGGAAAAGGATTTGGAATAGATTCCGGTGTTGTAAATAAAATAACATCACAAATCGTAGAAGTTGTAAAACGTGGGGTAGAGGTTGCCATTGTTGTAGGTGGTGGAAATATTTGGCGTGGAAAAACCGGTGAAGAACTGGGAATGGAGCGTGCTACCGCTGATTCTATGGGAATGTTGGCAACTGTAATGAATTCTTTAGCATTACAAGATTCATTAGAACAAAAAGATGTTGATGTGCGTGTGTTAACATCTGTTGAAATGAAAGCGATGGCAGAACCTTATATAAGAAGAAGAGCAATAAGACATCTTGAAAAAGGAAGAGTTGTAATTTTTGCAGCCGGGATTGGAAATCCATATTTTTCAACAGATACAACTGCTGCACTAAGGGCAAAAGAAATCGGAGCAGAAGCTATTTTAATGGGTAAAAACGGTGTCGACGGAGTATATACTGCTGATCCTAAGATAGATAGTAGTGCGACCAAGTATGATAAATTGTCATATATTGATATTATACAAAAAGGGTTGACTATAATGGATTCGACTGCAATTTCATTTTGTATGGATAACCATTTACCAATTATAGTCTTTTCTATTGATGATGCAGATAATATTGTAAGAGTTGTTTCAGAGGATAATTTAGGAACAATAATTAAATAAGAATAGGAGTATACAAATTTATGCCTGAGCAAATTATGATTAACTTAGAAGAAAAAATGGGAAAAGCGATAGCTAGTTTAAGACGAGAATTAGCATCTATTAGAGCTGGGAAGGCTAGTGCATCTGTTTTAGATAGATTGAGTGTTGAGTATTATGGTGTACCGACCCCAATTAATCAAGTAGCAGGTATTTCAGTTCCGGAACCGAAGATGTTAGTAATTTCACCATATGAAAAAACATTATTAGGAGCAATTGAAAAAGCGATTCAAGCATCTGATTTGGGATTAAATCCGGCTAATGATGGTTCTGTTATTCGTATTGTCTTTCCGGCATTGACTGAAGAGCGACGTAAAGAACTTTCAAAACAAGTTGGGAAAGAATCGGAGGGAGCAAAAGTGGCTGTTCGTAATGTTCGACGTGATGCAATGGATGCAATGAAGAAACTGGAAAAAACATCTCAGATTACAGAAGATGATTTAAAAAGTTATTCAGATGATATTCAAAAACAAACTGATAAATTTGTTGCAGAAATTGACAAAATTACAAAAGAAAAACAAGATGAATTGATGAGTGTGTAATTATGGAAATGGAAGAAATTATTGCAAATATTAATTCACTTAATGTTATAAAAAAAGAACGAGAATTAACGGCTGATGAGCTAGAAGAACTTGCAAAATATAGACAGTTATATTTAAAAAATTTTAAAGCTAATATGAGAAATATATTAGATAATACAAGAGTTATAAATGAAAATGGAGAAGATATTACTCCGAAAAAGAAAGGAAAATAAGACATGAATACAACAACAATTATAATTTTAGTAGGGGCTGTATGTTTACTACTGGGTGTTGTAGGAGGTTTCTTCCTAGCAAGACGTAACTTTATGAATTACATGGAGAAAAATCCTCAAATTAATGAAGATATGGTGATGGCTATGATGAGCCAAATGGGTCAAAAACCATCACGTAAAAAAATAAATCAGGTAATGAGCAATATGCAAAAAGCTCAACAACAAGCTAGAAAACAAGGCAAAAAATAATAATTAAAAAAATAGATGCAGTATTAATATATTGACATCTATTTTTTTGTAGTTATATTAGTGTTATATATGATTTCAATATTATTTTCAATTTATAAAATCATTGGAATTAGAGTAGTTTCTTTAACATTAATTTTTGTTATTAGGTATAACAAATTTATTGTTAAAATGATTAGTTATACTGTAATAATCGATGTGATGATGTGGCTACTTTTTAAATTTTAACTGTTTATTATTTTCAGCTTATTAGTTTACAATTACTATTTTTTTAGTTAATATAATATAGTGAAATAGCAAGGAGGTAGTAATGGAACAAAAAAAGATAATTTATAATTCTGATAAGAGTGAACGTATTGATAAATTTTTACAGCAAGAATTAATTGATGTATCAAGAACAAATATTCAAAATTTGATAGTAGATGGATATATAAAGGTAGATGGTAAACCTACTAAAACAAATTTTAAATTAAAAAACGGTAATATAATTACAATTTATTATAAAGAACCTGAAGAGTTAAATGTAGTAAAACAAAATATTCCGGTAGATATTGTTTATGAAGATAATGATTTGATTATAGTAAATAAAGCTAAAGGTATGGTTGTTCACCCGTCACCTGGACATAAAGACGGAACATTAGTTAATGCTCTATTATTTCATAGTAAATTATCAAGTATTAACGGAACTGTAAGACCCGGAATTGTTCACAGAATTGATAAAGATACTTCAGGTTTGTTGGTAGTAGCCAAGAATGATAAAGCACATGTGAAATTATCAGAAATGATAGCTAATAAAGAGGTTAAAAGAAAATATTATGCTTTAGTTCATGGCAGTATTAAACATGATTATGGAACAATAGATGCTCCAATCGCAAGAAATCCAAAAGATCGTAAAGAAATGGCTGTTATAGATGAAGGTAAGCCATCAATAACACATTTTAAAGTAATTGACAGATTTGAAAATTATACACTCGTTGAATGTGAGTTGGAAACGGGTAGAACACATCAAATCAGAGTACATATGAAATATATTAATCATCCGTTAGTAGGTGACTTAGTATATGGACCACGTAAAACATTAAATACAAATGGGCAAGCGCTTCATTCTAAAAGTATTGAATTTAACCACCCTATTACAGATGAAAATCTTCATTTTGAGACGGAAATACCTAAATATTTACTAGATATTATGGATAAATTAGATAAATAGTACACATAATTGAAAAAACTTAGAGAAAAAAGGTTTATTTTTTTCTTAAATTGTAGTATGATATAAGAAGTAAGTAGTTATTCAAGGAGGAAAAATAACATGGTATTAGTACCGGCAAAAGATATGCTTGTGAAAGCGAGAAAAGAAGGATATGCAGTAGGACATTTTAATATTAATAATTTAGAATGGACTAAAGCTATTTTGTTAGCTTGTGAAGAAGCAAAAAGTCCAGTAATCTTGGGAGTGAGTGAAGGTGCTGCAAAATATATGACAGGTTTTAAAACAGTGGCAGCAATGGTTGATGCAATGGTTGAGGCATTAAATATTACCGTACCGGTGGCGTTACATCTTGACCATGGTTCATATGAAGGAACTAAGGCAGCTATTGAAGCTGGATTTAGTTCAGTAATGTTTGATGGATCTCACTATCCATTTGATGAAAATATTGAAAAATCTAAAGAAATGATTGCATTAGCACATGGTAAAGGTTTATCTATCGAATGCGAAGTTGGTTCAATCGGTGGAGAAGAAGATGGTGTTATCGGTGCCGGTGAATTAGCAGATCCACAAGAATGTAAAATAATGGCAGAGTTAGGAATAGATTTCTTAGCAGCCGGAATTGGTAATATTCATGGTAAATATCCGGAAAATTGGGCTGGTTTGAGTTTTGAAACATTGGAAAAAATTTCTAATGTAACCGGTGGTATTCCATTAGTATTACATGGTGGTTCAGGTATCCCAACTGATCAAATTCAAAAAGCAATTTCTTTAGGAGTAGCTAAAGTTAATGTTAATACTGAATGTCAATTGGCGTTTGCTGCAGCGACTAGAGAATATATTGAAGCCGGAAAAGACCTTGCAGGAAAAGGGTTTGATCCACGTAAATTATTAAATCCTGGATTTGAAGCAATCAAAGCTATGGTTCATGAAAAAATCGATATTTTCGGTTCAAGAAATAAAGCGTAAATAAAAAACGGGTTCTATAAAATTTAGGACTGATGATAGGAATTGTGGATTTTAAATCTACAATTCCTTTTTTATCAATGTTTTTAAAAAATAATGAGATTTTTTGTTGATATACAACCAAAAAATCTCATTAAAATTATTTATTATGAGGGCTAAATTTAATATTAACAATTTTTAAGGTATTGATCTAATTCCCAATCTGTAACTTGGGTTCTAAATGAATCCCATTCAATAGATTTAGCTTCAATAAAATTATAAAATATGTGATCACCTAATGCGACTTTCATGGTAGGAGATGAGTTTAGTTCTTTTAAAGCCGTATAAAGTGTAGAAGGTAACTCATTAATACCATTGCTAATTCTTTCATTACGAGTCATAGTGTAAATATTGCTTCTTACTTCATCAACCGGTAGTAAATTGTTTTCAATTCCATCAAGTCCTGCCGCAAGAATTGCAGTCATTGCCAAATAAGGATTAGCAGCCGGATCAACAGAACGAATCTCAATGCGAGTAGATTGTTCTCGTGAAGCCGGAACTCTTACTAACGGAGAACGATTAGAGGTAGACCAAGCGACATAACATGGGGCTTCATAACCCGGCACTAAACGTTTGTATGAATTAACAGTGGGGTTACAAATAGCTGTGAAACTGCGGGAGTGTTTAAGCACTCCGGCTATAAAATTATAGGCGATTTTTGATAAACCATTTTTGCTATCCTTATCGTAAAAGCTATTTTCTCCGTTGTTAAATAACGAAACATTGCAATGCATTCCGGAACCGTTAATGCCAAAAATGGGTTTTGGCATAAAAGTTGCATGTAATCCATGTTTTCTTGCTATTGTTTTTACAATGAGTTTAAATGTTTGAATATTATCACAAGCGGAAATTACATTATCATATTTAAAGTCAATTTCATGTTGCCCCGGTGCAACTTCATGATGGCTGGCTTCAATGTCAAATCCTAAACGTTCAAGTTCAAGAACTATGTCGCGACGAACATTTTCTCCAAGATCAATAGGTGCAAGATCGAAGTAACCACCGTTGTCATTTAGATCGATACTTGGTTCGCCATCTTCTTTTAATCTAAATAAGAAAAATTCCGGTTCAGGACCAAGATTTAAAGTATCGAACCCTAATTTTTTCATTTTAATCAATAGTTTTTTTAAATTACCTCGTGGGTCACCTGCAAAAGGTTTTCCGTCAACAGTATACACATCGCAAATAAATCTTGCTACTTTTCCATATTCACTATCCCATGAAAATACTAAAAAAGTATCAAGATCTGGGTATAGATACATATCGCTTTCTTCTATTCTAACAAAACCTTCTATAGAAGAACCGTCAAACATCATTTTATTATCTAATACTTTATTTATTTGACTAACAGGTACTTCTACATTTTTAATAGTTCCGGTAATATCCGTAAATTGAAGTCTAATGTATTTTACATTTTCTTCTTTTATTTTTTTTAGTATCTCATCTCTCGTCATTGTATTCTCCTTCTCGTTTTATGTAATAAAATTTAACGAAATTATTAAAATTTATTTTTTTTATTATTGTAGAATCTTGATAAATCACCACGACCGATAGAACGTTCTTCACGAGAAAGTCCGTTAGGACCTGCGAAAATATCATTGTGGATAATTTGACGAATTTTATTTGTTTGACTAGAGACTTCTTTTTCGTTAAGTATTTCATCAATAGCTTTTAAATTAAAGCCTTTTGTAAGCAAGTCTTTAATAGTCAGCAGCTTATCTATATCATTAAGCGAAAATAATCTAGTATTTCCTTCAGTTCGTTTAGGTGTAAATAATTTCTTTTCTTCATAATAGCGAATTTGTCTAGCGCTAAGTTGTGTTATTTTAGTTACAACACTAATGGAAAAAACTGGAAGATTTTTCTGAAATTCTTTAAAACCCACTAAGAACACCTCTCTTTTAATGTAGTGAAATATTTTTCTTACGTTATTAATATAACAGAAAACAATTAATAAAGAAAGTATATGTTATATTTTCTCACACAATTCAAGTGAGATATAAACTTTTGATGGCAACTTGTAATATTAAAAAGAGATAACACTCAATATTTGACTTTTTTTGACTTTTGATTTATGATATATGGTATAGTTTATTATAAAAATAAAATAAGTAATTAAAGGAGATTTATATGATTAAACCATTATTTGATAATGTATTATTGAAAAAAATTGAACAAGAACAAGAAACTACCAGTGGAATTGTTTTATCATCAACAGGTGCTGATGAATCAAATATTGGAGAAGTGGTAGCACTTGGGGAGAGTTGTTTATTATCAGCGGTTAATGAGGGTGAATTAACAACCGGAAGTGTTGTAGTTTTTTCAGATGTTTATAAGAAAATAACACATAAAAATGAAGTTTATTATATTGTAAATGAAGAAGAAATATTAGCAGTATTGGAAGACTAAGGAGGTATAAATATGACTAAAGAGATAAAATTTTCAGAAGATGCACGTCAGTCAATGAAACGTGGTGTTGACAAGTTAGCTAATGCAGTAAAAATAACATTAGGTCCTAAAGGGCGCAATGTTGTATTGGATAAAAAATTCGGTTCACCACTTATTACTAATGATGGAGTATCAATTGCAAAAGAAATTGAGTTAGAGGACCCATACGAAAATATGGGGGCAAAACTCGTGGCGGAAGTTGCTAATAAAACAAATGAAATTGCCGGTGATGGAACAACAACAGCGACAATTTTAGCGCAAGCTATGATTACGGAAGGACTTAAAAATGTAACCAGTGGAGCTAATCCTATTGGTATAAGAAAAGGTATGGAGCGTGCTGTTAAGGTTGCAGTGGAAAAATTAAAAGATATTAGTGTGACTGTTGATTCAAAAGATAAGATTGCACAAGTTGGTGCTATTTCAGCTGCTGATGTTGAGGTAGGTAAATTTATTTCAGAAGCTATGGAAAAAGTTGGTAATGACGGTGTAATTACAATAGAAGAATCGCAAGGTTTGGAAACAACGCTGGAAGTAGTAGAGGGAATGCAGTTTGATCGTGGGTATATATCTCCATATATGGTAAGTGATACGGAAAAAATGATTGCAGATTTAGATAATCCTTACATTTTGGTAACTGATAGAAAAATTCACGCAGTACAAGAAATATTACCGGTACTGGAAGAAGTAGTTTCGGCTGCTAAACCATTATTGATTATTGCAGATGATGTAGAGCAAGAAGCCAGTGCAACATTAGTAGTAAACAAGTTACGTGGAACATTTAATGTTGTTGCGGTGAAAGCACCGGGCTTTGGCGAAAGAAGAAAAGCTGTCTTAGAAGATATTGCCATTTTAACAGGGGCAACATTGATAACAGAAGACCTAGGTTTGGAATTAAAAGATGCTAACATTACAATGCTGGGTAGTGCAAATAAAGTAAGAGTGACAAAGGACAATACTGTTATTGTTGATGGTAAAGGTTCTAAAGAAAATATAGAAGCACGTATATTACAAATAAAAGCGTTATATAAAGAATCTACATCAGAGTTTGATCGTGAAAAATTACAAGAACGTTTGGCGAAATTATCAGGTGGAGTAGCTGTAATAAAAGTAGGAGCAGCTACTGAAACAGAATTAAAAGAACGCAAATTACGTATAGAAGATGCTTTAAATTCGACGCGTGCCGCAGTAGAAGAAGGAATAGTTTCCGGTGGTGGAACAGCTTTGGTACAAGTTATTTCCGAAGTAGAAAAATTAGATGCTGTTGGTGATGAATTAACAGGTATCAATATTATTAAAAAATCATTGGAAGCACCGGTTCGTCAAATAGCGGAAAATGCAGGACTTGAGGGTAGTGTTATAGTTGCAAAATTAAAAGAAGTGGAAATCGGAGTTGGATATAATGCTGCTATCGGTGAATGGGTAAATATGATTGAATCCGGAATAGTGGATCCAACGAAAGTTACACGTTCCGCCTTACAAAATGCGGCGAGTGTTTCAAGTTTATTCTTATCAACGGAGGCTGTTGTAGCGGATATAACAAAAGATGAACCACAAGCACCACAGATGCCGATGATGTAGAAAATTTTCAAAACAAAATAGTTGAATAACGTCAAATAATATTATAATATATACTCAATAATATAAAAGGAGATAGAAAACAATGAGAGAAATTACAGATAAAGAATTTTATGAATTATCAAAAACTGATAGTGTAAAACTATTTGATTTTTGGGCACCATGGTGTGGTCCATGTAAAATGTTAGCACCTGTATTAGAGGAAGTATCTAATGAACTAACTAATATTGAATTTTATAAACTTAATGTAGACGAAAATCAAGAAGCTGCTTCAGAATACGGTGTAATGTCAATTCCAACATTACTTATTATGAAAAATGGAGAAGTATTGGCAGAAAAATCTGGATATTTACCAAAAGAAGCATTAAAAGAGTTTCTATCAAAATATTAATATAAGTTAAAAAGGGTGAGCAAAATTGCTCACTCTTTTATATTATAGGGATAAATTCTATATTTATATCAATGGAAGATTTTAAAGTGTTATAAATAAATGAACGTTTTAAAGCATTATTACAAAATTCTATTAATTCGTCATCTTCTATATCAGCATATAAATAAATAATAATTTTACACTTATCTATTTTCGGTTCTTCATTATATCCTTTAACTCCTAAAAGTGTTAGGGGATTTTTTAATATAAAATGAATTTTTCCCTCAATTTCCTCAATTTCAAAATTTTCATGTTGACTTTGATTAACAATACTATGTATTATTCCACCTAAAGTGGCACTTGCAAAATAATTTAAGCTACTTTTATAATCTGCATTAATATCAAAATCTATTTCACTACTAACTTCTATGCAATCATTATTTGTGAAAAGTTTTAAAACTTTATTTTGAGACAAAACACCACGAAAAGAAACGTCATAATTATGAGATTCATAGATATTATTCATAGCGTGACCTTAAGTATTTACTAGCTTCACTTAGGCGTGCCAGTTTTTTATCAATAATATTGACAGTGCTGACCGGTCTGTTAGCGAATGTTGCAAAACCGCAATCAGGATTTAACCAAATTCTTTCTTTTGGAAGAAATTTTAACGCTTCTTCTGCTCTGGTAACAATAGATTCTAAAGATTCTATTTCATCTGTTCTTGGATTCATAACGCCTAATCCTAGTGTACAGTTTTCTTTGATTATTTTACTTTCAAGCAATGAGGATAATTCTCCTGCACGTGGTGTAGAAAATTCTAGTGTAAGTATATTAGGTAAAACTTTTTCAAATAATGGTAGTAGAGGTGTATATGGTCCGGTTAGCAAAATACTTTCATTGCGACTCCAGTTTCCACGACAAACATGTAAAGATACTAAAATTCCTTTTTCTTTTGCATAAGAAACAACATTTTTGATTAAATGGGTAGCAAATTCAAGTTCTTGAGTTGGATCTTTTTTTTCAGATAGTGCAGCACACATAAAAGAGCGTGTTTTTCCCTCGGTAAAAACTACTTCGGTTAATACGGGTTCATCAAATTGAACAATTTCGACACCTTGCAGCACAAGTTCATCAATTTCTTTTTTTAGAACATTTATAATATCTTCTCCCAGATGTTCTTTATTATTATAATGTTGTTTTGATAATGCCGGTAGCCACATAGAACGTGTTATTAAGTATGGTCCGGGGAGTGTTGCTTTTAATGGAGAGGTTGTGAATTTTCTTAAATATTTAATTTCATCAGCAACTAGCGGTTTGTTATAACTGACTTTTCCGGTACAAATAGCATTTTTAATACTAATAGCAGGAACATCAAGAGTTTCTAATATTTGCTCGAATGCTTGTTTGTCTTCAATATAGTCAAACATATCAGCCATACTCATCATTGTAACACCATTTAATTTATTTGCGATAAAGGATACATAGTTATCACGATCAAGTTCACCGCTGGTAATAATATCAATGTTATTTTTTTCTTGTAAATCCACAAAAAATTTAGTTTCTTCATCTAAAAGTTTTTTATAATCTTCTTGTGATAAATTACCTTTGAGAAATTTTCTTTTTGCGGTAAGCAGTTTTTTGCTACGGGGCATACTTCCCAGTAGCGAAGTTGTAAATGATTTAAAATTATTTTCCATGAAATTCACCTAAAAAATCTAAGTATTCATTTGCTTCCGTTAATTGTTTAAAACCGGTTATACGACCCGGAATCCATTCTTTTAAACCTTCCATATCCATCATTTCTTTATGTTTCGGGTTAGTGTAATCCATTTTGTGTAGAACTTCAAGGAATTTTTCAAAACGTACTTTATCCAGCTCCGGACGACCTGAGAAAATACAGTGATCAAAGAAATCTGTTTTATCTAAAATTACAAACTGGTTTTCATCAAGTGTTCCGTCAAGTGTCCATGCTTGATAATTAAAGTCAAGCATCCACGTGGCATCTACTTCACCATTTTTTAATGCAACTGCTGAATCTAATTCACCGCCGACATGATCCCCATGTAATCCTACACCAATATCAAAACGTTTTTCAATATAATCTTTTGAAAATTCCAAACCATTTTTATGTAGGTGATTTATTGGAATAAGACGTGCTTGTGGAGAATCAGTAGCACTAAAGCCTATGGTTTTACCTTTAAGATCTGCTAAACTATTTATACCGCTATCTTTTTTTACAACGATAAATGATTGTCTGTCACGATCAGTATCACGCATAGAACCGTCTAATGCTTTTCCTTTTGTGCGAAGGTGTGCATCTAACCAAGCAAGCGGGGAATTCCAAGCAACATCGATTTCTTCATTAATAAGTGCATCAACTTGTTCTTTGTAATTTTTAAAATAAATGGGTTCAATAGGAAAGTTTTCATCTTCAAAGAATTTAGCGATAATTTCCCAAATAACTGTTACTTTTGGAGCATAGATAACTGCTCCTATTTTTAATTTAGACATATAATTTACCTCATATTTTTATATTTATTTTTTAATCCTTAAGATAAAGATGATTAAAAGTAATTGATCTATTAATATAAATAACGGCGATTTATATAATGTTTGCTTAATCATGTTTTTTGATATTTTTATCAATATATTAATAGTATGCAAGGGAGTAAAAAGCTCTTTACTCCCTTATCTTTCATTTTAATTTTACGGTAATTGTTGACCGGTAATAGCTTTACCTAACCAAAGTGTGAGAACGTCAACACTTGGAGCCATAATGTGACTTGCAAATGAATCTCTTAAGTAACGTTCCATATTACCCATACGATTATAAGCTTTACCACCACCAACACGCATTCCAATTCTTGCCAGTTCAATAGATGCTTCACTAGCAAAAATACGTGCTGATAAAATTTTAGCAAGAGCATCTTCTTCTCCGGCTAGGAAACTACGTACAGCTTCATTTGTTCCTAGGACAGCAACGTTAGTTTGTGAATAGATTTTAGCAAGATGAATTTGAACAGTTTCAATATTGCTTAAAGACTTACCATCAGGATATTTTCTATTGGTAGTATGCTCAACAGCTTCATCTAAAATAGCTTGACAAAGTCCTGTATAAACGGCCGCTAATCCGGTAATAAAGTAAGTAGCAACGATGGTGAATACTTGTTCAACACCGCTACCGGCTTTACCAATACGCCAAGATTTATCCAGTTCCACATCATCAATAACCATTTGACATGATACGTTACCACGCATACCTAAGCCGTGCCAAGTATTAGGTTTAAAGTTTAATCCGTCAGTATTAAGCGGAATTATCCAGTTATCGATTTCTCCTTCTACATCAGATGGAGCAAGAACTAAGTAATAAGATGCTTGTAAAGCAGAGGTAACCATACTTTTAACACCATTGAAAACAACAGTGTTTTCTTTAAAATCAGTTTTTAAATCTGAGATATAGAAGTGAGTTCCGGTACCAAGTTCACTATAAGCTAATGCCAAAAATTTTTCATTTTCTACAACGTCTTTACAGATTTTAGCTTTTAAAGATTCATCAGCATAAGAAAGAATACAATTTAAAGCGACATTGTGCATCATATAACAAAGACCTACAGTAGCACTTGATTTTGCGAAAGCACGACAAGCATCGGCATGTTCCTGCATGTTTTTACCTAAACCGCCAAATTCCTCAGGAATCATTAGTTTAAAATAACCGGCTTTTCCCAGTTCTTCAAAAACTTCTTCAGGAAATCTTTCTTTTTCATCTATTTCTTTTGCAATAGGATCGATATATTTTTTAGCGAACTCTCTTGCCTTATTGTAAAATGTTGTCATATATTTAACCCTCCTAAAATTTGATTAGACAGTAGTGAATGTATATAGAAAATAATTAAAATAAAAGTCAACTATGTCTTATAGAAACCATTATATATAAAAAAAATAAGGTTGTAAACGATTAAATTTTTCTTTTTAAAATAAAGGTTTTAAAATAATTTTTTAATAAAAAAGTAGAGAAAATTAAAAATTAAATAAAATTATAAAAATTATGTTAACTAGATTTTAAATATTGTTATATAAAAATTATAATTTAAAACATAAAAATATTTCTTAATTGAGATTAATTATCAACTATAAAAGATTTGTCAACTTTGGTACAAAAAATAAATAGTAGTTAGAATTATCAGATTATTATTTTTTATTATCAGAGAAAATAAGTAGAAATACTTTACATATTGAATGAATAGTAGTATAATCTAGTACAAAATACGATATTATAAAGAGGGGAAGTGGTTGCATGACAAATCCAAAAATGGAAAGAAAATTGCAAGCAAGACACATTAGTATGATCGCCATAGGTGGTTGTATAGGAACTGGTCTATTTATGGCGAGTGGTGCGGTAGTCAGTAAAGCCGGATCTTACGGAGCGGTATTTACATATGCGTTAATTGGAGTAATTATTTATTTTTTAATGGCTTCAATAGGGGAATTAGCAACATTTTATCCGGTGTCAGGTTCATTTGGATCTTATGCGACTAGATTTATTGACCCGGGGCTTGGCTTTGGTATCGGTTGGCTGTACTGGATTTTATGGATTTTAGTGGCGAGTGTGGATATTATTACACTATCGAAAATTTTACATTATTGGGAATACTTTAGACAATTTTCTACATTTTCTATTTGTATCGTCTTTTTGTTATTACTATATATACTAAACTTAGTTAGTGTTAAAGTTTTTGGAGAAGTAGAATATTGGATAACGATTATAAAAGTAATAACTGTAGTAGTTTTCTTAATAGTCGGAGCAGCAATTATTTTTGGTATATCGGGTAATTCAGAAGCAGGGATTTCTACTTTTATTAAAAATGGAGAAAAAACTTCTTCAGCCGGACTTTTAGGATTATTTGGTGTGTTCTCTACAGCGGCGTTCTCATTTGGAGGAACAGAGGTTGTAGCGGTAACGGCGGGAGAATCTCCCAACCCGAAAGAAACTATGCCTAAAGCGGTTAAACAAGTATTTTGGAGAATTTTAATTTTTTATATTGCAACGATGTTTATTATATCATCAATTGTGTCGGCAGACGATGTTAGGCTGTTGGATACTAACAATGTAACGGCATCACCATTTACTATTGTGTTCCAAAATGTTGGACTATCGGTAGCGGCTGTAGTTATGAATATTGTTATTTTAACATCAGTGCTTTCGGCTGCTAATTCAGGAATGTATGTGTCAAGTAGGCAGTTATTTTCATTAAGTTCCAGCAATTATGGACCTAAAATGTTTAAACAATTAAATTCAAACTCAACACCATCAATAGCACTAACTTTTTCTGCTGTATTTATGATACTTTGTTTTGTGTTTGAACATTATAATCCAAGTGGATATTATATGCTATTGTCAATGGTTGGAATTATTGTTATGCTTATTTGGATTGTTTCTCTTGTTTCTCAAATAAGACTAAGAAAAGCTATTATAAAGCAGGGGAAAAAGGCTGAAGATGTTCTTCCTTATACAGCAAAAACAGGTGTGATAGGATCATATATTGCTCTAACTGTATTTATTTTAATAATAATATTACAATTAGTGGCGGATTATTTAACCGGCGGTTTTTTACAAATGTCATATAATTTGGTTTGCCCGGTTATTTGTCTATTACTTTATATTGGATTTAAACTTGTAACAAAAAGAAAATACGTTAAATTAGAAGAAATGGATATTAATCCATTTGGTGATGAAAAATAGATTTTAAATAATTATAAATATAGAGAAATTTGCTGGTTTGCAAAAAATGTTATAAGTATATGTAAAGAAGTTTAGTAAATTTTATGGGAGTAGGTTTAAAAGTAAATTGGTTAGCAATTATAATTTTTGTCCTACTCTCACTTTTTTATAGATATTAAATAATTAATGTGTTAAAATTATATTTAAGTTGTTTGAATTCTTATAAATGGAGATGATTTGTTTGAACGTAGGAGTTACAGGAAGTATTGCCTGTGGTAAAAGTGCAGTTTCAAATTATTTAAAAAAACTTGGATATATTGTTATTGATGCAGATAAAATCGGGCACGAAATGCTAAATAGTAAGGACGTAGTAGAAAAACTTGTTAAGATTTTTGGTGAGCAAATTTTAGATACTTATGGAGTGAATCGTTTAAAACTCGGCAGCTTAGTATTTGGTAATAGCAAGAACTTAGAGAAATTAAATGAAATAATACATCCTAAAATAAAAAATGAGATAAGAAAAATTGAAAAAAAATATTTTAAAGAAAAATTAGTTTTTGTTGATGTTGCATTACTTTTTGAAGCAAAATTTAGTGATTTAGTAGATAAAACAATAGTTGTTTATTGTGATGAAAAAACTCAGTTGGAACGATTAATGAAGAGAAATAATTTAACTAAACAAAATGCTTTAAGAAGAATAAGCAGTCAATTAAGTTCAAAAGAAAAAGCGAAACTGGGTGATTACGTAGTGAATAACAGTAATTCATTAGAATTTACTTATAAACAAGTAGATAATATTATAGAAGAATTGTTGAAAGGGGACGGGTAATTAATGATAAATATACTTGAGATAAAAAATTTGACAGGAGGTTATAATAGAAAGAAAGTAATAGAAAATATTAATATAGAAATTCCTAAAGGGAGTATAACAGCACTAATAGGTTTAAACGGTGCAGGTAAGAGTACAACTATAAAACATATATTAGGACTTCTTAATGCTATGGAAGGTGAGATAAAAGTAAATAATCTTACAATGGAAAATGATAATGAAAATTATAGAAAGAGCATTACCTATATTCCGGAATCTCCGGTATTGTACGATGAACTCACATTGGAAGAACATATTAACTTAACCGCTATGGCTTATGGGTTAGATATGAAGCATACTTGGGAAGTTGCTGATGAGTTATTGGAATTATTTAAGTTGAGTGATAAAATAAAGTTTTTCCCCGTTCATTTTTCAAAAGGGATGAAGCAAAAGGTAATGATTATTTGTGCCTTTTTAGTAGAACCTAGTCTTTATATTATAGATGAACCGTTTTTAGGTCTTGATCCGATTGCGATTAATGATTTAATTAATTTAATGTGTAAAAGGAAAAATGCAGGTGCCAGTATTTTGATGTCTACTCATATATTGGCAACAGCAGAAAAATATTGCGATAACTTCGTTATTATTCATGAGGGAAAAATATTGGCAAGTGGGAATCTTGATAAGTTAAGAGCGGAGTTTAAAATGGCAGGTGCGTCTTTAGATGAAATATACTTGGCTTTAACCGTAAGAGGCAATAATGACTAATATTACGACTATTTTCAATGATCGGAGAAAAAAAGAGCGAGAGAAAAGGGCATTATATAGTAAGTACATATTTAATTCGCACCTGATTATGTTTCTTATTATCGTGCTTGGGGCTGTAATGATAAATTACTCAAAATGGTTGGCTGTTGCTACTAAATTTGAGATGAAGGCAGTATTAATCGTAGTAATTTTACTTTTAAGCTATTTGATTACTTTCACGAAAGCTAAAACATTTATAAAAGAAGCGGACTCAGTTTTCTTACTTCCGCTCGAAAAATACTACGTTGAAGTATATAAAAATACTTTAACGATGGGTACAATAGGGCATTTGGTAATGACGGTGATATTTTATTTTGCGACTAAACCTATTATTGACAGAGTAGGAGAATTTCAAAATAAATTACAAATTATAAACATAGCAATTTTATTTTTAGTGATTATAGCTGTCAATGGAATGAAGTTGAGAGAAGCAGTTTATAACAAACCGCAAATAACTAGTTCTGTACTTCAGTATTTAATTTTGGTATTATCTTTATTAAGAGTGGTATTACATAAAAATTATTATGATTATATGGCAATAATAATTTTTATTATTATGGTTATGGTAATGATAAAAACAAATAAGGTTTATACTAATATAAATTGGTACGGAGCAGCGGATTATGATAAACAACGTAAGGAAAATTATTTAAAATTTGTAAATATGTTTGTAGATGTACCGATGGATAATATAAAAGTAGCCAGACGAAAATATTTTGATATATTATTGCCAAAATTAAAAGAAGATAATTTTTCTGTAGAAAATAGTTTTAAATACTATTATTATCGGGTATTTTTAAGACAAGAAAATACGGTATTTTTAGCATTAAGACTAATGTTGGTTGCAGTAATGTTTATTTACAGTTTTAAAAATAGTTATGTATCAATGGTAATAATCGTATCATATAGCTATTTGACAATAATCCAGTTAGTACCCTTATATAAAAAAATAAATAATAGTATTTGGAGTCATGTGCTTCCGGTAAAAGAAGAGATTAAAGTAAATAGTTTTAGACATTTGTTAACTGTTGTTATGTTATTGACTACATTATTACTGATATTAATATCAATATTATTAACCAATATTAACATGAATAATATAATAATAAATATAGTAGCTTTAATTTTGGCAAATTTAGTAGCAAGAATTTTTATAGTAAAGGTGAAATAAATTAGGAGAAATCATGAAGAATATAGCGATCATTGGGGGAGATTTATCCGGAGTAAGTTGTGCATACTTTCTTGATAAATTTTCAAACATTAATTCAAAAAAATATAATATTGATATTATTGAGAAAGATTTAGAATTTGCCAAAAATAGATTTGGAAAATTTCAATATGGGCAAGAGATCTATGATAATGGTTGGCATAATGCAATATATGGGCAAGGTATATTATTTTACTTAATGATTGAGCTTGGACTTCATAGATATTTAATAGAGAGCAGTAACACTAAAAAAGTTTTCTTTACAAAAGAGGGAGTAAAATATCTTCCTGAGAAAATGCTTTATGGTTATCCGTTGGAAAAAAGAGAATTGTTATTTTCAGATTTATTCGATTTTAAAGAAAAATTATCTATTGCTTATAATATGCACAAAACAATGGAAGAAGAAAATATAAAAAATATGACGGTAAAACGATTTTTTACTTCTAATATTAATTCTAAAATATATCATAATCTTATAGAGCCTTTATTAACAAGTCATTATGGAAGCGATGTTTCTAATCAGAATATGGTAAGTTTAATGCCGGAGCTTTCATTTTTAACTATTCAAAAAGAAGATATTAATGAAGTACTAGAAGATATGTATAACAAGAATGTTACTGATAATATTAGCATAGGAAATAAATATAGGTTAAAATTCACTTTAAAGTCTTTTGTAGAAACATTAGAGTCAAATTTTTCGGATAGAGTATTTTTAGAATTTAATAGGAAAATAGAAAAAATAGAGAAAATAGATAATAAATATTTAGTTCATTCCAATGGGAGAATTTATCAATATGATTATGTAGTATTAGCTTTAAATCATAACAATTTTTTGCCGTGGTTTAATGGAGATAAAATGGTAGAACAATTTTTTTCCACTATAAAGTATGTATCTAACATAGTAGTAACTTTTGTTTATAAGAGAGAGGATTTACACATAAATAGAGAAATAGGAGAGATAATTTTTCCGAAAAATACCGGTAATTACGTAACGAAGTTGGAGTATGTCAGTAACGAGTGGATAGATATAAAAATGAGTGGAATACAAATAGTAAGGGCTTATGTTAATCGGCAAAATAAAGTTAATGAATTATTTGAAAAAACAGATGAGCAGATAAAAGAATTAATAGAAAAAGAAATTCAAATGGTTCATGGTTTTGTAGGAATACCGGAAAGATATTATGTTAATAAAATAGAAGATAATTATAGATATTGTAATGGAAAGTATAATAAGAAAATTAACAGTTTTGTTGATTATATGAAAGAAAAATATCCGAACCTATATATAATAGGAACATCAAAAAAAGCCACTAATCTCGAAAATACAATATTGGAAGCAAAGGAAATTGCAAAAGAAATATTGGAAAAAATAAGATAAATGAAAGGAATATAAAAAATGAATATAGAAAAAATAAAATTTAATACAACCGATAAAAATGGGGTAAAAGTAACACCTATATTTGAGGATAAGGAATATAATAGTGAGTTATTACATTATACAAAAGAAAAAGAATTATTTTCAGGAAAATTAAATGAAATATTTAATAATTTGCCATATAACGAAGAAAAAGAAATTTTATTAGGTTTAGGAAAGTTCAAAGAAATAACTGAAGATGAAATAAGAGAAGTATTTTTTAAATTGGTAAAAAATTTATTAAAAGTAAAAGAATATGAAGTTAATATACAATTACCAAAAATAGATCATTTAACAGGTAGCTTTGTAGTAAAAGCTGCAGTTGAAGGAAGTTTGCATGCTATTTATAATTTTGATAAGTATAAGAGTGATAGGGAAGAATTACCGATATTAACGATAAATATTTCAACGGAAGAATTAATAAATACATTAGAAAAAGATATAAAAGAAGCACAAGATATTATGGAGGCGATATTTTTCTCAAGAGATTTAGTTAATGAAAGAGCGGAGTATTTATATCCGGAAACATTGGCAAATATAGTTGTTGAAAAATTAAAACCACTGGGAGTAACAGTAGAAGTATATGATGAAAAGCAATGTGAAGAACTAGGTTTGAAAGGACTTTTAGCTGTAGGTCGTGCTTCTGCTAGAAAACCTCGATTTATTGTGATGAAGTATTTAAACAATGCTGATAGCGATGAAGTAACGGGATTGGTAGGAAAAGGTGTAACTTACGATAGTGGAGGTTATTCGATAAAACCGACAGCTAATAGTATGGATATTATGCACTGTGATATGGGAGGAGCAGGAACCGTAATAGGAACAATGCACCTTATTGCAAAAAGAAAATTAAAAACAAATGTAATTGGAATAGTTGGGGCTTGCGAAAATATGATTTCCGAAAGTGCATATAAACCCGGCGATATTATTGAAACATTATCGGGAAAAACAATAGAGGTTCTTAATACAGATGCAGAGGGAAGAATAACTTTGGCAGATTCTGTATATTATGCAACTGAAAAACTAAAAGTAAATAAAGTAATAGATTTAGCAACATTAACCGGAGCTTGTTTAATAGCTCTAGGAGAATTTTATACCGGAGCGATTACCAATAACGAAAATTTCTTTAATGAATTAAAAATTGCTTCATTAAAAGCAGGAGAACGAGTATGGCAACTACCTGTAGATGACAGTTTTAGAAAATTAAATAAATCTTCGGTAGCTGATGTAAAAAATACCGGTGGTAGATTAGGAGGAACGATAACAGCAGGACTGTTTATAGAAAATTTTGTAGCAAATGATGTTCCGTGGATTCATTTAGATATAGCAGGAACAGCATACTTATCAAATTCTGAAAAGTATTTACCAAAAGGAGCAACAGGGGTTCATGTAAAAACGTTATTTAATTTACTAAATAAATAATGATAAAAAGATATAGTGATTTATAAGTGAGAATTTGTTAAAACATTTTTACTTATAAATCATTTATTTTTTTATAAATCGTAAAGTTTTCAAGTTATAAAACATAAGAATAAGTTGTGTTATAAAAATATAGAAAAAATGAAAATGTAAATAATATATTTTCCACATAATGTATAAAAATAATAAATTTTATGATAACAATAAATTAATATTTACATAAATTTTAAAGACAAAAAAATATGATGAGAATAAATCTCACATTGTAACTTATAAAAATCAAACATTATAAAATTTGTATATTAGGAATAAAATAATTATTAAAAAACATTATATCAATATTATAAAACATTATCAAAATATCTATTTTATGAAAACATAAAATCTGTTTTTCTGTATTCTTTTCTTAAAGAAAATAATCAAAAAAAGGCAAAAAATTCATTTGGAAAAATAAAATATAAATCCTATCACAACAGGAAAATAATAAAAAATTCAAATTATTGTAACACATCGGTATTTAAGGAAAATATTTACATAAAAACTTTCATATAAAAACGCTTTCATTTTGTATTTTTTTGTGATAAGATATAAATACAGAAAAAAAAATTAGGAGGTAAGGGAAATGATTATCGGAGTACCAACAGAAATAAAAAATAACGAAAGTAGAGTATCTGCAATTCCAGGAGTTGTTCATGAATTAGTATTAGATGGACACACTGTGTATGTAGAGAAAGGAGCAGGGGTAGCTTCAGGTATTTCAGATGAAGAGTATGAAAAAGTGGGGGCTGTTTTATTAGATAAAGCAGAAGATGTATGGAATAAATCAGACTTAATCTATAAAGTAAAAGAACCTATTCCTTCTGAATACAAATATTTCAGAAAAGGACTTATTATCTATACTTATTTACACTTAGCAGCAGATCCGGAGCTTACAAAAGCTATGGTAGATACCGGAACAATCGGTATTGCATTTGAAACTGTTAAAGTGGGACGTTCACTACCATTGTTAAGACCAATGAGTGAAATCGCAGGGAGAATGGCTGTTCAAGAAGGAACAAGATTCTTGTCTAAAGTACAAGGTGGAAAAGGTAAATTATTACAAGGTGTACCAGGGGTACAACCAGGACATGTAGTAGTAATTGGAGCAGGGGTAGCTGGAACAGCTGCAGCAACAGCGGCATCTGGACTTGGTGCACGTGTAACTATGTTAGATGTTAACTTAGATCGTTTAACAGAATTATCACATATCTTTGGCGGAAAAGTTGAAACTGTTTACTCTAACAAATTAAACATTGCTAATGCTATTAAATCAGCTGATTTAGTGGTAAGTACAGTATTAATCCCAGGAGCTAAAGCACCTAAACTTGTAACTAAAGAAATGATTAAAGATATGCCAGATGGTGGTGTAATCGTTGACGTAGCTATTGACCAAGGTGGTACAACAGAATATACTGAAGGACGTCCAACAAGCCATGATAACCCTATCTTTGTAGAAGAAGGAGTGCTACACTATTCAGTAGCAAATATTCCGGGAGCAGTAGCTGAAACAGCAACTTATGCATTATGTAATGCAACTGCTAAATATGTTAAACTAATTGCTAAATTAGGTGTTAAAGATGCAGTAGTTAAATTCCCAGAATTAGTACCTGGTATAAACGTAGCAAATGGAAAAGTTACTTTCAAAGCAGTAGCTGATGATTTAGGATACGAATATACTCCGGTAGAAGAAGCATTGTAAAAAATATTACAATAAAATAGTAAGTAGTTTAGGAAGTGGAAAAAAGAATACTTGTACCTTTTTTCCACTTCTTTTAAATAGGGTGGGAGCAAATATTTGTAGTAAATGATATATGACTGTGATATAATATAACGATATTATTTAAATGTAAATAATATTTGTTATATAATTTAAGGAGGAAATGATGAGTGTATTTAGGAAAAAATCAATTGATTCTATTTTAGCCGAATCTAAAAGTAAGACTTTAACCCCTACTATGAAAACATTGGATTTAGTTTTGTTCGGTATAGGTGCTATTATTGGATCCGGGATATTAGTATTAACCGGAAAAGCATCATCTGAAGCAGGACCTGCGGTAATATTCTCGTTTTTAATAGCGGGGCTTGCATGTTGTTTAGCTGCTTTATGTTACGCAGAGTTAGCTTCTACAATACCGTCAAGTGGAAGTACCTATACTTATTTATATGTTTCTGTTGGAGAGATAGTAGCATATGCAATAGGTTGGGTATTAATAGGAGGATATGTTCTTACATCTGCTACGGTAGCAAACGGATGGTCTAGTTACTTTTCACGTCTATTAGCAGGTTTAGGTGTTAACATGCCTAAAGAGTTTTACACATTACCATCAGCTGGTGGATATGGAAATATTCCTGCGGTAATTATTGTTTTATTAATAATATTTATTCTATCTAAAGGTACATCTAGCAGTAAAGTGGTAAATAATTTAATGGTTGCTGCTAAAGTGGGTATCGTAATATTATTTGTTATTGTTGGTTCATTTTATGTAGAACCTACTCATTGGACAGACAATTTTGCTCCAACAGGTTTTTCTGGGGTAATGTTAGCAGCAACAACAGTGTTTTTTGCTTATTTGGGATTTGATGCCATTTCTACTTCGGCAGAAGAAGCTATCCATCCTGAAAAATCTTTACCTAAAGCGATTATTATTACTATGATAGTATGTACAGCATTTTATATTTTGGTATGTTTAGTTTTAACCGGGGTAGTACCTTATACTGAATTAGGAACTGGGGATGCACTTGCCTTTGTTCTCGAAACTGTAGGTCAACATAAAGTAGCCGGTATAGTATCGTTAGGAGCTGTTATCGGACTTATGGCAGGTATTTTATCATTTATATATGCAGGTATTCGTATTACTTATACAATAGCACGTGATGGTTTACTACCTAAATCTTTGACAAAAGTTAATAAAAATAAAGTACCAAGTACTTTAACTTGGGGATTGGGAATATTAACAGCATTATTAGCAGGTTTCTTGCCTTTAGGACAATTAGCTGACTTAGCTAATGTTGCCTCTATTATTGCGTTTGCATTAGTAAGTTATACAACTATCGTGTTTTATAAAAAATATCCTGATTTAAAACGTGGTTTTAGAGTTCCGGGTATGCCAATTTTACCGGCAGTATCAATAATTCTGTTTGTAGCATTATTATATAGTGTAACATTAAAAACATGGATTATCTTTATAGTTTGGGTAATAATTGGAATGATAGTGTACTTTACTTTCTCATATAGAAATAGTAAGTTAAAAGAAGAATAGAAGTATCTTAGAAAAATCGGGCTGATAGTATTATCAGCTCGATTTTTATGTTTTCAGATAATTATTAGTTACTCCATAAATTTCGTTTATTACTTTTTGCAATATTTTGTGCTTTTTTAAATTTGTTTAAGTATCGTGTATCCGGTGCTTTTACATATTTTATTTCTGCCAGTCCTGATAATAGCAATTCTTCTTGAATTGATTTTCCATCTGCATAGACGTAACATAATGCACGATGGTATTTATCTTCTTTTTGATAAACATCAAATTCTATTTCTATATTTTGTGCATTTTTTAGTAATTTTTCATTTAATTCGCTGGCTTCAGGTCCGTATGGTTGAACAGCAACACCACGTTTTACAGTTTCAGGTGTATCTATAAGTAGATATCTTACTTTTAAATTTTTCTTATTAAATCGCACGACGATAGTATCACCGTCAATTTTTTCAACGAAGTTAACCTTATATTTAGTAGTATCTCCTTTTACTTCTACATCATTTATTATTTGTTTATTATATTTTTCTTGAAAATGAGTATTAAATATAAAGAATAATATTAAAAATATAGTCGAGAATATTCCGACACAGATAATAAAAATTTTTTTGTTCATAGTTATCCCCCTCAATGTTATTGTATCACTTTTATATATAAAATCAATGTTATAATTGGAATAAAATGGTAAATATGATATTATAGAAGATGTTAGAAAAATGAATTTCTTTTTTCACAGAGTAATGGTGTTAGATATAATAAACTGATTAATTTTATCTTAATTTATAAAGAGTAAAAAATTATTTTATAAAATCTTCCCTGTAAAATGTTTTAGCACTTTACTCCTTTAACCATAAATATAGAAGTTAAGAATTTTTTGATTTAATGGTAGTGAAAAAAGATAGTATATTAAAATTTGTAAAAAACTTATTAAAGGACATATTATGTTGGAAATAACTATAAAAAATTTACATGATACGGAGCGTTTAGCACATATAGTGGCTGACAGCATAGATAATAAATTGTTACTTATGCTTAATGGGGATTTAGCTGCCGGAAAAACTACATTTACGAAATATTTAGCACAGAATTTAGGCGTAAAACAAGTCGTTAACTCACCAACGTTCAATATAATGAAAGAGTATAAATCAAATAAAGGAAATTTATATCATATTGATGCGTATCGACTGGAAAATAGTAGTGAAGACTTAGGGTTTGAGGAAATTTTTTACGAAGATAATATTTGTATTATCGAATGGGGGGAGTTTATTGAAGAATATCTTCCTATGGAGCGTTTAGTATTTAATATAACATTGCACGAAGATGAACGTGTTATTACTATTTTTAGTGACGATGAGTATCACAATCGTATAGTAGAAAGGATAAAAGAAGAATGGTCAGTTTAGTAGTGGAGGCATCAAATAGCTTTCTTTCGGTAGCATGTCTTAAAAATGATAAAGTGTTGGCAGAAAGAAATATATCATGCTCCAATAATTTATCATCAATTATTTTAACAGAAATAGACAGATGTTTAAATATGGCAGGTGTAACCAAAAAGGATTTAAAGGAAATAATATCAAGTAAAGGCCCGGGCTCTTACACAGCGATACGAGTTGTCGCTGCTGTTTGTAAGACATTTTCTTATGCACTAAAGATACCTATTAAAGTTATTTCCAGTTTGAAGTTACAAGCATTGATTGAATATGAAAGTGATAAGCTGATTGTACCTGTTATTGATGCAAGACGTGGAAGTGTTTTTGGAGCTGCATATAAACGAGAAGGTAATGATTTAGTAGAGGTATTGGAAGAAAGTTATTATACACTTGTTGAATTAAATGACTTTATTTTATCACAAAATATACCTACTATATACGTGGGAAAAGATGTAGAAAAATTATCAGATAAATTATTGGATAACACGTTGATATCAATTAATACTGATGCTATAAAAGCAGCAAATATATTAAAAATATATAATTATTTAGAAAAAAGTGATTGTTTTAATATGACACCGCAGTATTTAAGAAGAACAGAGGCAGAAAGGGAATTAAAAAATGATAAAAGTAAATAAAGTAGATATAAATAATTTAGATGTATTATCAAAAATAGATATTGATAATTTTGATGATGCGTGGACAAAAAGTATGTTCAAAACAGAGTTGGAACATGAAAATTCGGAGTATTTCGGTTTGTTTAATGATGACGAAATAATCGGTTTTTGTGGGGGATGGTTGGTTGCGGATGAGTATCAAATCAATAAAATTGTTATTGATAAACCACATAGAAATAAAAAATTAGGGCAAATCTTTTTTACATACGTAATGCAATTTATGAAATTAAAAGGTGTTAAGAAAGCCCTAGTAGAGGTAAGAGTTAGTAATATGCCTGCCATTACTGTTTATGAGAAAGCAGGTTTTCAGACGATTGATATGAGAAAAAATTACTATAAAAATAACGGTGAAAATGCTTATGTAATGGTAAGGGATTTTAGCAATGAAAGATATTAATATATTAGCGATAGAAACCAGTTGTGATGAAACAAGTGTTGCTGTTGTAAGAAATGGTAAAGAAGTTTTATCCAATATTGTAAGTTCTCAAATAGATACACATAAACAGTTTGGGGGTGTTGTCCCTGAAATTGCCAGTCGTCAGCATATAGAGGTTGTAATTCAAATAGTTGAGGAAGCATTAGATGAAGCGGAAGTAATTTTAGATGAAATAGATGCAATATGTGTAACACAAGGTCCGGGATTAATAGGTTCGCTTTTAGTCGGCGTTAATGTTGCTAAAACATTGAGTTATACTCTTGATAAACCGTTAATTGGAGCACATCATATTGCCGGGCATATTTATGCGAGTGATATTGATAATAATATTGTTTATCCGTCATTAGCACTTGTTGTTAGTGGTGGGCATACAGAACTTGTTTATTTAAAAGATGAACTTGATTTTGAAATTATCGGCTCCACTCATGATGATGCAGTTGGTGAAGCGTATGATAAGGTTGCTCGTCAATTAAATTTAGAATATCCGGGAGGGACAAAAGTAGATAAGTTGGCGAAATTTGGTGAAGATAAATATAAATTTCCACGGGCAATGATTGATAGTGACGATTACCATTTTAGTTTTTCGGGAATGAAATCTGCTGTAATAAACTTTGTTCATAATGCCAAACAACGTGGAGATAAGATAGTTTTTGCAGACTTGGCATGTAGTTTTCAAACGGCGGTAGTCGACGTCCTTATTACAAAAACAAGAAAAGCGATAGAAAATTTTGACGTAAAACAGTTAATACTTGCAGGAGGTGTCGCCGGCAATAGTGAATTACGCTTGCAAGTTTTAAACTTAGAGAAAGAATTAGGAATAGAAGTATTAATACCAAAAATGAGTTATTGCAGTGATAACGCAGCGATGATAGGAGCGGTAGGATATTACTATTACAAACATAAACTATTTGCAGATCCGTTGTCATTAAATGCAAGATCAACATTAGATTTGGAAGAGATAAGAAAGTAGAAAATAAATTTAGTTATATTTTATTAAAAGCCATTGTGATGATTATTTTTTTGAAACTTTATTTCTAAAAAATAGAGAAATAAACTAAAAGTGATTTTGATTTTATTTGACCTTTATTTATGATACAATGGATTGAATAGATATTAGGAGGCGGATGTTATGGAGAATATATATTTAGACTATGCAGCTACATCAAAAAAACATTTTGATATAATAGAGAAAAATTTAAAATTATTAAAGGAAATTTATGCTAATCCCAGCAGTAGTCATACCTTAGGGAAAAAAAATGCAAAATTAAAGAAAGAAGCACAGCAAAAAATAGCATATTCAATCAACGCACAACCCGAGGAAATTATTTTTACTTCCGGAGGGACAGAAAGTAATAATACTGTATTTAATCATGTTTTTAACCGTTTTAAAAGTGGGGAGATTATTATTTCTGAAATAGAGCATCCATCGGTAAAAGCTAGTGCCAGACATTTAGAACATTTCGGTTTTACAGTAATTGAGTTGGCAGTCGGAAAAAATGGTATGGTTAGTTTAGAAGAACTGGAAGATAAAATAACGGATAATACGGTACTTATTTCTATTATGTTTGCAAATAATGAAACGGGTGTTTTAAATCCGATTAAAGAAATTTCAAAATTAATATCGGGTAAAAATATTTTATTACATAGTGATATTGTTCAAGCATTTGCTAAAATTGAAATTGATGTAAAAGATTTAGGGGTAGATTTTGCTTCGGTATCTGCACATAAAATAGGTGCATTAAATAATTTCGGTTTTTTATATGCTAAAAACGGTATAGTTGAGCCTTTTATTTTAGGCGGCGGTCAGGAAAACGGTTTACGCTCAGGAACCAGTGATGTTTTGGGGGCATTAACATTAGCCGACAGTATTGATGAAACTTTAAAGACCGTTCCATATTTAAGAGATTTAAAAAATTATTTTATTGAAAAATTAGAAAAAAATAATGTAGAGTTTGAAGTGAACGGGGCAATAGAATATTCATTACCAAATATATTAAATATTTACTTTAAAAATATTGAATCGCAGCGTTTGATTACTTATCTTGATGCTAATGAAGTATATATTTCCGGCGGTTCGGCGTGTAGTTCCGGTAATATTAAAGGTAGCAAAATAATTACACAGATGTATAATATAGAGCGTGCGGCTCATTCTGTCAGAATAAGTGTGGGCTTTGATGTTGATAAAAAAATGATAGACAATGTTATTAATAAAATAGTATATCTTGAACAAAAAATTAAAGAAAGGAATAAATGATGAACGGAAAAAAAGTAGTTGTTGGTATGAGTGGAGGTGTTGATTCATCAGTTACAGCATACCTTCTGAAACAACAAGGTTACGAAGTTACCGGAGTTTTTATGAAAAACTGGGAAGAAAAAGATAATCATGGTGTTTGTGTCGCAGAAAAAGATTATAAAGATGTAATAAAAGTATGTGAGCAATTAGAGATACCGTACTACTCAATAAATTTCGAAAAAGAATATTGGGATAAGGTGTTTACGTATTTTTTAGATGAATATAAAAAAGGACGTACCCCTAATCCTGATATTATGTGTAATAAAGAAATTAAGTTTAAGGTTTTTTTAGAATATGCTGAAGACTTAGGTGCTGATTATGTGGCAACCGGTCATTATGCCCGTCTACAAGATAAAAATGGTGAACGATTGTTACTTCGTGGTGTTGATAGTAACAAAGATCAAACTTATTTCTTATCGCAGTTAAAACAAGATCAAATAAAAAATATATTATTTCCTATAGGAGAGCTTGAAAAAAAAGAAGTTAGAAAAATTGCCGAAACAGCAGGACTTGCTACTGCGAAGAAAAAAGATTCAACCGGAATTTGTTTTATTGGTGAGAAGAATTTTAGAACATTTTTATCACAATATCTCCCGGCAAAAAGTGGAAAAATGATTGATCTTGATGGTAATATCCGTGGAGAACATGCAGGGCTTATGTATTATACTATAGGTCAACGTCATGGGTTAGGTATTGGTGGAACAAAAGATACAGATGGAGAAGCATGGTTTGCTTGTGGAAAAGATTTGGAAAATAATATACTATATGTTTGCCAAGGTTTTCATAATGAATATTTGTATTCAGATAGTCTGTTTGCTAGCGGGTTATCATTTACAACCAAAGAAGAACTACCGAAAAACTTTAGCTGTACGGCAAAATTTCGTTATCGTCAGCAAGATACCGCTGTTGATGTTGAAGTATTAGAAGAAGGAAAGGTTAAAGTAACATATAAAGAGCCTGTAAGAGCGGTAACACCGGGACAAGCTGTTGTCTTTTATAACGGAGATGTTTGTTTAGGTGGTGCAACAATTGATGAAGTATATAAAAACGGAAAAAGATTACAGGTGTAATGCAAAACAGAGAAAAGAATAATTTAATAAACTAGCCCCCCTAAATAGGTTTAGGAAGCTAGTTTTTCTATACATATTCTATCTTTTTGAGCAAATTTCTATATTTTTATATAGTTTCCTATACCAATTTTTGTTGCTTTTTTTATTATTGCTTCGGAGGTAGCTACATCTAAAACGGCACTACCTACAGATTTGAAGAGTGTGATTTCATCATTATTTTCTCTACCGCTAACTTTTTTTGAAATTAGTTCTCCTAACTCACCGGTAAAAGATGACTTATTGATCATTTTTTCTTTTAAAGCCAGTAAAATATCTCCGGCTTCACTTAATACTCCATTATTTGTATCAAAGAAAATTTTATCAGCTCGAGTTGTTATTTTCGGAGGAAGTTCAATCATTTCAGGGGTGTAAGAACCGATACCGTTTATATGGGTACCAAGTTTTATAAAGTCCGAATTAAAAGTAGGTGTAGTAGAGGTAGTTACTGTAGTTATAATATCAGCATCGATAATTGCAGTATTTGAATTTTCTAATGCAATTATTTTGGTATTAAAATGTTTGAAGTCATTATTAATTAATTCAACAAATTTTTTAGTTTTTTCAAAATTTCGACCGACAACACGAAGTTCATCCAGTTTTCTAATGGTAAGCATAGCATGTGCTTGTTCATATGCTTGTCCGCCTGTTCCGATTAATACAGCAATTCTACTATTTTTTTTAGCAAGTAAGTCTGTAGCGGCTCCTTGTAATGCAGCCGTACGTAGCTGTGTTAAGTAAGTGCCGTCTAAAAGACCGGAGATAATACCGGTTTTTGAATTAAAAACAAGCATTGTTGCAGGAACGGAAGGAAGATTATTTTTTACGTTATCAGGATAAACAGATACGATTTTTATACCGAGAGAATCGTTTTCACCACTAATACAGGCAGGCATAAAAAGTGCTTGTCCGTTATATTTATCAATGTTTAAATTTGTTCGTAACGGGACGATTGCATTTTTATTTGAATAATTTTTAAGTGCTTCTTTACTAATTTCAATTGCCTCTTTCATTGTTATACATTTTTTAATGTCTTCTTTTGTTAAAATAATCATATTAAAACTCCTAACTGAATTTTATATTTATATAAGTTAAATATATACTGAAATAACCTTTAGGTCAATAGTACAATTTTTATTTAGTAAAAATTTTATATTAAATACAATTTATTATAAACTGAAAAAATAATATAAATAAGTTTTTTTAAGTTTATGAAATGTATTTTAAATGAAATATAGGTATTTATACTTTAAATATAAAAAATAACTTAAAAAAACTTGCAAAAACTTAAAATTAATGATAATATATAAGTGTAAATAATTAATCAAGGAGATAAAATAATGATAAAACATTTGTTTTTAGATATGGATGGAACTTTATTAAATAGTGAAGGAATCATAAGTAATAGTACGGTAAAATTGTTAAAAAAATGCAAATACCACTTACGTTAGTATCGGCAAGGGCACCTATGGAAATGGAAGATACAATAAATAAATTGGATTTGAATTCAATTCATGTGGCATTTAATGGTGGATTGATTTATGAAGTGAATAATGGCAAAAAAAATATTTTATATAAAAAATATTTACAATTTAGCGTTGCAAGAGAATTAGCACTTGTATTAAGAGAGCAGTTTCCAAAATTAAGTATTAGTGTTTATGATGAAGAAAATTGGAATACCGACATAATCGATGATGGAATACTTTACAAACAAAATATTACCAAAAAGGATTTTAATATAGTAAACTTTAAAGAGTATTTCAATAATTATCACGAAGTATTTAAGTTAATGTTAATAACTTTTGATGATAATGAAATGGAAAAAATAAATAATTTTTTAGCAAAATATAGCGACAAAAATATTAGTGTTTTACGTTCAGGCAAAAATCATTTGGAAATAACCCATTCGCTGGCAATGAAATCTACGGGAATAAAATTTATTCAATATTTAAAAAATATAACAAAAAAAGATTGTGTTGCCTTTGGTGATGGGCACAATGATATTCCAATGTTCGAATGTACTGAGTATAGGGTAGTGATGGATAATGCACTAGCAGATATAAAAAAATATGCAAATTTTGTTACAAAATCTAATGATAAAGATGGGGTCGTGTATGCTATAAAAAAATATGTAAAATATTTGTAAGGAGCAGAAAATGTATCAAGCACAACGTTTGGAAAAAATAATGGAATTACTAAGCAAAAAAGGTGTAGTATCAGCTAAAGAAGCGGTTGAATATTTAGGGGTATCGAGAGATACAATTCGTCGTGATTTTTTGATTTTAGGAGAGCGTGATGATGTGCAAAGGACACATGGTGGTCTTATAAAACAAAAAGAGAGTGCTCATGTAAGCTCATATAATGAAAGATTGAAAATGTTAACGCCGGGAAAAAAAGAAATAGCGTATAAAGCAAAAAAAATGATAAAAGAAGAAGGTGTATATTTTTTAGGTGCTTCTACAATAATAGAGAAGTTAGCACAATTGATAAAAGAAAAAATTATTGTTTATTCACATTCATTAGATGTAGCGATGGTTTTAGCTGGTAATGATAATATTAATTTTAATCTTATCGGCGGAAAATTTTTCAATAAAAATAGATTTTACTATTCACCGGAAAGTACGGAAATTTTAAAAAATATTAGTTTTGATATTGTATTTATTGGGGCAGCCGGGGTTAAAAATGGCGTTATAACCCTTGACGATTATGAAGATGTTGCAATAAAAAAATTGGTATTAAAAAATGCCAAAATAAAGGTACTTTTGGCAGAAATATCGAAATTTGAAAAAAGTGCTAATTTTATTTTGGGAGATATAACAGAGTTTGATTATTTAATAACAGATAAAGAGCCGAGTGCAGAACTTTTAAAACTATTAGGAGAAAAAGTACAAGTAATTTATTAAAAAACATTATGATATTTAATTGAAATTTTATAGATTAATTTATATGACGTGTATAATTTATAAAATATATTAATTATTAAGAGCCGGATTTAAGTTAAAAACTTTATCTGGTTTTCTTATATATTTGAATCACTCTCTTTTTTGATTCTGTGTTAAATATGGTGTATAAAAATACTGAGCAAATTTTTTCAAATTAGAAAAGTTTACTTCACAGAGATAGGTACAGTTAATATCCTATAAAATCTATATCTATATTACCACTGGTATTAGTTATATTAAGATTTTTTAAAGAAGAATTAGAATCGGTATTGTTTTTGTTATTTATATTTTTATTAAAATTTTCTTCTTTATCACTAATTTTAGTTTTAATATTACCGGATATATTTTTTAAAGAAAGTTTTTTATTAATTTTAATTTCATTTATAATAATATTACCGCTGGTTGATTCAGAAATAAAATTGTCTATAATATTGTTACTATTCGAAAATTCAATATTGCCGCTAGTTGTTTTAGAATCAATATTTTTGGAAACAATGTTGTCAAATATTATATTACCACTGGTAGTTGTAATATTGGTAGAACCGGAATTTATGATATCTTTTAGCAATACATTGCCGCTAAGGTTATAAATATCTAATTTATTATTTTCTGCTTTTATATTATTTAGCCGGATATTACCGCTTTTACTATTTAAGTTAATATTGTTTGTATTTAACTTTGATAAATTAATATCTCCACTAATATCGTTTATCTGAATATCCTTAAAATGTAGATCTTTAAGTGAAATATTACCGTTGATATTTTTTATAGAAAGATTGACAAGCAGTTCTTTTGGTATTTTTAATTTTATGTAATGATTATTAAAATTAAAGCCAAAATCAAATGAAAAATTAAACCATTTTTCTTTATAGGTATCTTTAATTAATAGAATATCAGCATTTTCTTCTATACTAAAGTAAAAATTTTTTCCCTCACGATATTCAACTTCTATTTTATCACTATTAGAAGGTTCGATATCAATATCTGATTTAGTAACATGAAATTTTAAATTTTTAAGATTTTTTGATTCGATGGCATGATATTTAGGCGGTTTTGTTTCGCCCGCAAGTGGTAATTTATTTCCATTTAAAATAAAAGCTAATAATATTAGTATTATTCCAAGACTGGAAAATATAATCGCTATTTTTAGTAATTTTCTCATAATTAATCAATCTCCTTTTTGAAAACTTTCTCAAATATATATTTAAAAGTCCAGCCATTATTCTTAAATAATTTTCTCAGTTTTATTAAACCGTAAATTATAAAAAGAGAAAAACCTATAGTTATAAAACCGATACCGGCAGTAAATAAGGCTGAGTAAATATTTTCTTCAGAAAAGTAAAATGGTATAGATATAATTATAAGAATTCCCCAGATAAAAAATCCAATAATACCAACTATAAAACCTAATATCATCATGATTAAACAGAAAAATAAACCAAAAGCTATCATTAATAGCGAAAACCAAATTGGAAAGCAAATAATTAATAAAATAATTTCCAATGCTGAAAAAGATTTATTAGGTAAAAATCTCCAAGTTTTATTTTTGGGAACAATTTTATGTTCAACTATTGTCTGGTTTATAATATCATCAATAGTTCCAAAATTACTTATTGCTTCTTCCTCGCTAAACCCATCTTCAACAGCATCATCAATCATTTCATTGAAGTAGTTAATACTTTTTTCAATATCCAATTTTGATAAATACTTTTTTAATTTTTTTCTAAGTAAATAATTAAAAGTTTCTTTGTTCATAACTTTCTTCTCCTAAAATAAATTCATAAGCCTTTTGTATTGCTTGCCAGCTAGTAAGAAAATCATCAATTTTTTTTAATCCTATATCGGTTATCTTATAATATTTTCTTAATCTACCATTATGCTCCACGCTGTAGGATAACACGGAATTATTATTTTCCAATCTTTTTAATATAGGATAAAGAGTAGATTCTGTTATTGGAATTATTAGAGAAACATCTTTTACTATTTTGTACCCATAAGATTCAAAATTTCGTAGTGATGCAAGAACACAAATATCAAGTATACCCCGTTTTAATTGTGTATTCATTGGAATATCTCCTTTCATAGAATATTATATGATACATAGTATTATGTTGTCAATAATATAGTCAAAATAATATAGATAATATACAATAATATTTATTTATATATATTTCAGTATTTTTTTATGATTACAGCTAGTAAAACAAAGAAATCGGTTTATATTTTTTGCGTATTTTTTATGTCAGGCATTAATGTTGAAATTTAATAATAATAATGAGATAATATAGTAACAAACAAAAACAAGGAGGAGAAACATTATGAAAGGATTTGCAATGAAAAAAATAGGAGAAATCGGATGGATAGAAAAAGAACGTCCTAAATGTGGACCAACGGATGCAATTATTCGTCCTTTAGCATTATCTCCATGTACTTCTGATGTTCATACAGTATGGGAAGGTGCAATCGGTGAAAGAGAAGATATGATCTTAGGACATGAAGGTTGCGGTGTTGTTGAAGAAGTTGGAGAAATGGTAAAAGATTTTAAACCGGGAGATAGAGTTATGGTGGCGGCTATTACGCCGGATTGGAATTCTTTAGAGGCTCAAGCCGGTTTTGCAATGCACTCTGGTGGAATGTTGGCAGGATGGAAATTCTCTAACTTCAAAGATGGTATGTTTGGGGATTATTTCCATGTTAATGATGCAGATGGTAATTTAGCACTTATTCCTGAAGGAGTAACTATAGAAGAAGCATGTATGCTTTCTGATATGGTTCCAACAGGTTTCCATGGTGTAGAATTAGCAGATGTACAATTTGGAGATACCGTTCTTGTGGTAGGTATAGGTCCTGTAGGGTTAATGGCAGTTGCCGGAGCAAATTTAAGAGGGGCATCAAGAATTATTGCTGTAGGAACAAGACCAATTTGTCGTGAAGTTGCTAAAAAATATGGTGCAACAGATTTTATAGGATATAAAGATGGAAGTATTGATGAACAAGTTCTAGCATTAACTAACGGACAAGGTGTTGATAAAGCTATTATAGCCGGTGGTGGTGTTGAAACTATGGAACCGGTAGTTAAATGCTTAAAACCGGGTGGTAAAATAGGAAATGTAAACTACCTAGGAAAAGGAACATATATTAATATACCTCGTGTAGAATGGGGCGTTGGTATGGGACATAAACAAATATTAGGCGGTTTGATGCCGGGAGGTAGATTGCGTTTAGAAAAATTAGCACGTTTAATTCAATGTGGAAAACTTGATGTAACTCATCTACTGACTCATAAGTTTTATGGTTTTGATAAAGTAGAAGATGCATTATTGCTGATGAAAGAAAAACCGAAAGATTTGATAAAACCGGTTGTAATATTAGAAAAAGAATAGTTGACAATAATAAGGGGCTGACCCAAAAGCTAAAAATTCTAATAGAATTTACTTATTAGTAGTTAGCCGTAGTGGTTCATTGATTTGGGAATATGCTTAAAAAAGATTTTATTAAATCAATGAACTATTAATGAACTGTATGGGCGACTTGGCAAAATTGATTTTTAACGAAATCATGATTTTAAGTCGCTCTTTTTTTATAAAAGTGGTGGTGAGAATATGAAGATTATTTTAGTTTCCGGTTTCTTAGGTGCCGGGAAAACAAGTTTTATAAAAGAATTAGTAAAACAAACTAAACAAAAATTTGTCATATTAGAAAATGAATTTGGTGAATTAAATCTTGATGCTAAAGAATTGAGAAATGAACTGGAAGTTGATGAGAATATGAAAGTTTGGGAATTAACTGAAGGGTGTATTTGTTGTTCTTTAAATTTAGATTTTACTCATTCTGTTTTAACAATAGCTAATACATTAAATCCTGATTATTTAATAATTGAACCTAGTGGAGTGGCAATGATTAGCAACCTCATAAGAAATTTCAAAAAAATAAGTTACGAGAGAATTGAACTTGGAGCACCTATAGTTATTATTGATGCACAAAATTACAAAAATACATTTAAAAAATATAAAACTTATTTAGATGATCAATTAAAATATTCCAGTGTTTGTGTTTTGAGTAAATCAGAAAACTTAAGTGAGGAAGATTTTTTAACAATAAAAAATGAATTGAAAATCAGAGATAATATAAAATATAATTTGAAACATTATAGTAAATGGGAAAAAGATTTTTGGTTTGAAATTTTGAATATAAAAACTTTAGCAAAAGAAAAAGATAATAAATTAGAGCTTGTTTTTAAAACAGTACAAC
This sequence comes from Gemella massiliensis, assembly GCF_900120125.1. Taxonomy (NCBI): domain Bacteria; kingdom Bacillati; phylum Bacillota; class Bacilli; order Caryophanales; family Gemellaceae; genus Gemella; species Gemella massiliensis. The sequence continues at coordinate 220,061 of NZ_LT635546.1, forward strand.
ATGTAAATGGTGCTGAAAAACTAGAGCAACTAAGTTTAGATAAGATAAATATTAATTCTTTAAATACATTATCTTTGATATTATTGCTGTTGATAAGTGGTAAATTTGGAGAAATAGAGAGAGTAAAAGGATATTTTTCAATAGGAGAAAATGGTTTTAAATTTGATGTAGTAGGAGAAAATTATATTATAACGGGTTGTGAAGAAAATTCCGATAGCAAAGTTGTCGTTATTGGAAAAAATCTTGAGAAAAAACAAATAGAAAATCTATTTAAAAATTTTTAATAAAGTAATTAATATATTAAGTGTGACCATTGTTACACTTTATTTTATAACTTTTCATATAAAAATAAAATTTATCTATCTGATGAATTGAAAAAAACAATCTATAGTTGATAATGGGAATATTATAAAAGTATAGGAAAAATTATTAAATTTAGTAAGTGATAAATAAGAAAAAAGTAAGAGAAAATTTTACATAAATAGCTTCTTATTATATCAATTATGGTGTAGATAGTAACGGAAGTAAAAAAATGTCTTGACATTAAATAATAAAAATTGTATAATATAAATTGTTCTGATTACGGCGGCTGTGGCGAAGTGGTTAACGCATCGGATTGTGGTTCCGACATTCGAGGGTTCGATTCCCTTCAGCCGCCCCATTAAAATTTGATAACTGAATAAGGCGGCTTAGCCAAGTGGTAAGGCATGGGTCTGCAAAACCCTGATCACCGGTTCAAATCCGGTAGCCGCCTCCAAGTATTAACATCTTTTTAGATGTTTTTTATTTTTTTCAAAATTATGAATACGTTTAACTTTTTTCTAGCTATCTTTATAGAAATGTGATAGAATAATTTTTGACTGATATAATATATCAAATAATTTTAAGGAGTAATAGTTATGAAACGATTATTGTTAACTATTTTTAGTGTAATATTTATTTTTAGTATTGTTGGTTGTTCAGCAAAACAGGAAAACAAGAAACAGGAAAATAAAGTTATTAAGATGGGGTTTGTTCCGCTTAAAAATAGTGAAAAATTAATTGAAGATGTACAACCTATAGCAGATTATCTGAGTGAAAAACTTGGAGTAAAAGTAGAGGCCTTTACTGCCAGCAGCTATATCGGTGTTGTAGAGGGAATCGGAAGTGGAAGTGTTGATTTTGGTATTATCCCGCCATTTTCTGCATTGTTGGCACAAAAACAAAGTAATGCTGTACCATTATTAACATCAAAAGGTGCAACAGGAAAACCGGGATATTATGCAGATTTATATGTAAGAAAAGATTCTGGAATTAAATCATTGCAAGATGTTAAAGGGAAAAAGGTAGCTTTTGTAGACCCGTCTTCGTCATCGGGTTATATCTACCCGGGTGCAATGTTGGTAGAAGCCGGGTTGGATCTTAGTAAAGATATTACTTATCAATTTAGTGGAGGACACGATAAAAGTTTACAACTTTTATTAAATAAAGATGTTGATGTTATTGGAACTTTTGATGGAGTACCTGAGAAATATGCGAAAGATTTCCCTAATGCGTTAACTGATATAGAAAAACTGAAATCAAGTGATTTGATACCGGGAATTATGGTCACGGCTTCTAGTAAAATGGATAATGAATTACAACAAAAATTGAAACAAGCATTGCAGGATATAGAAAAAGATCCTAAAATGAGTGAATTATTTAAAAAAATGTTTAATATTACAGGTTTTCAAGAAGTTGATAAGGATTCATATAAAAAAGTAGAAGACACAGCTAAAATAATGAATGTGGATTTAGATAAAGTAAAATAATAAATAAAAAGGTTATTTCAAAATAAGATGTTGGCTTAAAAGTTAAAAATTCTAATAAAATTTACTTATTAGTAGTTAGATGTGGTGGTTTGTTGATTTGGCAGTTCGCTTTAAAGAGTTTTTTTAAAATCTAATGAACTATGGATGCCCTGCAAAATTGATTTTCAATCATGATATTTGGGGAATTTATTTTATTTTGAAGTAATTCTTTTTTTGGCTCTTTATCAAATATGAAGTATGGAAAAAATTTCATTCCTATATTTGATAAAGAGCTTTTTCATTAACTAACTTTAAAGTAATAATTGTATAGTTACACAGAAAGTGAATTTTGAGTATCTTAGTAAGATAAAATGAAATATCACAATAATATGGAACAAAAATTTTACGTAATCTTAGGAAGATAATATAAAATAAAAAATTTTATTATTGATATATCATGAGTTTTGACAATGAGTGCAAGCAATGGTATTATAATAAGATAGATAGGAAATAATTTAGACTAACTTCAGGGGAAAAAAGTAGTGTTAGAATTTAATAATTATATAAAAAAAATAAACAAAAATACTTCTTTAGAGTTGGATTTTAAAATTGATAAAGGAGAAATTTTATCAATTATAAGTGATAGCTCGGAAGGTTTAAATATTATTAAAGAATCTTTTCAAAATAGAACAAAATATAAAGGAAATATTCTTTTTGATAGCAAAAAAATAGAAAAAGAAAAAATAATATTTATTGATGATTATGGTTTTTATGGAAATATAACTGTGCTAAAAAATCTGAAACAGATGTTGACTATTTTCAAAATAGGATATAATGCTGAAAAATTAAAAGAAAAATTACAGTTGTTAAGTATAGATGAAAATAAGAAATATAAAAATTTAGAAAAAAAAGAAAAAATAAAATTTCATATTTTATTTTCGCTGCTTATTAAACAAAAATTATTAGTAATAGAAGATATAGATAATTCTCTAACAAAAGAGGATAAAATTGTTATAAAAAATTTGTTGTTAACTGAAAAAAGTAGAAAAACAACAGTAGTTATTTTAGACATAATGTTAAATAAATTAACAGAATTGGCAAATACTGTCATCGTAATTTCTAATTGTGAAAAATCATATTATGGTTTACTGAAAGATTTGTTAATAATAAAAAAATTGGCAGCTGTCACAGTTTCTCATCAAGATGATTTAGAAATTATTCTGCAAGATTATCAATATACAATTTACAATGATGAAGAAATTGTTGTAAGGGAAGAAGTGCTGGAAGATATAGTTTATGAATTATTGAAAAATAATATTGAAGTATATCAGATTAGAAATCTTGGAGAAAAAATAAAATTATATGAAGAAGGTGATTAAAAATGTTACAAATAGAATTTGCAAAAATATTTAAACGAAAATTTAATTATCTTTTCGGGATAATCACCTTACTTATTGGTTCTTTTTTAAGTTATAGATTAAATAGTATCTCCCAGTTTTTTGAAATATCTGAGATTGAAACAATCTTCAATGTGATTATTAAAATTATCTTGGTGCTTGTTATTTTTATAATGGGAATAAACTATATTTATTCATATCGTGAGGATTATAAAACAAAAGTTGTAACTTTATTAGAAGTTAGAAAAGTAAAATCCGTTAGAGATTTTTTCGCAGTGTTTGCTAATTTAGTATATTTTTTTCTTTATAACGTTGTCGTTTTATTAGGAGTTTTTTCTGTTCTTTTCTTAAAGAAAAGGGATATTCTGGTAAAAATAGTACAAGATTTATTGACAAATGGGCATTTATTAGCATATATTGTTCAACTATTTATGTTGTTATTATTTGCTAATTTGATATTTTTATTGGCACTTTCGTTGTTTAATAATACAAATTTGGCAATTTCATTATCATTATTATACTTTATAGGTTCAGGGGTTCTTGTAAAAGTTCTAAGTGAAAGATTGTCTGAAACTTATAGTAATCTTTTAAATAACAGTATTTTTAATGTTTTTGATAAGGCATTTAATAGCTTAGACTATAATGTGACTTTTGAAATAAATACTTTCTTACCATTAGGGTTAAATATAATAGGATTAGTAATAGTAATATTTATAATAAAAATTTTTAAAAAAGTAATAGATTAAAGGAGAGTTTTAATGGATTCGCAGGTTTTAGTTCAATATGCAATTGTATTATTTAGTTTGATTATATTGGAAGGTTTGTTATCAGCTGATAATGCCATTGTTCTTGCGATAATGGTAAGGCATCTACCGCTAAAAGAACAAAAACATGCTTTAATGTACGGATTAGCTGGAGCGTTGTTTTTTAGGATAATTGCCATTTTTTTAATTACCATTTTAGCACAGTATTGGGAAATTCAGGTAATAGGTGGTGTGTATCTAATTTACATGGCTATTAGTCATATAAAGGAATTTTTTGATAAAAGAAAACGTCCGGAAGAACACCACCATGAAGAAAAAAAACCTAAAAAACAAAGTGGATTTTGGCTAACGGTACTAAAGGTTGAGTTAACGGATATCGCATTTGCTATTGACTCGATTTTAGCAGCAGTTGCCATAGCGATAACATTACCTCATATTTCCGAGACGGCAATAGGTGGAATTAATTTAGGGCAGTTTCTGGTAATGGTAATAGGTGGTTTTATTGGTGTTATTATTATGAGATATGCAGCTAATATTTTTATAAGGGTACTTGAAAAAAAACCGGGTTTAGAAATTGCAGCATTTCTTATTGTTGCGTGGGTAGGTATAAAACTATTTGTTATAGCAGCGGCTCATCCGGCATTAGCATTGATTCCTGAACATTTTCCTCATTCAACATTATGGACTATAATATTTTGGGCAGTATTATTAGGATTATTAATCTGGGGTGTATTAATATCGGATAAATTTGAAACAAAAAGAATTTAAAAATGAAAACTTAAGCGACAAAAATTGCTTGAGTTTTTTTGTGTGATTTTTTATAAACTACTTGATTTTCTTTTGAAAATATCGTATTATATATTTTGTGTTAACAATATTATTAAACTTGATGTTTAATAATAAAAAACTTTAATAACAATAAGTTTACTATTATAAAACTTTTATAAATATGAGTTTTATAATAGTAAAATTTATGGAAGGATTTAATATGTATTCAATTGGTGAAAGATTAAAAAGACTCAGAATTCAAAAAAATCTAACACAAGAAGAACTTGGGGAACGAACTGATCTTACAAAAGGTTATATTTCTCAGGTAGAAAGAGATTTAGCATCGCCATCTATGGAAACTTTTTTTAACATATTAAAAGTATTAGGATGTGCACCGAAAGATTTTTTCGATAAAGAAAGTGCAAGTCAAAAAGTATATTACTCATTAGATGACCAAACTAGTTATGCAGAAACTGATGAGGGGTACGAGCTTAAATGGTTAGTGCCGGAATCTAATGAAAAAGAAATGGAATCTTTAATACTGACTTTAGAGAGTGATAGCAGTTATAAAACTTTCGATCCGTCAGAATCAGAAACGTTGTGTTATGTTTTGAGAGGAAAATGTAAATTAATGCTTGGTGATGATGAATTTATAGCTAAAGCGAATGAATCATTTTATTTTTTGGCTACATCAGAACATCGATTATCAAATCCGTTTGATGAAAAATGTGAAATTCTTATAGTAGCGACAAATTCATATTTATAAAAGGAGAGAAAAATGACGAATATTGTGGAATTTAAAAATGTATCAATGGCTTTTGGGGATATGAAAGTACTAAAAAATATTGATTTAGAAATAGAAAAGGGTAAATTTTATACTTTGTTAGGCCCAAGTGGTTGTGGGAAGAGTACCATTTTGAAATTAATCGGAGGATTTCTTAGTCCGACAACAGGAGATGTTTTACTGGATAATAAAGTGGTTAACGATTTGCCTGCTAATAAGCGTCATGTAAATACTGTATTTCAAGATTATGCACTGTTTCCTCATATGAATGTATATGAAAACGTAGCTTTTGGTTTGAAAATAAAAAAGATAAATAAAGAGATTATAAAGAAAAAAGTAAAAAAAGCACTTAAACAAGTAAATTTATCAGGTTTTGAAAAGCGTGATATTAATGAAATGAGTGGCGGACAAAAACAACGTGTTGCTATTGCACGTGCTATTGTTAATGAGCCTGAAATTATATTGCTTGATGAATCCCTATCAGCACTTGATTTAAAGTTGCGACAAGAGATGCAGTATGAATTGCGTGAACTTCAACAACAAACAGGAATTACGTTTATTTATGTGACTCATGATCAGGAAGAGGCATTAGCGATGAGTGATTATATTTTTGTAATGAATCATGGGAAAATAGAACAAAGCGGGACACCGTTAGATATTTATGATGAACCCGTTAATCGTTTTGTAGCTGATTTTATTGGAGAGTCTAATATCGTTAATGCTGTTATGTTAGATGATTATTTGGTAGAAATTTACGGGAAAGAATACGAATGTGTTGATGCCGGTCTTGACAAAAATAAACGCGTTGAAGTTGTAATCCGACCGGAAGATTTAGAAATTACAGCGGAGGATAAAGGAAAAATCAAAGTACTTGTTGATACACAATTATTCCGTGGCGTACATTATGAAATTTGCTGTTTAGATGATCAATATAACGAATGGATTGTTCATTCGACAAAAGCTGCAAAACCGGGGAGTGCCGTAAGTTTAAATTTTGAACCGGAAGCAATACACATTATGGTACCCGGAGAAACTGAAGAAGAGTTTGATGCACGACTTGAGTCGTATGAAGAAGAGGAGGAATAAAAATGTTCAATAAAAAAACACGTTCATTTTTTATGATTCCTTATATAATGTGGCTACTATTATTTGTTGTTTTTCCTATCTTACTTATTGTATATTATTCATTTCATGATATAAGCGGTAATTTTACATTTAGTAACTATAGTATATTCTTTAGCAGCACTTATGTTTTAATGACGTTATATAGTTTTTGGTACGCATTTTTAATCACAATTATATGTCTTATTATAAGTTACCCACTCGCATTTATTATTAGTAAAAGTAAATATAGTGAATTGCTTTTACTATTTATCATAATGCCGACATGGATTAATATTTTACTAAAGACGTATGCTTTTTTAGGTTTATTCGGTGAATATGGGACTGTTAACAGTTTTTTAGAATATCTTGGGGTTGGTACGCAGAGTTTGTTGTTTAACTCATTTAGTTTTGTTTTTGTATCAAGCTATATTTATTTACCGTTTATGTTATTACCGATATATAATTCAGTAGTCGGTATTAATAAAAATTTAATTGAGGCATCATATGATCTTGGAGCAGATTTTAAAACAACATTTAGGAAAGTTATCTTTCCATTAAGTATTAATGGTGTAAAAACCGGTATTCAAGTAACATTTATACCGGCATTATCATTATTTATGATTACACGTTTAATAGCCGGTAATAAAATTATTAATCTTGGAACGGCGATTGAAGAACATTTTTTAGTAACTCAAAACTGGGGACTTGGTTCAACGATCGCAGTATTTTTAATAGTTGTAATGGGGATTATTATGATATTAACAAATACAAAAGATAAGACAAGTATAGGAGGTAGAAAATAATGAAATTAGGCTCTAAAATATATTTAGTAACTATTTTTGCTATTTTGTATATTCCGTTGATTTATTTAACATATTATTCATTTAATGCCGGAAAAACGATGATTAATTTTGATGGTTTTTCTCTGGTTCATTATACGGAGTTATTTAAAAACAGTCGTATGCTTGTAATTGTTATTAATACAGTGGTAGTTGCATTGTTGTGTGGATTGTTTTCAGCAATTTTTGGAACATTGGGAGCGTTGGGAATTTATTCTTTAAAATCAAAAAAGAGACGTAACAGCTATCTTGTTGGAAATAATATTCTAATTATCAGTCCGGATGTGATTATTGGGTGTTCATTTTTATTAATGTTTACATTTATTTCAAAACAATTTGGTATTGATAATATCCAAGGTTTTTGGTCAGTATTATTATCACATATTGCTTTTAGTATTCCGATTGTTGTATTAATGGTACTACCAAAATTATATGAAATGCCACATTCTATAGTTAATGCGGCGATTGATCTCGGGGCAAATTATAAACAAGTATTAAGTCAAATAGTTATTCCATATATTACTCCGGGGATAATGGCAGGTTTTTTTATGGGGTTAACTTATTCACTTGATGATTTTGCTGTAACATTTTTTGTAACCGGAAATGGATTTCAAACATTATCAGTAGAAATTTATTCAATGGCACGTCAAGGCATAAGTCTTCAAATCAATGCTTTATCAACAGTATTATCAGTTTTTGTAGTTGTAGCGGTATTAATTTACTATATCTTGAATACAAGTAAATTAAAAAGGGAGGTAAAGTAGCATGAAAAAATTATTAATGACAGCTTTATCCATTTTGATAATTTGTATTGGTTTGTTATACAGTCGTTCATTTATTGACAGTTCAGGTGGTAGTGATAAACAAACATTGACAATTTTTAATTGGGGTGAGTATATTGATCCGGAACTTATTAAGGACTTTGAGAAAGAAACAGGAATAAAGGTTGTTTATGAAACTTTTGATTCAAATGAAGCGATGTTGACAAAAATCCAATCCGATTCAACGCCTTATGATATTGTTATACCATCAGATTATATGATTAAAAAGATGAAAAAATTAAATCTTCTTAATAAAATAGATAAAAATAAATTAGAGAATTTTGATACTCTTGATCCAAAATTACTTGATAAAAGTTTTGATTATAATAATGAATATTCAGTACCCTATTTTTGGGGTACGGTAGGTATTCTTTATAATAAAAACAAGGTGCCAAAAGATTTGAAATTTGATAAATGGAATGATCTTTGGGATAATAGATTACAAAATAATATTTTATTAATTGACGGGGCAAGAGAAATGATGGGTATTGCTTTGCAATCGGAAGGAAATTCTGTTAATGATACAAATGAGGTAAATTTGAATCTTGCTGAGAGAAAACTGGAATTAATGCACTCGAATATTAAAGCAATTAATGCTGATGAGAAAAAAATGTTAATGATAAATAATGAAGCGTGGGTGTCAGTAGTTTTTTCAGGAGATGCCTCAGCCATTATGTCGGAAAATGATGAATTGGAGTATTCTGTTCCTAAAGAAGGAACAAACTTATGGTTTGATAATATTGTTATTCCAAAAACTTCAAAAAATGAAGAGGCAGCATATAAATTTATTAATTTTATGTTAAAACCGGAAAATGCTGCAAAAAATGCTGAATTTATAGGTTATGCAACACCAAGTTTGGCTGCTAAGAAACTGTTACCGAAAGAAGTGACGGATGATGAAGAATTTTATCCAAACTTGGATACATTTGGAAAAGTTGAAGTATATGAAGATTTATCACCAAAAATGTTACAATTATATAATGATCTGTTTTTAAAATTTAAAATTAATAACAGGCAGTAGATGGCTGAGGCGATGTGCTTCAGCTTTTTATTATGATTTGAATTATATACAAAATATTATTTGTTGCTAATTCTATAATGGTGTGGCAACCTCAAGAATTCTCTTTAATTCTTAGGTTTATGAGTGCCTTTAGCACGAATAAATCTTAGAAGTAAAGTATGAAACAAGAACTTGAATTTCAAGGAATGTAGTGACGATGAAATTCTTAGTTCCTACTGCTAACGTACACAGTGGATTTCTTAAGGCTCACCTGAGCTTATAATCTCAGGTGAAGCCAGTATTTCACAGCAACAAGCCTAATAGCAATGTTTGTAAAATAATATATAAATAAGTTTCTTAGTCCTAACTATGTATTTGTGATATAATTATATAGTTGACTGTTTTCGAAGAAACTAAATTTTACGGTCGATAATAATTAGTATTCGAGGTAAACAATGCAAAGAAAAAATAAGATAATAATACAGGGTGCAAGAGAGAATAATTTAAAAAATATTGATTTAGAAATACCGAGAGATAAATTTGTTGTTATAACAGGGCTTAGTGGAAGTGGGAAAAGCTCGTTGGCATTTGATACAATTTATGCAGAAGGGCAACGTCGTTATGTTGAAAGCCTTAGTGCATATGCGCGACAATTTCTGGGAAATATTGAGAAACCGGATGTCGATTTGATTGAGGGCTTATCGCCGGCAATCTCAATTAATCAAAAAACAACATCAAAAAACCCACGTTCAACAGTTGCAACAGTTACAGAAATTTATGATTATCTTCGTTTATTATACGCACGTATAGGAGAAATTTATTGCCCGAATCATCATATTAAAATTGAAAGTAGTTCCATTAGTCAGATTGTTGATTCCGTTATGGCAATGCCGGAAAAAAGCAGAATACAAATAGTAGCACCTGTATTAAAAGAAAAAAAAGGGACGCATAAAAAATTAATAGAAAAGTTAGCTAAGGACGGGTATATACGTTTTAAAATAGATGGAGAAAACTATGAAGTAGATGAAATTCCTGAACTTGATAAAAATAAGAAACATTCCATTAGTGTAATTATTGATAGACTGGTAATAAAAGAAGGAATAGAAACTAGATTGGCAGATTCTCTTGAAACGTCATTAAATCTTTCTAATAATGATTTAGTAGAGATAGATGATGTAAGAGAAAATATAACACAACTTTATTCAACAAAGCATAGTTGTAAGTTCTGTGATTTTGCACTTGGAGAACTGGAACCGAGAATATTTTCATTTAATAATCCACAAGGTGCTTGCCCATCATGTGATGGTCTTGGAATACATGAAACTGTTGATGTAAATAAAGTTATTAAAAAAGATTTATCAATAGAAAATGGTGCAATAGTCGTTTATAATAATGCCACAAGTACATATTATCCGAGTCTGATACAATGTGTGTGTAATCATTTCGGAATTGATATGACTATTCCGTTTAACCGATTACCAAAAGAAAAACAAGATATTATTTTGTATGGAAATGACAAAGAAGAAATTACTCATACTTATATCAATGATGAAGGCGTTAAACGTTCTCGTATAATATATTATGAAGGTGTTGCCAATAATATATTTCGTCGTTACAAATCAGGTATGACAAAAGCAACACGAGAAGCAATGTCAAAATATATAAAAGAAGATTTGTGTACCAGTTGTAAAGGACAAAGATTGAAGCCGGAAATCTTATCAGTGTATGTCGCTAAAAAAAATATTGCTGAAATATGCGAAATGTCTATTAAAGAAAGTTATGAATTTTTTAATACTATTCAATTAAGTGAAAAAGATTATACTATTGCAAAATTGGTATTAAAAGAAATTAGGGCGCGACTGCAATTCCTTAATGACGTAGGATTGGATTATTTAACATTAAATCGTGCTTCCGGAACACTGTCCGGCGGAGAGGCACAACGTATTCGATTGGCAACTCAAATAGGTTCAAAATTAATGGGTGTTACTTATATTTTGGACGAGCCATCTATCGGACTGCATCAACGAGATAATGAAAAACTAATAAATACGATGTTATCAATGCGTGATTTAGGGAATACGGTTTTAGTAGTTGAACATGATGAAGATACTATGTTAGCGTGTGATTATATTGTTGATATTGGACCAAAAGCCGGTGAAAACGGTGGGGAAGTTGTAGCAGTAGGAACTCCACAAGAAGTAATGGCTAATTCAAAATCTATTACAGGTGCATATTTATCGGGGAGAAAGAAAATAGAAGTTCCGAAAAGAAGAAGAGAAGGGAATAATGAATTTATTACCGTCAAAAAAGCTAGAAAGAATAATTTAAAAGATGTATTTGTAAAATTTCCGCTGGGTAAATTTATCGGAGTAACTGGAGTTTCCGGGAGTGGTAAATCAACATTAGTTAATGAAATACTATTTAATTCTGTTAAAAGTATTTTAAATAAAGAAGAAATAGATACGACAGTGGTTGAATCAGTAGAAGGTGTTGAGAAAAACATAGATAAAATAATTGATATAGATCAAAGTCCGATTGGAAGAACACCAAGAAGTAATCCTGCCACTTATACCGGTGTTTTTGATGATATAAGGGATTTATATGCAAGTACCAATGAAGCGAAATTACGTGGATATAAAAAAGGACGTTTTAGTTTTAATGTTAAAGGTGGACGTTGTGAAGCGTGTACGGGTGATGGTATATTGAAAATAGAAATGCACTTTTTACCAGATGTTTATGTACCATGCGAAGTATGTAAGGGTAGCCGCTATAATAGAGAAACACTGGAGATAAAATATAAAGGTAAAAGTATAAGTGATGTATTGAATATGACAATAAAAGAGGCATATGAATTCTTTGAAAATATTCCTAAGATTAAAAATAAACTGGAAACACTTGTTAATGTCGGACTTGATTATATTCGCTTAGGGCAAAGTGCAACAACACTTTCAGGAGGTGAAGCTCAAAGGGTAAAATTAGCTAGTGAATTATACAAAAAATCTACAGGTAAAACTTTGTATATATTAGATGAGCCAACTACAGGATTACATATTGATGATATTAGCAGATTGATAAAAATTATTGATAAACTGGTTGATGGAGGTAATACTGTTATAGTTATTGAGCATAACCTTGATGTAATTAAGTGTTGTGATTATTTAATCGACTTGGGACCGGAAGGTGGTATTGGTGGGGGAACAATTCTTGCCGAATGTACACCGGAACAGTTAATTGAAAATAAACAAAGTTATACCGGTAAATTTCTGAAAAAAATGTTATAGCTATGGTTATGTTAATAAAAAAATTGAATATAAAATAAAAAATATTAAAAATATATTTTTCTTTAAAAAAAATTATGGAAACTTAGGTAATATGCTGTAACTTAATAAAAAAATGTGAAGAATTGAAAATATTTTGATATTGTCTTCTCAAGATACTTGTGGTAAAATATAAGTATACAACTGGAGTGCATGTATGACTCACTATACATTCGGGCCTAACACTTTTTAAAAGGGAATGAGAATCTTTTATCGGTATAAAACGCTTCCTTTAGTTGAAGACTTTAGAAGATAAAGCTATCGTACCCACCTGATTATATCAGGACCAATTTAGGTGATAATCTACGGTACTCTGGTTTTGTGACTGGTTTCGTTTTGTTTCCAGTCTTTTTTGTTAGGCGTAAGATAATAAATAAATGAGGTATAGAATGTTACATCAATTTTCTAGAAATGAGTTGGTAATAGGTGATGAGGGGTTAAAAATATTGAAAAATAGCAGAGTGGGAATTTTAGGCATAGGAGGGGTAGGCTCTTTTGCCGCTGAATCATTAGCACGCTCGGGAGTAGGGTCGTTAGTTATTATGGATAAAGATAATATTGATATTACCAATATTAATAGACAAATACACGCAACGACTAAAACGGTGGGAGCAAGTAAGGTAGAAGAAATGAAAAAACGTATTTTGGATATAAATCCGAAATGTGAAGTAATAGCAATTCGCGATTTTTATACAGAAGATACATATCATAAATTTTATGAAAGAAAGTTAGATTTTGTTATTGATGCTTGTGATACAGTAACTTTTAAATTGCATTTAATACAATACTGTTTAAAAAATAAAATACCGATGATAAGTGTCATGGGATCTGCTAATAAGATGGATCCGACGAAGTTTAAAATAGCTGACATTAGTAAAACAACAGTTTGTCCGTTAGCTAAGGTAATAAGAACAACACTAAAGAAAAAAGGAATAAAGGGGAAAATTCCTGTTGTATACTCTACAGAAAGCCCAACAATTGCTAATGAGGAATACTTAATAAAAATAGGAAAACAAGATTCAAATATAAGAAAATCAAAAATTCCACCAGCATCTAATGCGTTTTGTCCATCGGTGGCGGGCTTAATAGCGGCAAATTATGTTTATACTAATTTGTTGAAAAATATAAAAATATTAACCGTTGAAAAACCGGAATAATTTGAAAGTAACGTTTCCATAAACGTTGCTTTTATTTTGATAAAAGGTTGACGTATTAAATTTATTGGCGTTTTTCTGAAAAAAACAAATGTAATTAAAACGAAAAAATTTTCATTATCATAAGAAAAAATATAAATAATTTATAATTTAATTTGATTTTTTATAGGGAAAAGAGTATAATGTTAATAGATGAGAAAGGAGGATTACTTTGAAGAATAACGGAACATTACTGGCACAAAATTTAAAGAAACTTCGAAAAATGAATAATTATTCTATGTCTGCTGTTGCACATAAGTTAGAGTTATCTTCTCATGGTGTTTATGCTAATTGGGAGTACGGTAGAAACGAACCTAATGTAGCTACTTTAGTATCTATTGCGAAATTGTATAATATTTCTATAGATGAATTGGTTGGCTATAAAACAGAAACAGAGGCTCGTTCGAAGTTAGCTGATACTCACTTTGAAGTAATTGATATGATAAAGGCATTAGACAATGAAGATTGTAAATTAGTAGAAGAGGTTTTAAGAAGATTTAGGGGTTACTCTTTTTCTAGGAACTTGAATCTGTAAAAAATTCAAATTACTTAGGCTATATGGAGTTATATGTAGTATATTAAATTAATAGTTTTTAGATATAGGCTAGGTGAACACTTAGCCTATATTTTCTTTTTCTTGTAAGTAAAGAAGAAGGTGATATATATCGATATTAAAGATAAAATGACAAAAATTATAGAGTATGCTATAAAAATAAAAGCCAGTGATATTCATATTTATCCACATGTATCAGGTAATTCTTTTATAAAACTTAGAATAAAAGGTGAACTAAGTAAATATGAAGAGTATACAAATGGGGAGTTAGAAGGGATAATTTCATTATTAAAATTTAATGCAAATATAGATATTTCAAAAAATAAAGAACCACAAAGTGGTAGGTTTGTTTATGAATTTGACGGCAAGAGTTATTACCTTAGGGTATCAACATTGCCTCTTAATGAATTAACGGAAGGTTGTGTAGTGAGAATTTTTATTAATGAAGTAGAAGATGTTGACTATAGTATTTTTGAGCCGGATAAAGATTTTATTACTGGTTTGGCGAAGAAAAACTACGGATTAATTCTTTTTTCGGGACCAACAGGAAGCGGGAAATCAACATCACTTTATAAATTAGCTAGCGAGATTGCAAAAGATAATAGACAAGTCATTACTGTAGAAGATCCTGTAGAAAAAAATATTCAAAGCTTGGTACAAATGCAAATTAATGATAAGGCAGGTATTAATTACGATAATGCTTTAAAATCTATTTTACGTTGTGATCCCGATGCGATTATAATAGGGGAAATACGTGATTACAAAACGGCGAGTGAAGTAGTAACATCGTCGTTTTCAGGGCATTTAGTAGCTAGTACCATTCATGCCGAAGATTCAATTGGTGTTATCAACAGATTAAAAGATTTGGGGTTATCGCTAGAGGACATTAGACAAACTGTACTTTGTATTATTTCGCAAAGGTTAGTGACTCTCACAACAGGTGAACGAGGACTTGTTACCGAAATATTGAAAAAAGAAGATATAAAAGATTATATCACTTATAATAAAATAAATAACCATACTTTACCCTATAAATTTAATTTAGCTTTAGAGAAAGGATTTATAACTTTTGAAGAAAAAGAAAAATGGGGATATTAAAAAATTATTAGATAAAGATAATAAAATCTATTTTATAAAAAGGTTATATGAACTTATAGAACATGGTTATATGTTAGAAGATTCATTGGAATTTTTACTAATTCAATATGAGGTTTCAAGCGACGAAATAAAAAAAATTAAAACTCAACTCTCAAATGGGAAAAAATTATCTGATATACTAAGGTATCTTGGATATTCACAGTTAATTGTAAGCAAAATGAAATTTGCTGAAAATTATGATCAAATAGAAAGTATGTTAATTGAGGTAACGACATATTTAGAAATACAAAAATTACAACAAGAAAAAGTAATAAAAACATTAAGGTATCCGCTATTTTTAACAATTTCTTTAATATTACTAATATTAGTATTTAATTCACTGGTAATTCCGCAGTTTGAAAATATTTATACTTCATCAAATATAAAAATGGATTTTCAAACTATTATTCTTATTAAATTTTTATATTATATTCCAAAAATTATTTCAGTTATTTTTATTATATTTCTTTTTATTTTAGGGTATTTGTATTATGCAATGAAATATAAACCTAAATTATTTTTAAGATCTTTATTGTATATTCCTAAAATTAGAGATTATTCAAAATTATATTTTTCATATAAATTTTCTTTAGAACTTAGTTTATTTTTAACTTCCGGTTTTTCTTTAAAAACGGCTTTAGAAGTTATGATTGAAGAAAATTATGATTATTATTTGACTTTGTTTTCAAAAAGTATTTTAGATGAGTTAAATAAGGGGATTAATTTTGAAATTGCGATTTCGAATGTAAAACACTTCGAAAAATCTATTGGAAAATTTGTTTCGCATGGTAAAAGTAACGGGTTAATAGATAAGGAGTTAAAGTTATTTAGTGACTTAATGTTAGATACATTTTTAGTATCGTTGGATAAAAGTTTAAAAAAAATTCAACCAATATTATTTACAATTTTAGCGGTTGTGATTATAGGGTTGTATATGGTAATTTTATTGCCGATATTTAATATGGCAAGTTCATTAAAATAAAGGGAGGAACTAATGAACAAGTTATTAATATTGAAAAATAGATTAAAAAAGAAAGAAGGTTTTACTCTTATAGAAACGCTTATGTAGTAGTTCTATTTAAAATTTATTTCTGTAATACCTAGTTCTATCAATGTTCTTGATTTGAATTTTTTAATTTTTGAACATTCATAATGTATTGATATTATAAATGTGTTGAGAAATTCTGCCCTTTCTTCATAATTTAAAACTTCCCATACTTTATTAAAATTCAATAGAATATTTTCAAATTTTATTTTATTATTTTTTCTTTTTATAGCATCTTCTTGTTGTTTTTTCATTTTATTAATATCATTTAAAGCATTATCTAACTCTTTTTGATATTTTTCTAACTCATCATCTGAAATTAAATCATTTAACCAAGCACGTTGTATTTTAGAGCGTTTTTTAGTAATAATATCTAATTCTTTATCATAATTTATTACAATAGTCTTATTTTGATTTTTGTTTTCAACTCCAACATCAAACGAATAATTATTCAAGTAATCTATTAATTTATCCAACACCTTTTTTTCTGATATAGTAGGAGCAAATTTACCTGATCTTTTACAATATATACATCTATAATGATTTTTATATTCCCCTTTGATTTTTTGCCTTGATACAGCTAATCTTCTATGGCACGTAGGGCATGATATAAGTCCTCTGAATAACGCATAATAGCTTTTATTTTTCCCTTTACTTTTATAACAATTTCTTTCTTCCAGCATACTTACTATTTTGTCGTGTTCCTCGTCATTAATATAAGGCTCGTGAGTATTCTTGACTTCTATATTCATTAGCAAAGTGTGACCGCAATATACTTTTTGCCTAGCAATTTTATTAACCGTATTAAAATGCCAAAATGATTTTTTTAATTCACTATACTTATGAAATTCTAATATTTTTGCTATGTGACTAGTACTATATCCATCTAGTAATTTTTTGAAAATAAATTCAATACACTCTCTCGTTCTTTCGTCTTTCACCAATTTACCATTTACTTTTTTATAACCAAAAGGCGGGTGATTGATATAGTTACCATTTTTCACCGATTGAATTTTGCCTGCTATCATTCTATCCCGAATAGTGTCACGTTCTAGTTGGGCGAATGTTGATAACATACCAACAGTAGCCATTCCTATTGCTTGTGAAGTATCGAAATTTTCGCTAATACTAACTAAGTCAATATTATTCGGTTTAAACAAATCTTCAATCAATAGCATAGTATCTTTTATTGAGCGTGAAAGTCTGTCTAATTTATAAATTAATACTATATCTATTTTGTCTACATCTAATTTCAATCTGTCAAGTTCTGGACGGTTAAATTTAGCCCCTGAAACTCCAGCGTCGATATAAGTATTAACAATTTTATAATCGTGCAATTTAGCATAAGCCGTTAATTTTTCTATTTGAATATCAATGGAATTACCATTGTCAGCTTGTTCTTGGGTTGATACACGGGCGTAAATCGCTGCTCTTTTATTCATAATACACGTCCTTTCTTGATTATTTTGGTTGTGTATGGTATACTTAAAATAATCTTGTTTATATAACAATACACAATTATCTCAGGATATTTTAAATAATCCTATTGGTAAAAAAACTCTCTTACTCTTGGCGGGGCGGGGGAGTTTTTTTATTTATGCACCTAGTTGTGTTTTTATTTTTTTCTTTTCTTCAAAATTGATGATTTTTATATTATATTCATCTAGTGCGTCTTTATATTCGTCTTTTAAATCATTATACCCATCAGGACTTATAATAATAGATAAGCTTTCGTTTCTTCCTAATAGTTTAAAAAAGAAAAGAGTACCTCTTTTGAGATACCCTTATATGATATTGATGCTGATGTTTCACAGCTAATAATGATATTGATGTGGGTGTTTCACCACTAATTTATATAATTAGTATCTCATTTTTCTTATTATTTGTCAAATGTAAAGTAGAATTTTTTTATCCTTTCTTCTATAACGTCCATAGATTCATTTGAAATTATAATATTTCCTGCACTTTCAAATTTAGAAAGAGGAGTTAGTTTTCGTTTATCTATTGTTTGTATCATATTGATACAGGCAAAACTATCTTTATTTTTATATTTTTCATATTTTATAATTCCTTTATAATGTTTCCCTTGTGATTCTAGAAATTCTTCTTTACCTTTTTGTAATTTATATAAAGCTTGATTTATTAGTTCTTCAGAATAAAAATTAATTTTTTGCTGATTTTCTGGTGTTATAATTCCATTATTCTCTATTAATAATTTTTCTACATAATTTTTGAATTTATTACTGTAATATTCTCTATTTGTATCTAATTCAGATAAATACTGTTTTGAATCTACTTTCCACTTAGCAATTAAATTATCTATTTTATTAAGATGATATTGTGAATTTTTTATATAGATATTATCTATGAGGTGTAATTTTTGATAGTAGTTCTTATTTTTTGACGAAAGAGGGACTACAGTGATTGTGCTTTTAGTTTCTTTATCGTATTTATCTAATACTATAGCGAAATGATTACCACTTATTTCTGCACCTATATTTATTCCAAATTTTACATATACAACAGTTCCTCTTTTAAACTTAGGAAAGTATTTCGGAATACTTCCTTGTGCTTCATTATGTAGTTGATTTGCTTTGAATAGTGTTGACTGCGGAAGATATTTGAATTTATATAAATTATATTTCATTATCTTTTGAAATATATTATATACTTCTTTAAATTTGTCTTTCATTGAGTACCTCCTTAAAACTTTCTCTCTCCTTTAAAACTTTCTTCTTAGTTCAACTACTTTTCCTACTATCTTTACCGGTAAATTTTCTATTTCTTCGTTTTAATTTATAAAAACTGTTTAACAACCTCTGTTAATTCATTTTTATATTTGGTTAAATCCATAGGTATGGATATTTCAATTTTTTCTTTTTTACCATTGTTTAATTCTATATATTTTCGGCTTCTATTCATATATATTCTTACTATCCATTTTCTTATATTATCATCTAATAAAATATTAAAATAGGATTGATTGTCGCGGTAAAATACTCTATTAACATCAATAGTATCTTTTAACAATACTTTTGCGATAGCGTACGCTTCTAATTCTTCAGGAGTAGTTATAATTTCGACATCGTTATTAATATTGTCAATATTTTCTTCGTGTTCATCGTGCTTAGTATTAACAGTAGTATTTAATGCCGCATTTAATTTATTATTTACTTGTTCATTTATGAAAGTTCTAAATGTTTTTTTAACAATAGGAGTAAACCGTTCAATAACTTGTTTAGTTTTTACACCATCATATATTTCATTTAATAAATACTTTACGAACAATTCAGATGGTTCATTCCATTGTTGAGTTAAGTAATCTTTTAAAGAGTTCACATACTTCAACTCGTAAGCTGTTTTAGAAATTTTCGATATTTCGAAATTATCTTTTGTAAACTTGAAGATTTCTATAATATGATTTTCTTTTAATTCTAATAAGTTGAATTGCAAAAATGGTGTGCTATCCATTTTATTTTGCTCGTCTAAATCGGTATAAAATCTATATTCAATGCCGTTGGTTAGTATCCCAAATTTTGAAGATGTTGTTACAAAATACCTGAATAATTGTGAGTCATGATTATCTAATTTCTCATTAACTGATTTACATTCTATTAGTATAACTGGATCATCTTCATATAAAATCGCGTAATCAACTTTCTCACCTTTTTTAATTCCTACATCGGCGGTAAATTCCGGGGTGAACTCAAGGGGATTGAATACGTCGTACCCTAATATTTGAAAAAAGGGCATAATCAATGCCGTCTTTGTAGCTTCTTCAGTATTTATAGTATCTTTTAAATTTTCTATCCTATTAGATAAGCCCTTTAATTGTTCAGTAAATTTTTCCATAATATATCTCCTTTAAAATTTTCTTCTTAATTCAACTACTTTACCTACTATCTTTACTGGTAAATTTTCTATTTCTTCATTTGAGTAAAAATAAGTAGGATAACTACTATTATTAGGTATTAGCATTATTCCGTTGGTGTTTGCCAAATAATCCTAATTAAAATCAATATGTTTTGCTAGCATTCCAGGAACTGTGATTGTCGCTCCGGAAGTAGCTTTATAACTTATTTCACCAGCAGATATACCTGAAATAGTTACTTTGTCATCTTCTAACACATTTTTCTTCACGATGGAAGAGTTGTATTCTACTAGAATTATCTTTTTGTAATTTTCATCAACAGCTAATCTAAGACGAATGCTATCTTCCCCTTTTGAAACTTGAATTACCTTTCCGGAAAATTTAATTTTTTTACCGGAATAAGAGTTTGGCTCTCTTGATAATTGTTCATAAGTTATTCCTGAATCATAACCTTTTTTCTCTTCTGCTTCTTGTTTTTCTTTTTCTTTTTGTTTTTTCTTTTCTAACTCTTCTAATTTTTGTTTAGCTTCATTTTCAGATAATTCTTCATATTTTTTCATTTTTGTTTGATAGGTTGTATAATCACTAAATAGTTTATTTTTTTCTTTTGTTACTTTTGATCTTTCGGTTTCTACTTTTTTATACTTATTTTCAAAACTTGTCGCTTTGTCATAAAAGTGTGTTGTGGTTACTAATAACCCGAAAGACGTAACACCTAAAATAACTGTTATGATTATAATTTTATTCTTTTTAACAAAACTTAAATATTTATTTTCTCTTTTTTCTGAATTTTCTTCAACATTATTCATAATATTTCTCCTTTAGTTAATATATTTTTTTTGGCGGTTAAAAACCATATTGGATAGCTAAAAATAGCTATCTAAAATTATTTTTGAACAGGAGTTACTGATTTAATAACTCTGCCTATAATGTTAAAGTAAATATCTTCTAAATCTGTAAGATATAATATTATATCATCATATTTCGGGTTGATTGACCGTAGAACGTAACGTGTCCCCTCATTATATACTTTTTTTATAAAACTTTTACCGTCGTAGTCCACTAAATATATTTGACCATTAACACCATCATACCCAGCCGATATTAACGCAATATCGCCGTCTAGTAACTTTGGGGACATACTATCACCTGTTATTCTAGTTGCAAAGTCATGATTTGGGACATCATCAGAAGTGTAATATATCTCGCTTTCTTCACCATAATAACTATATCCCGTTCCTGCTGCTGCTTTTTCAGTAACTAAAATTTCGGTAATATCTTCATTACCAATATTCTCGTTTATATTATTTCCAATGCTTTTATTTTGTGAATTTAATAACTCATTCGTATAATTCAAAGTTTTGTTTTGATTTTTACTATTTAATTTAATAACATTATTATTGATTTTTTCTAATAATGAATTGTTGCTAGAATTAATATCATCTGTCCAACCCATAAGGTATGCTTCAGGAACGTTAAGTGCCATTGATAGTTTATATATATTATTTTGTTTAGGTTTGTTTTTCCCTTTTAAATATGAATGCAATGAAGATTTGCTTATTTTCGAAATATCAGATAATTTTGATAAATTGATATTTCTTATCAACATTATTTCTTTTAATCTCTTTTCTATACTAGTTTTATTGTTCATTTAAAGCACCTCCTTTAGTAAAAGTATATCATTTTTGTTCTTAAAACGCAACAAAAAGTTTAAGAAAAAATAGTTTTTTTTCGGAAAAACGAAAAAAACTATTGACAAAAAATAAAAATATATGTTATACTATGTTCGTAAAGAAGAACGGAAGAGGTGGTAAAATGAAAAAAATAAAATTCGACTATAATAAATTGAAAGGTCGGATTAAAGAGAAAAATCTTACACTCAATGAATTCGCTAATAAAGTTAACATAGGGAGAACCGCATTATATTCTAAACTTGAAAGAAATGGAGAATTTACAGAAAGTGAAATGTTTAGAATATGTAACGTCTTAGAAATTCCGTTAAATGAAGTGAGTGTTTATTTTTTTACAAAATACGTTCGTTAAACAGAACGAAAATTAATTCCATTGTTCAAGGGAAGAAAGGAGATAAGCGAAATATGAAAGAAGAAATTTTAAATACGATTAATAGAATATCAAGTCAATATCCTACAGAAATGAAACCAGATTTAGTAGATGGAATAAAAGAAAAAATAGCACCCTTGACAAATGAAATTGTATCTTTATTTGAAAAAAAAGAATTAACATTTGAAGAATGCTACGCGGTATTAAACTTTACATATGATGTTCTTAAATATAAATCACAGAAAGTTAATCTTTAAAGTCTACTGAAATAATTTCAAAATTATCTGTTTCATCAACTAATAGAAAATCTAAATTTAACAAATATAAAGATGAGTTTATAAAACTGTGGGAAGCGGGATATTATCCAAGAGAAAGTTATTTAAGTGAATGTAAAGGGATAGAGATAAAAGCTTTCGTACATTACCTATCATGGAGAGATTATTTTCAAGACACAAATTTAATAAAAGAAGTAGAACTATTTAAAGGAGTTTGGCAATGAAACTAAAAACGAAATATAACTCCCTTATTGCTAAGAGAGTTAAATAGATTATTTTAGAAAGGAGTGATTTTATGTACGAGGCGTATGCTGCAATTGCCCAGGTTTTAGCTTGTGTTTACGCACTTTTGATGGTAAGCATCTGGAGTGACTATCTTGATTTTTCATGGCTTTTTGGAAAATATTCAAAAATTCTTTCGCTGAGTTTGGGTACTTTATTATTTTTGATACTTCTTGTGCTTCTAGCAACAGTTCGATAATAATATAGTCAAATAGTTCGGATGCGGATTTTAAATGGTTGTAATAAAAATAATCATATTCTTCCCCCAAAAAAAAATGGGATAGAGTTGGCTGAATGATATTTATATTTTGATACGTAAGAAATTAACTTTGGAGGAATTTTTTCCAAATTATTATTTAAGATTACACTCAAAAAATCAGGTTTTTTTTGTGAATATCTTGGATGAGCTATTAACCAATGATAATTTAAAAATTCTTCATTTAAAGCAGAGTTTAATTCTCTGAATAACTGTATGTAAAGCTCTTTATAAAGTTTCTCATTTTGAGAATGTTTGTATTCTTTATTAATTTTAAGCGTACCAAGCCAATGAGAAATGAAGATTGATAATACCGAAACTATGGACGGAATAACCATACTCCAATTTATTTGCATATAATTCACCTCCTTTGAGGTAATTATAGCATAGAAAATACGAAAGGAGGTGATTAAAATGATTGTGGTGACTGTAAAGAATTCTGATTTATCGAAATTAGCGATTGATAACTTGAATAAATTTTTTACTAAATTATTTAACAACAAGCCAGAATTGATAGAACAATTACAAAAGGAGACAAAAGATGAAACTACACAGAGGAACTAACAACGCTGTATATTTATCAATCATAACGACTAGCGTATTCGCATTGATGGCAAGCAATATAGAATGGGGGACTATTTTAGCAGTATCTCTATTCACTGCAATGGCATGGGCGTATATCTTTGATAAAAGAATTGATAATTTTTTCCCGGAGAGTGACGTTGAATAATGAATACTTATGAATTACACGATAAATTAATCGAACTTCAATCGCTGCAATGTGAAGTCGACGCCCATGTTGAAATATGGCGAAGGGAAAATATAACTACAGCTTTACACGAAGAGTTTCACGAATGGTATAACACGCTTGAATTATTCAAAGATTGGAAAAAGAATAGAGGAAAATCTAAAGAAGTACAATTAGAGGAATTAGCCGATTGCTTAGCATTTGCTTTATCGTTGTTAAATGATGATAAGCGAAATTTAAGCCTAATGAGATGTATTTTTATTACAAAAAGAATGGAGAATAATTCTCATCAAAAAGGAATGTTAAATGAGATAAGCAAAGGTTATTTGTTCGCTAAAAGAGTAATAAATACAGTATTTGTTCAAGAAAGCGAAATGGCAATTGAGTTAATTTTAGATATAGCAATGTTATATTATTCGCTTGAAGATCTATTTGAAGCGTACGAGCGAAAATCAAAAATAAATATCCAAAGACAGAAAGAGAATTATTAAAAACAGCCCTCTGAGAAAGGACTGTATAAATAACATATTATAAGTTAAAGATAACATATTTAGGAGGAAAAAGCAAGTAATGAGAGATAACGCTAACTTAAAAACAGCTTACACATTACTTTCTTTTGCAGAAGAAATTTTAGAAGCTGAAAAATGGAATACTAAACATTTAAAAGTTTTAAAAGAAGATTTAGAAGATTGTATTCAAAGCAAAAGTATAGCTGTTTACGATAAAATCAGAAAATTAAACAAAAATCAAGATATAGTATTAAAACAAATAAAAAAATATGATGATGAGTATATTATATCTACATTAGTTAATTTTAGTGAAGAATATGAGTTAGATAAAGATGTAGAAAATAGCTATACTTTACTAAATGAATTAGAGGAACTAGAAGTAGTCGAAGAATATATAAAATATTTAAAGGAGAAATTAAATGTTAACAAAAGAGTTTGTAGATAAAGTTAAAGAGTTAGGGTATGAGACAGAATTTGAAAATAATATTTCACCAACAATTCGTATTAGTAACGACGGTGGTACCTTAGGAAGAGCATTTTGTATTTTAAATTTAATTGATACTTATAGTTTTACTCCTATTAAATTAAAACAAATAATGAGAGAATACGAAGATACTCCAATAGATGAGAGAGAAGAAAAAAACATTACTTTATTTGAAATACCACTATTTAGCTTAAAAACTAGCGACGGCTATCAACAATATCTTACTTACGATGAAGAAAAAGGGTGTTATTTTGCTAGCAGAGGTCGCTCTACTTTAAAACAATCATTTACTATAGCTGAATTAGAAAAAATACCAAGCTATTATAGGGTATTAGCAAAGGAGATAAAAGATGTTAACAACTAAAAAATTTAAAGAAAAAATTAAAGATATGGGATATGACATAATTGAAGATGACGGAGCTATGAATATTGTAAAAAAAAATATTATATATGCAATAGCAGGAGTAACGGAGCAATATTCAAACACATTTCGAAATACTCCTATAGCATTAAAAAAAATAGTTAGATATTATGAAGATACTAGAATCGAAGATAGAACAGGATATTATGAAATACCGTTACCAGGATTAACGTTAGGTGGTCAGCAATATATTACTTTCAACAGAATAACAGAACAATTTAAAGCAATGGATAAATTAAGTTTTCACAGCGAAGATTTAGTGCAGTTATTCACTAAAGATGAGTTAGAAAGCGACTTTTTTAAAGAAGTGTTAGGTGATTATCTAAAATGGGTGGTGGAAGCTTAATGAGTGAAGAATTAGATATTTTAAAAAATAAAGCTAAGTTATATAAAAAATTGCAAAAAGCAAGGCTAAAGTTACAAAATAAAGATTTTAAAAAAAGTGGTTATAACCCATTTCAAAAATTTAATTATTTTGAATTGAGTGACTTTTTACCACATATTAATAAGATATTTGATGAAATAGGGTTAGCAGACCACATAAATATTTATAGAGAAAAATCCCAAGCAGAGCTTATTATTTATGATACTGAAACAGGGCATTCAGAAACGTTTTACAGCCCTATTCAAGAGCAATTAGGCAAACAACAAGATATAGGTGCTATGATAACATACGCAAGACGTTATGCGTATAATATAGCGTTAAATATAAGCGAAAATGACGTGTTAGACGCACAAGATATTAAAGCGAAAAGCACGACAAAAATAGATAGAGTAAAAATATTACAAATGCTAAATGATAATGCCGAAATAAGCCAAATTAAAGGGTGGTTAAATAATAACAATATTAAAGCAAATAGCTTTGATGAATTAACAGATAACCAATTAATGCAAGTATTCAATTTATTTAACCAGAGATAAAGGAGATAAGAAATTATGATAAATAACGTAACTTTAACTGGGAGATTAACTAAAGTCCCGGAATTAAAATACAGTACTAATAATACAGCATACGTTAACTTTACGTTAGCTGTAAATAGGGCTTTCAAAACCGAAAAAGACACAGACTTTATAACGTGTAAAGTATTCAACAAGCAGGCTGAAAACCTAGCTAAATTTTGCGGTAAAGGCAGCTTAATAGGTATTATAGGAAGTATTCAGACTGGAAGTTATCAAAACAAACAAGGCAACACAGTATACACAACAGACGTTATGGTTAACAGTATTCAATTTTTAGAAACAAAGCAACAACGAGAACAACAAGGTCAATTTAATCAAGGGTATAATCAGTCATTTAATAACAATGGATATAACCAACAGAACAACTTTAACCAAGGATATAACAATCAAAATAACGTCTATAACAATAAACAAGCACCTGACGCTTTAGAACACATCAGGCAAAATAACAATACTCAAATGGACTTTGGATTTAATCCAATGATGGGAGTTAATAATACTAACACAGTATTTGAAGATATACCAAATCCTTTTGCAGAAGATTAGAATATGGAAAGAGATATATTCGAACTAAATAGTAAGGTATTAGTAGTCAACTTGGAACTACTAGAAGTATTAGGGGGGGCAGGGCATTTAAATGAAGCCCTAGTTCTCCAACAAATTGATTATTGGTTAGAGCAAAATAAGAAACAAGATAAGCACTATATAGACGGGGAATATTGGGTAAGATATTCAATAACACAATTACATAAATATGATTTCCGCTTATTATTTAGTATAGACACATTAAAAAGAACAATAAAGAATTTAGAAGAAAATAATTTCCTCATCATTTCAAAAAAAGAAAAGAAAAAATACATCAAAATAAATTATACTAAAATAAATAAATATATTAGCATTAGTGGTGAACCTGAAAAGAAACCCGACGAACCTGTGAAGACGTTAATGCAGAACATTGAAAATAGAATAACAGTGCAAAATGCACCGGATGAACAGTGCAAAATGCACCAAAAAACAGTGCAAAATGCACCGGATGAACAGTGCAAAATGCACCAAAAAACAGTGCAAAATGCACCGTCCATATATAAGAATAATAATAATAAGATTTATATAAGATATAAGAACTTTATCAAAGAAATACTAAATAATAAAGATAGTGTTGATAAAGATATATCAAATAATTATACACAATATCTTTTTTGGTTTGAAGAAATAAAACAAGATGTGAATTTAGTTATATCAAACGTTTTAAATAACAAAACACCTACAAAAGAATTTCGTATAAACGGTGTAAAGGTTGATATATCAAGCGTAAGAACGACGTTTGAATTAGTGCAAGAAAAAAACGTAGATTATTGTACTGACAAAATCTTAAAATCTAAAAAAATTACTAATTTTGAAAGTTATGTAATAGCAAGTTTATACAATTCAATCAAATCTAAAGATAATAAAAATTCTGAAAGTTCTTTAGGTTATGATTGGTTAAAAGAATAAAAAGGAGAATAGAATGCGAGAAATTATAAAAATAGAATTAAACGAAAATCAAGAGCCGATAGTAAGCGGTAGAATACTACATGAGGTATTGGAAGTTAAGACACCTTATCATAAATGGATAGAAAGGATGTTTGAATACGGATTTGAAGAAAATAGAGATTATTTAGTTACGGACATTTTTGTCCACAACTCAAATGGTGGTAGACAAACGATGATAGACCACGTTATAAAATTTGATATGGCTAAAGAAATAGCAATGCTGCAAAGAACGGATAAAGGAAAAGAAGTAAGACAGTATTTTATTAAAGTTGAGAAAGAATTCAACAGCCCTGAAAGGATAATGGCAAGAGCGTTATTAATTGCAGATAAGAAAATTCAAACTTTGGAAACTGCGATAGAAGAACAAAAGCCAAAAGTTATATTTGCTGACGCTGTTAATTCTAGCCATACATCAATTTTAATTGGCGATTTAGCAAAAATATTAAAACAAAACGGAATTAGTATAGGGCAAAAAAGACTATTTGCCTGGTTAAGAGAAAAGGGATATTTAATCAAAAGAAAAGGCAAT
Organism: Gemella massiliensis; assembly: GCF_900120125.1. Classification (NCBI taxonomy): domain Bacteria; kingdom Bacillati; phylum Bacillota; class Bacilli; order Caryophanales; family Gemellaceae; genus Gemella; species Gemella massiliensis. The sequence continues at coordinate 248,481 of NZ_LT635546.1, forward strand.
GATTGGAACATGCCTACTCAAAAGAGCATGGAGTTGAAATTATTTGAGATTAAAGAAAGCACGCATAACAACCCTGACGGCTCTATTAGAATAACTAAAACTCCGAAAGTAACAGGTAAAGGGCAAATATATTTTATTAATAAATTTGTAAGGGTAATTTAAGATGACTTTTAATTTTTTTACAAAAATAAAAAGCGAAGATTTTCCAAGGACTACAGCACAACAAAAGAAATTTTCGACCAAGACAAAAAGATTTTACGAAACATCGAAAACTAAACTAGCTAAGGGACAACTTATTAATGCATTATGTGGCAAGCAGCCTAATAAGCAGTTTGACACGCCTATAGAGCTTACAGTGATTTGGGTATTCCCTAAGGTTAAGCAAGCTAAGAATGGTCAAAGAAAAGGAACTAGACCTGATTTAGATAATTTACAAAAAACATTACAGGATACTTTAGCTAAATTAGGGTATTACAAAGACGATAGTTTAATTACTGATTTGATAGTTAAAAAACGTTGGCATGATTGTAGCGGTATTTACATCAAAATTAGAGAAGTTGAAAAGATTGACAATGAATTTAATGAATTTATCAAGGAGTTTGACTAATGGCAGTTTCAAAGAAAAAACACAAGAAAAAGAAAATAAAAAAGTCTAATGTGTTAAATAATGTTAGTGTGAAAGATTTAAAGAAATTTACTCAAATCAAAGTTAAAGAACAAATACAAAACGAAATAGAACGGAATAAGATTAAAGTTTTAGAAGCAACTTACGAGGATATATTTATTAATTTGTTAGGAGTTCCATTATTAGCACTTAGAAATAAAGGCTGGGGTGGTAAAAGGTTAGGGGAATTTTATCAAGAGATGATAACAATATTTAAAGATTATCACCAAGAGTGGTTAAGTAGTCAAGATATGGCGGAAGTAATATCAAAAGAAACTGGCTTTGATTTATTGAAAGAAAAGCAAGATTTTATAGAATGGTTAAGAAGTATTGATTTAGGAGGAAATCATGAATAAAGAAAAATTCTCGAATAGACTTAAATATTTAAGATTAAATAAAAATGTTAGCCTTAGAAAACTAAGTAAAGAGGTAAGGATACCTCACACAACGCTTAGTGGATATGAAAAAGGTCGTATTCCTGATAAAGAAAGACTAATAAAATTAGCAAATTACTTTAATGTTAGTATTGATTTTCTATCGGGAGAAAATGATACCCTAATAAAAACAGACGGCTTAGAAGCCTTTTAAATGATTTTAAATTTTAAAGTAAGGAGATTAGGAGATTGTTTAGTGATGAATAATAATAAATTTAATTACACTAAAAATGACGTTGATTATTATTTAGAAGCTTATTCTAAAATAAAAAGGCAGTTAAATATATATGTTATAGATAAGTTAAGTTCTGATAATGATAATAAATCTACTTTACACGATATTAATACCAATGAAGCAGTGTTGGTAAATAAATTGTCAGATTATGATTTTGAAAAAGATAGATATGCATTAGATTGTATAGATAAATTAATTGATTCATTAGTTGATGTAAGAGATAAAAAGATTTTGCAGTTTAGATATAGATATAAATTAACAATAGAAGAAGTGGCAGAAGAAGTATGTTATCACACAAGAACTGTAGAACGCAAGATACAAAGGTTTAAAGATAGATTGTATAAAATGTTAAATGATAAAAAGGTTTAAGTAGAGATACTTAAATCCTTTTATTTTTTAAAAACATTTAAAAAAGTATTGACATATTGTAATACATGTATTATAATATAAGTATAAAGTGAGAAAGGAGGAAAAAGCTAAGTGGTAAAAATAAAAAAGCTAATGTTAGAAGAAATACACATCACAATTAAACTTTTCTTCATAACAATTAGCTTAAAACTAAAATAGGTTTAAAGGGAAGTTAACTTCCCTACCTATTACCATTATAGCATAAGACTTATGAAAAAGGAATACAAATTAGGAAAAAGAAAACTAGAAATTGAAATAAGAAGAAGCACTAAACAAGAATTTCTAGAAAGTGTGATAGGAACTTGTATTGTAGGTTTAGTAATATATTATTTTTTCATTAGATAAGATTTAAAAAATACAAAATCTAAAAATATAATTTCTAAAAAATTTAAAATTCTAAAGGAGGAAAAATAAAAATGACAGAAAGAAAAACATCAGAAGCACAATTAAAAGCAAATAAAGCATACTATGAGAATAATAAAGAACACGCTTCTTATTTAAAGAAGAGGTCTTCTGCACGTAGTTTTGTAAGACACAATGCAACTAAAGAAGACATTGAGGAACTAATAGAGATATTTAATAATGAAAATCCTAACGCTAAATAAAAAGTTGTCGGTTTTGTCGGCTTTGTCTGTGGTATAATAATAGTATCCGAAGAGTATATAATATAATTAAATATGATTTATTGTAAAAGAGATGGTAAAAACTATCTCTTTTTTATTTATTCATCGGAAATTAAATCTTTTTTTTGTACGGGGCTTTTAAATGTATAAAACAAAAGAACAAAAGCAAACTTTTTATAAAAGTAGCAAATGGTTAAACTTAAGACTAAAAGCGTTAAAGAGAGATAATTACGAGTGTCAGCAGTGTAAGAGAATGGGGAAGGTTACTAAAGGACAGAATGTTCATCATAAGTTAGAAATAGAATTCTATCCCGAGCATGCTTTGGATATTAACAACCTTGAAACATTATGTATTAATTGCCATAATGTTGAACACGGTAGGTTATTCGGGGGTAATAGTCAAAAGAAGAGGTGGAACGATGAAAAGTGGTGATATGTCAGTAAATAATCTTAGGCAGTCTTTTATAAATACCCCCCCTAAAAAAATTTCGAAAAAAATTTTTTTCTCTGGAGCGGGCAGCTCTCTTTTCTGCAGTTAGATTGATATTTTTTCATGAGAGGGGGTGAGGGTATATGACAATAAAAAAAACAACTGTTAATAAAAATGATTTAAAAAAATATCTTTTAGATAAAATTAATCAACCTGATAATATTCTTGAAATTGAAAAAGTAAATAGATATATACAATTTGTTGACTTAATAGCAAAACTTAAAAAAGATATCAAAAAGCAAGGTGAAACTATTGTAGTTGAAAATGGTAGTCAACGTTATATAAAAACTCACCCTGCTATCGCTGAAATTAGTAAATTAAATACTAGTATGCTTGCAATCGAAAGAACATGGAATTTTAAAGTTGATTATGCAGAAGATTTTGATGAAGATCTTATATGATTTTAAATAGATATGTAGAGCAGTATATTAGTGATTATCGAAAAGGTAAAATAATACTCAATAAAGAACGTGTGCAATTAATTAATATTTTGGAAAAATATATATTTCCAAGAGAAGATTTATATTTTAATGATGAATTGATAGAAAATTGTATAAAGTTCGGAGAGAAGTATTACTTTAAATTACAACCATTTCAAAAGTTTATAATAGCTTTTGTTTTTTTATTATATAAAAAAAATGACAAAGCATATTATAGACGATTTCTAATCATGATGGGAAGAGGTGGAGGAAAGAATGGTTTAATTTCTGTATTAACCAATTTTTTAATTAGTTCGCTTCATGGTATTCAAGATTATAATATTTCAATAGTTGCCAATTCAGAAGAACAAGCAAAAACATCGTTTAATGAAAGTTATAACGCTATTACAAGAAATCAACGAATGAATAAAAGTTTCAAGTGTACTCTTGAACAAATTCAGAATATTAAAACAAAAAGTATTTTGAAATTTAGAACATCTAATGCAAGTACAAAAGATGGATTAAGAGACGGAGCGGTAGTATACGATGAAATTCATCAATATGAAAATAATGATACGGTTAGCGTTTTTTCAAGTGGATTAGGGAAAAAGAAAAACCCACGAGAATTTTTTATTACCACTGACGGATATGTAAGAGATGGCTTCTTAGATAAGCAAAAAGTAAAAGCAAATAAAATTCTAAGTGGTGAAAGTCCTAACAGTAATATGTTTATTTTCATATGTAAACTTGATGATTATTCAGAAATTGATAACCCTGATGTTTGGGAAAAAGCTAATCCTATGTTTTGCAATCCTAGGAGTGATTATGCAGATAACCTTTATGATGTGGTATTTGATGAGTATAGAGATTTAGAAGATGAACCAGACGGAAGAGAAGAATTTATAACAAAACGAATGAATCTCCCTGAAACTGATTTAACCAAAAGCGTTGCTACTGATGAAGAAATTTATGCAACTAACAGACCTATTCCAGATGTGAAACATAGAACATGTATAGGTGGTCTTGACTTTGGTTCTATTAGGGACTTTACAGCGGTAGGTTGTTTGTTTAAAGTTGATGGTAATTACATTTGGAAAACACATTCATTTGCTAGAAAAGAATATCTTGATAAAACTAAATTAAAACCCCCAATAAAAGAATGGGAAAAGCAGGGACTTTTAACTATTGTTGATGAACCTTCAATAAATCCACAACATGTAGTTGATTGGTTTGTGGAAATGCGAAAAGAACATGGGTTACAAACTATTGTGGCAGATAATTACAGGCTTGATTTATTAAGACCTCTTTTAGAAAAACAAGGTTTTGAAGTTATATGCATTAGAAATCCTAAAGCTATTCACCCTCTACTTATTCCTAGGATAGAAAGTGCTTTTGCAAACCGCCAAGTGATTTGGGGAGATAATCCGCTGATGAGATGGTATACGTTTAATGTTTACGTAAATATAAAAAAAGATGGAAATAAAATATACGAGAAAAAAGATGAACACAGAAGAAAAACGGACGGATTTCAAGCTTTTGTGCATGCAATGTATAAAGCTGGAGAATTACTTACAGATGAAGTTGATTTCTTCTTAAATGATTTAGAATTTTAAAAAAAGAGGTGAGATTTTGGGATTTTTTGGTAAAAAAAAAGAAATCGATATACTCCTGGATTTAGATTTAATAGAAACTAGTTATGAAAATGTTCATATGAAAAATATGGCGTTGCACACAAATATAGATCTTATTGCAAGAACAATTTCACAATTAGAATTTTTAGTTGTGAAAAATGGAAAATATATCAAAGATAGATTGTATTATAAATTAAATGTTAAACCTAATAAAAATCAAAATTCGTATGAGTTTTGGAAACAATTTGTAGAAAATATTTTTTATGAAAATGAATGTTTAATTATTAAAACTGATTCAGATGATTTAGTTATTGCTGACGATTTTTATAGAGAAAAATCAGCATTATATGAAGATAAATTTTCTAATGTTCAAATTGATACATTCAGATACGAAAGAGATTTTTATAGTGAAAGTGTTTTGTATTTTCAATATAGTAACCGTCGTTTACAAAATTTTGTAAATGGATTATATAAAGATTATGGCGAGCTTTTTACAAGAATGGTTGCATTTCAAAAAAGGAAATCTCAAGTAAGAGGAATTACTAGGATAGATTCAACAAAATATGATAAGAATAAAAGTCATGAAATACAAGAATATATTAATAAATTGACTAAAACTTTTAGAGATCAAGAATATGCTAATGTTCCAATGCAAGACGGTTTTGATTATACAGAAGTTAACAAAAACAATATAAAAACAGAGTCTGTTGATGAGGTGTCAAAAGTAGTAAATAATTTCACCAATCATATAGCAAATTGTTTGGGCATTCCTATAGGTCTATTGAGTGGCAACTTAGCAGATGTTGAAAAGCAAACAGATAATTATATGCGATTTTGTATCAATCCTTTAATTAAATTTATTATTTCTGAATTTAACGGTAAATTTTTCACAGAAAAAGAAATATTAAACGGAGATGGATTAGAGGCAAACACAACACCTATAATGATTTATAACGTATTTAATTCTGCAAGTTCCATTGATAAGTTAATTGCTAGTGGAATGTATACGATTAATGAATTAAGATTAAAATTAGGTGATAAATTATCTGATGATGAACTTGCTAATAAACATCACATAACTAAAAACTATCAAACTTTAGGAGGAGGTGAACAAAGTGCCAAAGGAGAAAATTGATTACTTTTTTAATTCTGTACAAAAGGATGAAAGAATAGAACTAACAATTAGAGGAGCGATAGGAGAAAGTACATATTTCTATGAAGCGACCTCAGCAAAAGATGTAAAAGAAGCATTAGAAAACTCTATCGGAGATATTCATATTTTTTTAAACAGTGGTGGAGGAGATGTTTTCCAAGGGATAGAAATTTACAATTATTTAAAAAATCTATCTAATAATGTTACTGTTGAAGTAACAGGTACTGCTTGCAGTGCAGCTTCTATAGTTGCAATGGGTGCAAATAAACTGATTATGAATACTGGAACTTCGCTTATGATTCATGAAGCTTCAACATTTGTATGGGGGAATAAAAATGAACTTAAGAAAACATTAGGGGCTTTAGAAACAATAGATCAATCTATTGTCGATATTTATAACGAAAAAACAGGAATTGATAAAGTAGAATTAGAGAACTACCTTTCTAACGAAACATGGATTACGGCAGAAGAAGCAGTTGAACTTGGTTTTGCAGACGAGAAAAAAGAAAATAGTAAGAGAGATAATATAAAAGAAGATGTAGCAACAAATGTTATCATCAATCAATTGTGTAAAAACGAAGAATTTATACAAAAAATTTCTAACTTATTAAATAATGAAAATAAAAAAAATGAAGAAACTTCCAACAACAGTTGTTTCTTTTTATGATGGAGGAAAATAAATGACAATAAAATTTAAAAATTTTGAAGAAAAAAAACGTGCATATGCTAATTCAGTTATTAACAATGAATCAAAAGAAAAGCAAGGCGAAGCATTTGAAGAAATGATGTCGACAATGGTTGATGAAATCAGGGAAAATATTTTAGCGAATGTAAATACAAAAAATGCTGATAATGTGATTTTAAGTAATAGAGGGCAAGAAGTATTAACATCTGAAGAATTAAAATTCTTTAATACAGTAATTGAAGAAGGCGGGTTCAAAGAAAATGATACTCTACCAAAAACAACTCAAGAGCGAGTATTTAAAGATTTAGTAGAAGACCATCCGCTATTATCTAAATTAGGATTACAAAATTATGGTGCTATTACAGAATTTATTTACGGTATCCCAGAAGGAGCAGCTGTTTGGGGTGAATTATTTGGAGCAGTTCAAGGCAGCTTAAATGCTAACTTTAGAAAAGAAAAAATCAGTCAATACAAACTTACAGCATTCTTTGCAGTTTCTAATGATATGTTGTCATTGGGACCGGTTTGGGTAGAAACTTATGTAAGAACATTTCTTGTAGAAGCATTAAAAGTAGCTTTAGAAAAAGCATTTATTTTAGGGGACGGGAAAAACCAACCTATTGGGCTAAATCGTGATTTACTAGCTGCAGTTAATCAAGGAAAATATGCTGAAAAAACATCAGCTGGAACTTTAACATTTAAAGATAGCCTAACGATTATTGATGAAATAGCGGGAGTTCATAAAAAACTTGCTAAATACAAACGTTTGAAAAAAGATGGAGTTACCGAAGAAGATGATTTCAAAGCTAGAAATATTTCTGGTAAAGTAGTTATGTTAATTAATCCGTTTGATTATTATGATATTATGGCAAGAGCGACTACTCAAAACGCGGCTGGTGCATTTATTACCGCTTTACCGTTTAATCCAACAATAATTGAATCTATATTCGTTCCAACTGGAAAAGTCATTTTCTTTATTGAAGGTGAATATATGGCGATAACAGGTGGTAATTTTGGTATTAACAAATTTACCGAAACATTAGCAATGGAAGACGCAACATTATATATTACTAAAATGTATGCTAACGGCAAACCTACAGATAATTATGCTGCACAAATCTATGATTTAAATATTACACCACGAGCATAAGGAGGTATAATAAATGGTTAAAGTTAAAATTTTAAATAACTTTTTGAATAAATACACTGATGAAGAATATAAAGCGGGGGCTATTGTAGATTTTTCTAAAGATAGACTTGAAGAAATTGAAAAAAACTTATCGGATCATGATAAAAAATTCGTTCAAAAAGTAAGAAATATTGACCCAGAAGAAGAAACATCTGAAGAACAACTAGAAGAAGCGGAAGAATAATCTATGAATGATTTATTAAAGAAATTAAAAGATAGATTACATATTTTACATGGTGATGAAGATGAGCAACTTAAACAGTTGCTTTCTTCGTCTATTTTTTCATTAAAAATTCAGTGCGGTAATTTTGATGTAGAAACTAATCTTTTAGCACAAGAACTTGTTTTTGAGAGAGTTAGATATGCCTACAATGATAGTTTAGAATATTTCGATAAGAATTTCAGAACACAGATTATTAATCTTGCTTTAACATTAGGGGAAACATAATGATAAATTTAGGAAAAAAACAAGAAAAAATTAATCAGACATATAATGATGGAATAGTAAAGTTTGTAAAGTATGAATTTGAAAAAGATGAATTTAATACTAAACTAACTACTAAAATTGAAAAAGAAATAAAAAGTTTTTGGTTTAGAAAGTTAGGAATAACATCTATAGAACAATATCAAGCTCTACAAGTTGATACAGAAGTATCTAGGAGAATAGCTATTCGATTATTTCCAAGAATAGATTATTATATTCTAAGTGATTTATTTATCGTTATTAAAAATAAAATTTATACTATTTCAAGGGTATATCACAACCATACGAAAAATGAAACTGAATTATCTTTAGTTGAGGTGATTAAAAAATGACAACTAAAAAAATGATTTTTAACACTATTCAATCTTTAGGGTTGAACATTCCACTTTCTTATGGATTCAGTGATAATGAGGCATTTCCTAAATTAGTTTACTTTCATGTACATACTAATGAAAGTAGGCTTTCTAACCAGAAAAAAATAAAGCGTCATACATATCAATTGAATTTTTATGATTTTAAACCACATGATCTTGATAATTCTGAAATACTTATAAAACTTCAAGAAACTATAGAAAATACAACATTAAATACAAGTTCTTGGCAAGAGGTGATTGATGTAGATCCAGAAACAAAGGATACGCAGTTCATGTATTTTATGGAGATTTATTCGTGAGTAAAGAATTTGGATTTGATAAAGCTATCACTAGGTTAGAAAAGATAAGAAATAATGCAAATGGTGTAAATTTAATCATAGAAAAAGAAGCGGAAGAAATAAAAATAGATGCACAAAATATAGCAAAAAGTAAAGGATTAAAAGTAACAGGAAAAGGTATTGCAGGTATAACAACCAAACATAACCCTTATGAGAGTATCGTGGGTTGGGCAAGCAGACCAAATTTACATTTATATTTTCATGAAATAGGATTTCATGCGGGTTTTTCTAAATCATCAGGAAGAGAACGTAGAGGTAAAAGAAAGCGTAAATATAAAAAAGGTACTAGAAAATACATTGCTCCAAAGCCTCATATTCGCCCTGCTGCAATAAAACACAAAAAAAGTTTTTCTAAAAAAATAAAAGAAAACTTATTAAAGTAAAGGAGAAATTAAATGGCAGTAACAAAAGAAACAGTAACTAAAGCATTATTAACTGGTGTAGGTGCTGGTTATTTACAAAAAGTTAAAACAGAAGCACTTAGTTCAAGTGGTTTAACTTATGAGGAAAAAGTTTTCGAAGTATATGCTATTGACAAAATAGCATTTAAAGGTCAAACAAAAAATAAAACAGTATATCTTTCTAATGTAAAAGCAAGAGATATTGTTAAATATTCAAGTGTAGAGATGACGGTTGACATTGGTTGGTTTCCAGATGGCTTTTTAGAAGAAGTAAGTGGAATGGTGAAATTAGCTAATGGAGCGTATGTTCAAGGGGATAGCCCGAAATATAAACAATTTAGATGGGCATTCCCAGTAACAGATGAAGATGGTCAAGAAATTATATATAATTTCCCAGTTTGCCAAATTGAAAACCCTGACTTTAATGCTGAAACTGAAACAGATGAGAAAAAAGAAAATATTACTCAAGTAACCATCAAAGCTTATCCAGTTTCATCAGAAAAACGAAAATCTGTATTTAGTAAAATTGACTTACGAGAAACGACTAAATACGACAGGGAAAAATTACTTACATTAGGGTTTTACAACGCTGAAACATTAAAAGCATGTTTGAAAGATAGCGGAACACCTGATGACACAGTAGTACCGGAAGCATAATATTAAGGGCTAGCAAAGACTAGCCCTTTTCAAAAAGGAGATTTTAACAATGAGTATTTTTGTAAAAAATATAAAAACATTTGAAACAAATATTTTAGGTAAACCTATAAATTTAAAAGCTAATTTAGCAGTTTGGATTCATTTAGAAGCTGATTATGGAATTAAACAAGGGCAATGGCAAGAAAAGTACGCAGAAGAACCATTCATTAGTAACGCTAAATTTTTAGCTTCAATTTTAAAAGCTAACGGCTATATAACAACTGTAAATGAAATTTTGGAAAATGTAACTGAATCTGAATTAGAAATTTTTTCTTTGGAATATCAAAAAGCAGTGTATGGAGATATTACCGAAATATTACTTACGATGTTAGGGATAACAAGTGATAGTGAATTGGGAAAGAATATTTTAAATACACAGGTAAGCGAGCTCCTAGAAGAGAAAAAAACAGTTCAACTAGTGAGCAAGAAGAAAAAACACAAGAAGAAATAGATTGGGATGAGTTGTATTATAGATGTAAAACTTGGTTTGGAATGAATTTGGATGAATTTTTATATGAGTATAATTTGGATTATATAATATATATGCATAATAAATATATAAATGAAAATTATAATCAAACTGATCAATCTGAATCAGAAGAAGTTATAACAACAAATTTCAGTAATATACTTTAAGGAGGTAAAAGATGGCGGAATACTTGGATAAGATTGGCGTAGTATTAACTGCTGATGGGGTAGGTACTTTTACTTCTGCAATAAAGCAAGGTGAAAATGCTTTAAAAAGATTACAAGCTGAAACTAAAAGGAATATAGCAGCTTTGGGTAATGGTGGTAGAGCCTACGATTCTTATAAGATTAAAATTCAAGGCTTAACATCTCAAATGAATCAGTCCGCAACTAATGTCAATAACTTAAAAAATAAATATGATTCATTAAAACAATCTACGAGCCAAATTCCAAAAGAAATAGATAAACTATCTAATAGTTTAAAACAAAAACAATCAGTATTAAAAACAAATGGTGCTATCTTACAAAGTCAACGACAACATTTAAAACATCTAGAAGAGACTTATGGTAAGAATAGTGAAGCTGTTAAAAAATATAAAGAAACTGTGACGGCTAGCGGTAAAGTATACAAAGAAACTGAAAAAGAAGCTAAAACTTTAGAAAGTCAAATTAAAGGACTAAATTCGACTTTAAATAGTCAAGAGAAAGAATTAACAACTTTACCTACTAAAATTGCTAATGCTGAAACTAGTTATTTTAAATTAAGAAATGCTGTAGAAAGTACACATGCATCATTTAGAAATAGTGGCGGGCGATTAGCTGATGTTGCCAAAAATTTTGAAAATACAGGAACTAAAGTTCAAAACTTTGGGCAAGGTATGACAAGGGTGGGCGATGGAATAACAAAAGCAACAGCTGGAATATCAGCAGGAATGCTATTAGCTGGTAAGAGTGCCATTAATTTTGAAAGTGATTTTGCTGGTGTAGTAAAAACAGTAAATGGTACTCCAGAAGAATTAAACAAAATACGTCAAAGTTTACTAGATTTATCAACACAGATACCGGTAAGTGCAAATGAATTAGCTAAAATCGGCGAGATTGCAGGACAATTAGGTATTAAAAAAGAAAATATAGTTGATTTTACTAAAACAATAGCTGACTTAGGAGCAACAACTAATTTAAGCGGAGAAGAAGCAGCAACCTCATTATCTCAATTTATGAACGTAATGGGTACTGCTCAAAATAAAATTCAAAACCTTGGATCAACAGTAGTTGCATTAGGAAATAATTTTGCTACTAATGAGCGAGATATTGTTGCTATGTCCCAAAGGCTTTCAGGTATGGGAAAACAAACTAATATGGCAGAAGCTGATGTATTAGGCTTGGCTGCTGCTATGAGTTCTGTAGGTATTGAAGCCGAAGCAGGTGGTAGTGCCATGACCCAAAGTATGACTAAAATGCAAAATGCAGTAATGGGTGGCGGTAAAGAATTAAGTGCTTTTGCTAAAGCAGCAGGAGTAAGCACAACTGAATTTGCTAAAGCCTTTAATGATAGACCGGTAAAAGCATTAGAACTATTATTATCTGGGCTTAAAAAAGTAAAAGATAATGGCGGAAATGTTAACGAAGTATTAGCTAGCCTAGGAATAACAGGGATTCGTGAGGCTGACGCAATCAAACGATTAACAGGAGCCTTGGGTGGCGATAGTGGGCTTGGTAGAGCGTTAGATATTGCTAATAAAGGTTGGGAAGAGAACACAGCCCTAACTAATGAGGCTAATATCCGATATCAAACAACAGCTAGTAAGTTGCAAATCGCTAAAAACGAAATTCAAAAGATGGCTATTGAGTTAGGTTCTCAATTGTTACCTAAACTTGTAGAAGTATTGCAACATTCGAAACCTTTGGTAAAAACAGTAGGTGATATGATGGTATGGTTTAGTAAATTGCCACCAGCTATACAGGTTGCAGTATTAGGAATGGGACCGTTTTTATCAATTACAGGAAGATTGACGAATGGAATCGGCAGTGGAATTAAGAGTATAAGTAGTCTTATAAAATGGATAGGGAAAATAACAACAGGTAAAGCTGTTAAAGATATTGCAAAATTAAGCACCGAAATAGCAGGAGTAGGGACTCAAGCAACAAGAGCAGGGGGAATGGCTTCGGCTTTTGTAAATCCATATATTGCAGGAGCAGCATTAATAGGAGCAGCATTTGCAGGAATAGGGTATTTAATATATCGGGAAATGACTAAAGACAGTCGTAATCATGAGGCGGCAGTTGAACAAACAAACGGGAAATATAAAGAGTGGTATGATGAAGTTAGAAAAGGTGCTGAAAGTTCAGGGAATGCTATTGATAGATTGAAAGGATCGGTTGAGAAAAATACGCAATCTATTGTAGAAGAAACTAAAAAAATAAGAGAAGCTAACACATCTATTATGGAAAACTTGGATGAAAATTTCAAAAAAGGTGCTTGGTATGAAAAAGACGGAGTGTTTAGAAAAAAACTTAAAGAGAATTTAAGTTTGAGTGATGATGATGTCAATGAGATAGAAAGCAAGTTTAAAAATTTTGGAATAATGATAGGCAACTCTTTATCTAATATTCAATCAACTTATTTAGAAAATAAAAAAATAACTTCTGATTATGCTTTAACTCAAATTAAAGCAATAAATGATGTAGCATTAACTTCTGTTGAAAGTTTTGAAAAACGTAGAAAAGCGGAACAAGACAGATTAAATCAATTAAAAGCTAATGGGTTAATCGAAGAAGCGGAATACAAAAAACAATCAGAAGTAGTTAAACAAAGTTTTGACGAGCAAATAAAAAATGTAAGAGAAACTCAAAATAGAATTAAAGAAATTTTAACAAGAGCAGGTAAGGAGAATAGAAGTTTAACAACTCAAGAAATGGCTGAATTAGAAGCTCTATATAAAAAATTAGGTAAAAGTGCTACTGAAGCAGCAACTGATAGTAAGACGGCACAAAAGGCAATGCAAGAAGCTTTGGAAGAAACAGCATTAACAGCTAAAATTGCTGCCTTGAAACACATCGGATTAATTACTAGCCAAAAAGAAGAGTATATTAAAAACTTAGGATCGATGGAAGAAAAGGTCAAAGAAGTTGATGAGATATTAAAAAATTGGACTGCTCATAGTGATATAAAAAGTATAGGAATTAGCTATGAAGATCAAGATTTAATTTTTAATTTTAAAAGCGATTATGAAAGAGCCTTGGCGTTTCCTGATATTTTAAAAGCAATTAAAATAGCGGAAGACCAAGGTCGAACTATTAAAATGACAAAAGAAGATCTTGAGTGGTTGGACAAAAAAGGTATTAAGCCGAAAAATGTTGAAATAGTTGATAAAGCTAGTTTACCTTTAGATAATATTAATAAAAAAGTAGAGGTATTTAATCAAGTTAGTTTGCCTCCTAAATCAATAATGTTCAATGACCAAAGTAATGTTATTGATAATGTTTTTTCGAAAATATTAAATTATAACAATACAAATGTAACTGATAAAAATTTAACTGCTACAGATCAAGCTAGTCAACCTATCAGCAATGCACAAAATAAATTAAATGTATTCAATGGTACTAATCCTGTTGATAAAATATTGAACGCAACTGGGAATACTACATCATTTACCCAAGAAGCTACTAATACGTTGAATAACTATAACAATACAAATCCTAGCACTAAAAGTATTATGACCCAAGGGAATACAACACCTTTTACTAATCAGGCGACAAGTGCATTGAATAATTATTCAGCAACAAATCCAGGTACTAAACATTTAGAAGCAGAAGATAATGTAAGTTATAAAGCTAATAATGCTAATAATTCTATTAGAAGTATCCCTACATTTTGGCGATCAGTAATTAATGTTGCTGCAAGTGGTCCTATATCTTTATTACAAAAATTAGGATTATTCGCTCAAGGTGGAAAAATTGATTTTTACGCATACGGTGGAAATGTAGATATGTTTGCAAACGGTGGACAAATAGGAACTTCTCAAAATTTACCGCCAAGGTATACCGGTATTGTAGGGGAGGCTGGCCCAGAATTATTTCAAGTAACAAAACGAGGCGTTAATATAACACCGTTATCAACTCGTGAAAAGATACAAGGGATAAGTGGTAAGTTATCAGAATATACTAATAATCAATCGCCTGAAATTAATGTAACTATCAATATAACAGGTAACAACATTAGTAACAAGGAGGATATAAATACATTAGCTTCAGAAGTCGAAACTAGATTAGTTAGAAAAATGAAAGAATTTAAAAATATGAATTTTGGAGGTGGTAGCAATGTCGTTACATTATAATAAATTAATATTCAAAGATAAGTCTACCGCTGATTTTCCTTTTGGTATATATGTAATAGAAAATGATGGAATTAATAAAGGAAAAAGAAAAGATAAAATTTTTACAACTGATGAGATGTCTGGCGGAGTAGTTAGGAGTTCAACTTCATATGATGTTGTTGAAAAAACTTATAAATTACTTATATACGATGTTAAATTATTCCAATTGAATGAATTATTAGTATGGTTAGAGGGGAGCGGTAAATTAACTGCTTCTGATAATCCTAACAGATATTACGAGGTGCTGACAGTATCGGCTATAAAATCTAGGTTAGGAGAAGTTGATGATTATGAAATTGATGTAACATTTACATGTAACCCCTTTTCTTATAATTTGGAAAAAGATATCAAAACTTATGATAGTAACGGCACTATCCACAACGAAACTAGTGTAGTTATGTATCCTAAAATAACAATATATGGATCATCTCATAATCAAACTAGTCTTACTATAGGAAAGCAAGTTGTTAGATTTAAAAACCTAATAGAAAAAATAGTTATTGAATGTAAACAAGGTGAACAAAATGTATTTGATAAAGATGGAGATTTATTAAATAGTGTTATGCTAGGATCTTTTTTTGAAATAGAACCAGGAACACACGGAATAGCCTTAGGTAATGGAATATCAAAGGTAGAAATTGAATGTAGATGGGGGGCGTTTATTTAATGTTATGGTTATATGATAAATTTGAAAAAGATTTTACTTACAACGGAATAGTGTTAAATAATGCCTATGAAGCGGACATTCATTGGGTTTTGAATGTTTCTTATAAATTAACATTTAAATATCCTACTGTAGATAATGATATATACAGTTTCATTCAAAAAGGAATGATTGTTAAAGGTGATGAGTTCGACAGAACTAACACATTTAGAATTAAGGATATTGATGTTTCAGAGCATGAAAAATGCATAATTGTAACATGTTATCAACAAGCTTATGATTATAACAAACGATTGCTTAACAATTTTAGTAAATTAAATGCTAATTGTCAGGCAATTTTAGATGAATGGGCTGTAAGTTTTATATCAAAAGAAAAAGATTTAATTTATTATTCTGATATAAAAAAAATAAATTCATATAGCACCTTTAAAGATTATAAAGATAAAGAATTAAAAAATTCGTTTAAGATATTAGGTGAAATAGCCGATACTTATTCAGCGGATATTGATTTACACGATAATCAAATAAGTTTATTAAATAAATTAGGTAAAGACACTGAAGAAGTATTAACAACAGCTAAAAATATAAGTGAATTTGTAAATTCTAGTAATGCAGATGAAATAATAACTAGAATTCATGCTAGTTCAACTTTTAAAGTCGGAGATAAAGAAGACAAGGATAATTTAAAAGAAAAACATCGTAGAGAAATGGAAGCACTAAGAAATTCTCAAAAAGAATATTCTAAAATAAGAAATTCTCAAAAAAGAGCAGAACAAATTCAAGAAGAAATTGATAGGAGATATTCCCAAGAATTGGCTAAGGCTAATAGATCTGTAAAAAGAAGTGGAACTTCATATAAAAGTTATGAACAAATTGTTAATGAAGTTAATAAAAAATACCAAGAAAGAGAAGCAAGAGCGAACCAACGAAAGGCTGAAAGTCAGGCAATAGCAGATAGAAAAAAAGCGGAAATTGAAGAATTAAAGAAAAAACAAAAAGATGAAATATCAGCTTTAGATGATGAAATGTCGATAACTCTTATAGTTGATAGCCCGTTAATAAATGATTATCCATTTATTAACGAAATTTCAATGTCAAATAATGATTTAAGAACAGCGGAAGAATTGGAAGAATGGGCATTCAAACAATTTGCAGAAAATAATATTGATAAACCTAAGAATTCTATTAAAGTAAGTTATGAGCAATTATCAGAAAACATCAATAGAGGTGATACTGTTATCCTTAAGTATCTCAAATATGGCATAGATGAACGCATTAGAATAATTGAAACGCATTACGATCCTATGAATAAAAAATGGAAAGAGTTTATCTTAGGTGAAAAAGAAACACACTTAGGATCGGAAATTTCAAGCAGCATGAGTGGAGTAGAAGCCAACACAAAAGCATACTTCGATTATATAAGAAATAACTTTGATGAAAAGGTGCAAGAGCAATCGGCTAATGCTAGTAAGTTATTTGATAAAAAAGCTAAAGCAATTGAAAATACTATAGGCGATGAGATAGAAAAAAATATAGCAAAATCAGAGGTTATAAAAGAAAAAATTATAAAAACGGTAGAAACTTCTATAGAGCCGTTAAAAAACGACATTCAACGAGCAACTACTGAATTCAACAAAAACCTAAACGAAACTAAACATCAACTTGAAACATTAAAAACTGATAATCACAATAAAATAATCGAACTTGAAAAAGGAATAGCTTCCGCCAAAGAAAAAGGCGAAACTGCATTTAATAAAGTAACAGAGCTAAACGGCGAAGTTACTAGAGAGTTTGAGAAGATAAAAAAAGATACCAACGATAGCATTAATGCTGTTAAATCAGAATTTAAAGTAACCGCTGATGGCTTATCAAACAAAATAGTCAAGTTAGAAGATTATGTAAATAAAGACGGTGAAAGAACTCAAACGATGAAGTCTTGGGTTGAAACTAACACTGTAGAAGCTTTAAAACGAGAAAGAACAGAAGTATTAAAAGTAATTGACGGTAAAGGATATGTAACAGCTCAAAATCTTACTAATAAGCTAGAAGAAACAAGCAAGGGTATTACTAGGGAAATATCAAGTGCTATTGATAACATAAGCTATAGTAACCGTAACTTACTTTTAAATACGCATTTCCCAGACTCAAATTCAATAGAAAATACAAGTGCTACTTTAAAAATTAATCAAAATGATTATAACGGGCATAATTCTATTGAATGGCAAGTGGCAGGGGCAGCTAATTATACATGGAAAGGAATTAACGTTAAAAGTAGCATATCGTCAGTTAAAAAAGGTGATAAGTTAGTAATTAGATTACCAATCTATATTTTTAGTGATGTAAATGACGACGCAGGAGTTAAGTTAAGATTAAAAAATCATAAAAATAACTCTACTTTAAAATCTTTTAATTTATCCGATAATATGCCAAAAAATCAATGGGTAATTAAAGAGATTAAATTTATAGCAGAAAGCGATTTTGATTTCACGAAGAATAATTTCTTTTTCGTGGCAATTGATAAAAATGGGCATTGCAAAATAGCTGAACCTTATCTTGGATATGGAACTGTAATACCTAGTTCGTGGTCTCCAGCTCCTGAAGATAGTACTAACCAAATAAACGCATTAAATACTTGGAAGCAAACAGCAACTGAAACGTTAAATAAAGTTGGCAGCATTAATCCTAATGACTTAGTTAAATACTCACAGATGAGAATAACTGATGAGGGTATTGATTTTGGCTCTGGTAGACAATTTAACGGTAAATCGTTAGCTAGTATGCTAAGAATAAGTCCTGACAGTATCCAAGCGATAACTGATAAATTTATAATTACTCCAAGTAATGAGAATTTGGTTGAAGTTGATAAGCGAAATGAAATTGGATTAGAGCAACGTTCACTATGGCTAACCTCTAAAATTAAAGAAGATAACCTATTAAATAAAAATGAATTTAGAATAATAGGAGAATTTATCTGGCAAGGTAACTTAACTTATGACCTTAACTTTATAATTGAAATAAAGAGAAACGGTCAAAATGCAGAATACTTTTTTAAAAAAATTGCTTCAAAAAATTCAACTTATATATCAAGTAAACGAGGAGTTGATTTAAGGGTTAACCCTGATATTTCAGATATTGAATATTACAGATTAGGAATATATCAAGAAGGAAATAACAACTTCCACAAAATAGCTTGTAAAAATTTAGAAATTCGCCAAAAAAGGTCAGCAGAGTTAATTGTTGACGGAACTATAAACTCTAAGCATATATCAACAGGGTCAATAGAAGCTGGGCATATATCCGCCGGATCAATACAAGCTATTCATATGACGGCTGAAAGCATTGCCGCTGACGCTTTAAAAGTTGATGAAGCAATGATTAATAAATTGTTAGTAAATAATCTATTGGTTAAAGAGTTGTTTGCCAATAGTGCATTTATCAATAAATTACAAGCCGTTGACATCAGTGCTACTCAAATTACCACTGGGTATTTAAGCGGAGATAGGATATATGGTGGAACTATTGAGGGGGTTACAATTACCGGGTCAACACTTACAGGTACTACTAAGATAAAAATAGGTGAGTATGGTTATATGCAACCAGTAGATAGAGGACTCCAAATTAACACTCCTGCTTCTTATACTGCTAATTATGGAACAGGGGTTCAGATTTTAGGTGATACATGGGATAATTATCCTAAGGGGATATTTATTTACCACGACCCAGATTTTTCTGTCGCAGGACAAACGGTTTATCCTAACGTCGATAATACATTGTTGACAGTGCACGGTTATGCTGCAATTTGCAATAAATTTAATGGCAATCCTGTACAAGGACACGCTATAATCTCTAATAGATATAAAGACACTCCTGTTAATGGGATTTATAAAATTGCATTTATAGGTTGGGACGGACGTAGCGGTCAATTATATGTTGATGACGGAACGGGTTCATCAGGAACTTGGTGGTTCACGCCTGACTCTTCATCATCAGATAGAAGATTGAAATTAGGGATTGAGGATAGTAATTATAACGCAATAGAATTTATTGAAAAATTAAACTTCAAACAATTCGATTGGAAAAGGGATAAATTCGGGTATAAAAAAGACTACACTAAATGTGGATTGATTGCTCAGGACATTCAAGCGTTGGATAGCAGCTTAGTATTTTCTCAAGGTGATAAGTTAGCACTAGATGACTTTAGACTTGGTAATATAGGGCTTAAAGCAATTCAAGAGTTAAATATTAGATTAAAACGATTAGAAGAAAAAATAGGAGCATAAAGAATGGAATTAAAAATTCAGAATAAAGATTTAGAAATATTATTACAGACGGTATCAAATTTACCAATTAAAAAAATGAAAGCTAATAGAGGGCGTGCTAAGTTTCTTAAAAAGTTACAAGAGAAATTAGAAACTTATATCGAAGATAGAACCGAACTAGCTAAAATATACGTCGAATATGACAAAGACCAACCTAAAGTTGATAGCGACGGAAATTTAATCTATAAAGATAATGCTAATGTAGACGAGTTTATCAAAGAGTTAAATGAGTTAAATACTGAAAGAGTAATAATTCAAGGGGGCGAATATTCTGAACGTTACACTGACTTTTTTAATGACTTGTTAGAGCTTGAAGTTGAGTTGTCGGCACTCGAAACAATTCTAATTGATGATATTTTAGAACAATTTGAAAAAGGAGATAAAAAGTAATGACTTTAGAAATTAAAAAAACAACCAAATTAGAGGGTAGATTTAAGGTAGAGAATGAAACAGTTAAATTAGTAACTGTAGAAATTAACGATAAAGGAGTATCAGAAATTTACGAAAGTATGTATAACCAAGAATTGTACAGTAAAAATCGTGTAGAAATGCGTAAGCATGAAAAAGAACTTAGGGAAAAAAGATACGAGATAGAGGATAAAATTTTAGAGGAATTGGAAAAAACTAAACAGGAGTAATTTAAATGGCATTAATAGAATTAAGATTTTCGGATTTAGTAATACATCTTAGGGAATTCTTTAATATTGCAATTTTATATATTGTTATGGCGTTAATAATATTTGATATTTTATCTGGGATTGCAAAGTCTTGGGTTACTCATGAGGTCAACTCAACACTAAGCAGGAAAGGGATTCTTAAACACACAGCTATTATTATGTTTATCATAATATCATTTCCAATTCTAACGGCAATTGGATTTAAATCTGTGGCGACAACTATAGTTTTATATCTTATATATAGCTATTTAATTTCAGTTATTGAGAATTTAACAGTATTAGGAGTTCCTTTCCCAAAAGGAATATTAAAAAGACTTACTAAATTAAAAGATTTAATAGAAAACAAGGAGGAATAAATGACAGAATTACAACAATTTTTAAGTCCAGCAATAATGGCACTTTGTTTACTGATAGGAAACAGCATTAAGACTAGCTTTCCTAAAATACCTAACAATTATATTCCCGCAATATTAGCAGTTATAGGGGCAGTTTTAATTTGCATATTAGAGGGATATTCAGGACATAATATCGTGACAGGTATTGTTAGCGGATTAAGTGCAACTGGACTACATCAAATTCATAAAGGGATAAGAGAAGTTAAAAATAATTAACACACTTTGAACAGTTGTTTATAGTGTTTGACAAAAAGTAGAATTTGTATTAAAATAAATTCAGAGATAAAAAGGAAACTATTCACCTCCTTTCAGTCTCGTTTTAACGTTAAAATTCGTAGTGATACGAAAGTGTAATAGAAGCACATTACACTGCTTGGCAGAGCTTAAGAACTGTTCCTTGGAGATAAGCCTAAGAAGCACAAAGAGGAGTTAGTCAACCAACAATTCGACTAATCGTAAGACCTGGTTAGAGTCTTTTCTAATCCGTGCTTAATTTTGTTTTATGGAGAGAAAATGGATAATGTTGATTTAAAAAAATTGTATGATGATTATAAAAAGAAATTTCATAATAATTCTTGTATGATAGAAACGAATTATAAAAAATTAAATGAATTTATAGTCAAATTCAATATTTTAGATTTACATCATTTATTTGGAATTCATAAACTTGAAAATATTAACGCTAGCAAAACTAAAGAATTTTTAGAGAAAAATGAATTAGATTTAAATAAGTATAGAAAATATAAGAACTTTAATGAAGTAGTTAATAGGATCAATAATTATAATTTTATATCGGAAATTTTTATTGATAAAAAATATAATTATTGCATATTAGCCAAAGATTTAAATAAAAATACTATGAAATTATCTGTTGTATTTTATAAAGAAAATGAGGATAAATATATAGTATTCGGATTGAGAAAAATTTATAAAAATGTTTTTGTACCTACTACATTACATGAAGGTAGAGGACAAGCAATTTATAAAAGTTATAGACAAACTAAAATTAAAAATATTAAGTGGTTAGACTGAGATTATTCTTGGTCTTTTTATTATGAAAAAATGGAGGATAAATAAATGGTTAAAACAATAGATATAGTAAATGAAGCAAAAAGAATAGCAAATTTAGGAATAGGGGTAGATCAAGACGGAGCATATGGCACTCAATGTGTCGATTTACCGAATTACTTAAGTGTATTATTCTTTGGTAAAGCATTAAGAGGTAATGCAATAGATTTATTAAATAGTGCTAAGTCATTGGGTTATACAGTTGAATATAATGTGGTAGGAGATGTCAATTCTAAGCCACGTGCGGGGGCGGTGTTTGTTATGGATACCACTTATATTGCTGGTCATTCTTACGGGCACACAGGATTAGTAATTGCTGATAGTGACGGGTATACAATGAGTACCATTGAACAAAATGTTGATGGTAACGCTGATAGTTTATATGTAGGCGGTCCTGCCCGATATAGAAATCGTGACTTTAGTGGCATTGTTGGGTGGTTCTACTTCCCAGTGAACGACACACCGGCTAATAACCCAGCTAATACCGATTTACAAGCATTAGATAAAGCTAGAACATTCAAGGTAACTGTTGATAAGTTAAATGTGCGTTCAGCTCCATCGTTAGATAGTGAAGTAGTAGCAACTTACGAAAATGGTGAAGAATTTAATTATATGGAATATTGCTATGCTAATGGTTACGAATGGTTATCTTACATCTCACACAGTGGAGAAAGACGTTATGTTGCAAGTATGGAGCTTGAAACTGGTAAAGAATATGGTGAATGGAGATATAGAGATTAATATTCCTTGTCAATTCCAAAGATATGTAGTATAATGTAATTACTTTATTTTTATTCATTTTTATTCACACCCCTTATCATTTAGATAGGGGGTATTTTTTATTTCACTTGATTTAGTAAGGAAAATATGATACTGTTAATGCGTATAAAATAAAATTTAAGGAGGAAATAAAAATGAATAAAGTAGTTAAGATTACTGCAAAAGTTTTGCTAAGTACTGCATTGTTATCATCAATTATAATTCCCGCATCTAACCAAGCAAGAGCTGATTGGAAACAAGATGAAAACGGTTGGTGGTATGATGAGGGAAATGGGAGATATCTTGCTGATGGAAGCTGGTCGATTGGAGGAAAAGCTTATCGTTTTGATAAAAGAGGATATATGGTAACAGGCTGGTATTATGATAATGGTGATAAGCATGAGAGATTAAAAGGATGGTATTATTATGATCCAGTAAATGGGGATGAAAAAAGAGGTTGGCAAAAGATAGATGGAAAATGGTATTATTTTAATGCTATGGCACTTACAGGTTTACGGAATATAGATGAAAAAAAATATTATTTTGATCCAGTAAATGGGGATATGAAAACAGGGTGGATAAAGATTGAAGGGAAGTGGCACTATTTTGATCCTGAAAATGGTAATGAAAAATCAGGTTGGCAGAATATAGATGGAAAATGGTATTATTTTATTTCTGGAGCATTTACAGGTTTTAATTATATAAATGAAAAATTGTATTATTTTGACCCAGTAAACTGTGATATGAAAATAGGATGGACAAAAGTAAATGGAGTTCAATATTATATGGATCCTAATGATGGAGGAGCGGTAGCAAGAGATAAAGTCTTGCTTATGAATGGTGTTTATTACACTTTTAATGCGGGTGGTAAACTTATAAAAGTTGAGTTAGCTAATAAAAATTAGCTAATAAATAACGGGAAGAAATATTTTAACCCTTGCAGGAATGCGGGGGTTATTTTTGTTTGTGAAACAATTATTATGAAACATATTGTTTTCGTAAAAGTTATGTGGTAATATATAGGTATAAATAAAAAATTTAAGGGGAAAATATCATGAATACCATTAAAGATGTAGCTAAATGGTTTTTATCGAAAGAGAGTATGACGCATAAAAAGTTACAGAAGCTTTGTTATTATTATGTAGCGTGGAGTTATGCTTTATATAGTAAAGTAGATTTAGTTAATCCGGAATTTGAAGCATGGGTACATGGTCCAGTTTCGCCGTCAATATATAGTTCTTATTTTACTTATAGATGGAATTTTATTCCACAGTATGAAGATAAAGTAAGTGATTTTTCGGATGAAGAAACGTACTTATTGGAGAGTGTTTGGCTTACATATGGAGACAAATGTGGTGATGAATTAGAAGCCTTGACACACTCAGAAGCACCATGGATAGAAGCAAGAAGTGGGTTAGGTGAATACGAGCGTTCAAATGTTGAAATTTCACCTAAAACAATGGAAAGATATTATCAATCCGTTTATAAGGTTAATCAAGGTGTCTAAAAAAATTGAAAGATTAACCAATGTAACTGTTGATAAATCATTAACTATGGGTTCAAGATTAGATAGCAAAACCACAAAATTCAAGATAACTATTCAGCATAATTTAAATAATAATTTTTCTTTCAATATAATAAATAAGAATAACGGTCATAAGGAGTTTCATAAATTTATTTGTAATACAGTTGGAAAAAATTATCTATTTCGGAGGTTAACCGATTGTATTTAAGAACTAGAGGGAAAAATAAAATAATAGAAATAGAGGGTGTTGAATTTGAAGAAGTACACTATGGGCGAGATCAATCTGCTTTTAGAATATTTGGATACCATCATGGAGGAGAGTTTATTTTAACAAGAATAGATACAAACCATAAAAGTCATAAATAGTCCTTTGTCAGAGATGACGGAGGGTTATTTTTTATTGCCTGAATAACGGAAATTTTTAAATATTTCTATTATTTAGGAATTTTTTTAAAAAAGGGGTTGACTTTTTGTAGCAACTTAATATATAATTATAATTGTAGCGACAAAAGAAAGGAGAAAAGGTATGGTTGCTAAGAAAATAGGTAGACCCACGGAAAATAAAAAAGATACTATGTTAAGAGTGAGAATAGATAGTAATATAGTAATTAAACTTGAAGAAATATCAAAAAAAGAAAATATTTCCAAATCAGAAGTAGTAAGACGTGGTATAATCAATCAGTATAATGATATAAAAAAATAGAAGATTGCTAGACTCTCGCAAAGTTACAATCTTCTACCAGAAAGGAATAGTACTCCTAAATTTATTATACCATAGGAGTACATTCTTATCAAATTAAAATTTAAGGAGATAAAAATGTATAATTTACAAAAACAAAATAATACTCTTGACTTTTAAGCACGCATAAATTATAATTAATATGTGCTCATAAAAAGAAAAGAGGTGAAAAAATGGGAGCAAAAGTTGGAAGACCCAAAGTGGATAACCCTATTAATATTCGAACAAGTGTTAGATTGGATAAAATAACTGATAAGAAATTAATGGAATATTGCCAAAAAAACAATATATCAAAAGGTGAAGCAGTTAGAAAAGGAGTCCACCTACTTTTGGGACAACAAAAAAAAGATTAGAGATATAGGTTCTGAGGCTACAATCTCTAATCAAACACAAACCGTTATGATTTGATAAATCTATTATATCATATTATAAACGGTTAATAAATAAAAAATTTATAATTTACAAAAACAAAATAAAACTCTTGACTTTTAGCATTCAAAAATGCTATAATGTTTGTTGTTAGGAGGTGAACAGATGAAAACTCTGACAATAAGGTTAGAAGATGATTTACATAAAAAGCTGAAATTATTAGTAATTGAAAAAGATACTACAATTCAAAATCTAATTGTGGAATTAATCAATAGACAAATAATGGAAAGTGATAAAAGTAAATCGACAAATAAAAAATAGAAGATTGCTCAACCCTGAGAAAGTTACAATCTTCTACCCGATAGGAATAGTATTCCTAAATTTATTATACCATAGGAGTACATTCTTATCAAATTAAAATTTAAGGAGATAAAAATGTATAATTTACAAAATCATAATAAAAAATTTACATCGTTAGAATTAGTAAAGCAAATTAATTTTTTTAGAGGAGAATTTCAGAATAAATCAGAACTTGCACATAATGATTTACTAAAGATAATAAGAGATGAATTTGAAGAAGAAATCTCACTGGGAAAAATTTCCCAGTCAAAATATACTAATTCTCGAGGTAGAGAATACCCAATGTATATATTAACAACATCACAAGCTAAGCAAGTGTTAATTCGAGAAAGTAAGCAAGTAAGACGTGCGGTTATTAAATATATTGAGGAACTTGAAGGAAATCTGACTCCCCAACAAAAACGCCTATACTACAAAAAAGTACCAGTAATGACAGTAGATATGTTAGCAAAAGAATTAAATATATCAACAGTAACTGTAAATAAAATGTTGTATAAATTAGATGACGGAAATGTGTTAACCGGAAATGAGTTAAAATATTTTAAAAAAGAAAACAGTTATAAGTCAAGTTGTAGCTTGCTTAGAATAATCTACCATCGTGTGGCTGATACAATAGCAAGAAATTTAGGTAAGCAATTAAGTGATTATTTTCTGTTTGATTGTGATAAATATAAACTACCCCTTGAGCAAATGCAAATAGCCTTAAAACAAGCAGACAACCTTGCTAGAATAGGTAAACAAATAAGCAATAAAGAAGATAAGGATTTTGTGTTAATGAAAGCCAGTGAGATATTAGTTAATATCGGACTATGGGATAATAAAGAAGATACTGATTACGATATAAATAGCCTCGATGGCTGGAACAAGAAATGTAAAATAGGTAATAATTTAGGCTACATAAATAGGCAGTTAAAATTATTGTAAAGCACTCCCCCTATAATTTAGGGGGTATTTTTTATTTCACTTGATTTAGTAAGGAAAATATGATACTGTTAATGCGTATAAAATAAAATTTAAGGAGGAAATAAAAATGAATAAAGTAGTTAAGATTACTGCAAAAGTTTTGCTAAGTACTGCATTGTTATCATCAATTATAATTCCCACATCTAACCAAGCGAGAGCTGATTGGAAACAAGATGAAAACGGTTGGTGGTATGATAGGGGAAGTGGACATTATTATAAAGATGGAGTATATGATATTGGAGGAAAAGCTTATCGTTTTGATAAAAGAGGATATATGGTAACGGGCTGGTATTATGATAATGGTAAGCATGAGAGATTAAAAGGATGGTATTATTATGATCCAGTAAATGGAGATGAAAAAAGAGGTTGGCAGAATATAGATGGAAAATGGTATTTTTTTAGTTATGGTAATGGCAATGCACTTACAGGTTTACAGTTTATAGATGATAAAGAATATTATTTTGATCCTGTAAATGGGGATATGAAAACAGGGTGGATAAAGATTGAAGGGAAGTGGCGCTATTTTGATCCTGAAAGTGGAGCTCAAACAGAAAAAACTTGGAGATATATAAACGGGAAATGGTATTATTTTGACGCAGTTAATCCAGTTACAGGTTTTTTGTATATAGGTGAAAAAAGATATTATTTTGACCCAGTAAACTGTGATATGAAAATAGGATGGACAAAAGTAGATGGACATCAATATTATATGGATCCTAATGATGGAGGAGCGGTAGCAACGAATAAAGTCTTGCTTATGAATGGTGTTTATTACACTTTTGATTGGATTGGCAAACTTATAAAAGTTGAGTTAGCTAATAAATAACGAAACTAATTATTTAATAAAGAATATATCCGCAAGATTTTTAATAAAATAAGAACTAGCTTTTATTTTAAAGTTAGTTCTTTTGTTGTTTTAAAATATATTCTAGTGGCATTCCTTTGTCAATACCTCTAAATATCCTAAATGCTACTATTACATCTGCGTAGAAATGTTGATTGTACTATTTATAATAGCGATATTATTAATATTAATAATACCGAACATTACTAAAAATATTGACACAGCAAAAGATAAAAGTTCGCAAGCATATGAAAAAACTGTTCAATCTCAGGTAACGGCATATCAAATAAATGAAAAAGATAATGATGTAACATTTGAAAAATTGGTAGAAAAACATTATTTAGATGGCCCGGTAGATAAGGCCAGCACCGCACCTAATGGCAAAAAAATTATTATTTCAAATGGAAAAGCTACATTACAAAACTAAAGAAGCATATACTTTGGTAGAGATGCTTGCTGTTTTACTAATAGTTAGTATTATAGTAATTATGTTATCTGTTATTTCAATAGGAGATTATACTAAATATAAGGAAAGGTTAGCGGTGAATGAATTAATCTCCGATATTTATTTTATACAAACATCAAGTTTAAGAGAAGGTAATTCTCCGTATATTGATTTATTTTCCGGTGATAATGAATATTTAATGTATTATGATAAGCATTCAAGTTGGAAAAAATTATCTCAAAATGGAAAAATAGTTGCTAATGGTCCGACGATAAGACTTAGGTATAGAGAGGGGAACTTAATATCAAGAGCTAACACAATAGATGTAAAATTTGAACGCAGTTTGTATCGTATTATCGTTCATTTAGATAGTGGGTATATTACGGTAGATGAACTATAAAAGTGGTTTTACATTTGTTGAACTGATTATTGCTTTAGCAATTTGTTCCATGATATTCGGTTTTCTTATACCTAATTTAGTTCGTCAATATTCAACTATTGCAATGATAGAAAAACAACTTGAGATGAAAGAAATTCTTTATGAAGAAATTAGTAATCATTATAATGAAAAAAATTTCAGTGTTAGAAGAGAAAACTATGAAATAGTAGTTAGTCTTGAAAAGGCGGAAATAGTGGATATAAATACTAATGAAAAGGTCAGTTATGAGTAAAAGCAAAAAAGAGGGTTTTACACTATTAGAACTTACCATATCGTTATTTCTTTTGATTATAGTTACACTTTTGTTGATGCTTATACTTCAGACAACATTGAAAACTTCTAAAAATTTTTTAGATTTTACAAATTATGAATATGCTTTAGCACATAAAAAAATCTTTCAAATTTATAATTCCAGCGAAAAACTTGAGAGGGAAAGTAATTACATTATAATGAAAAATAAAGAAAAAAAGAAGAAGTAAGGTTAGTATTTCAAGGAAATAAAATTTATATGGAAAAACAAAAAAATACAAACTCTTATGCAGGATATATCCTTCTTCTTCAAAAATTAAAAGGTTACTCAATAGAGCAAAGTGACGACAGAATAAAAATTACCATCATTGATAGAGAAAATAAAAAGAGAATACTTTACCTTATGCTAAAAAATCAAAAAGATAATGATAAAGATGAAAAAAAAGAGGATGACGAAATTGAATAAGAAAAATCTTAAAAATGGTAGTGCAGTTATAACTTCACTTTTAGTAATGCTTTTTGTTATTGTTGTTATGTTTAGCATAATTGGAATTTATATAAACAAGATGTATAGTATAAAAAATCTAAATGATTATTATGATAAAAAAATAGTAGAACAGTTAACTAAAAATATTAGTAATAAAGAATAATTATATGAGATGGGAAAAGTTAAACTTCTGACGTTCCCATCTTTTTACTTTCTATAACCAATATAAATGTTGCGTTGTTTTGGTAAATAGTTTAAAATATTAGTATGAAATTTAAAAACAAATAATTTATTAAGGAGATAAAAATGAGTAAAAAAACAATATTAACTTTCGCTGTTGCAGGCTTAGGTGCGGTAGCATTATCTACATTAATTTCAAAAAAAGAAAGATTTAGTAAAGAAGAAAAAGAAACTATTGATAAATACAAAGAATATTTAGAGGAGAAAGACTACATTGTAGTTGATAAGAAAAATTATAAAAAACAAGTAGGAAATATTTTGTCATTGTCATCATTACCTTTATATTATAAAGCTGCTAAAAAAGTAGCTAAATTTGTGTTATAAAATGTTCATACCGGAGAAAAATTATTCCTTTTATGAGGAAAATCCTAAGGGAAAGTTAACTTTTAAAAAATTTGTAAAAGAGATGTATTATAGAATAATGTACGATGAAATATCAATTCTATCATCAAATTTGAGTTATTATTTCATTCTTTCGTTGTTCCCTATGCTTTTAGTCGCATTAGCGCTAACTCCATACTTCAAAATAGATCAACAGTTTTTATTAGAAAAAATACAAACCTTTGCTCCAGGAGATTTAGGAAATTATTTATTTAGCATAATCAGTGAAGTATTAAATAATAAAAGTAACAACACAATTCTAACATTTGGTATTATTTTTACTTTATGGTCTGCTTCTAACGGAATTTATGGTATTATTATAGCATTTAATAATGCTTTCAGAGTGAGAGATGAACGTGTTTGGATTGTTACCAAAATTATTAGTATAATATTTACAATATTATTTTTAGTAGGAATGTTTTTAGTATTAACTCTTGTTGTTTTTGGGAAACAATTAACATGGTTATTATTCCATAAGCTACATTTTGATGAGGGTTTTTCTAATTTATGGACATATCTTACATACAGCTTTCCTATGCTATTTACGTTTATAGTATTTGTGTTTATATATATATTAGGACCTAATGTTAAGGTAAGAGTTATTAGTATATTCCCCGGAGCAATATTCTCAACTATATCTTGGACACTGGTTAGTAGATTGTTCGGTTATTACATTGATCATTTTTCCAGTTATATAAAAACATATGGTACCATTGGTGGACTAATGGCATTTATTCTTTGGCTTTATATAACGGGATATATATTAATACTTGGTGCAGAGATAAATGCAATATTACATAATTATAAGGTAGAACATCGAGTTTTTGAAGAAACTCACACGAAAGCTAAATAAAATATAATAGTATATTTTAAAAAAATAATTATATCTTATAGTGTACAAAGAATATTTTTAAGAAAAATTAACGAAATTTTCAAAAAAATGTTTACTTTTATTTTATTCTATATTATTATAGTGTAATAATAATTTAAAAATAGGAGGATGTGTATGCAAAAACAACGTGTGAAAGATTTTCTTAATATTATTTTAAATGGAACAGCACTTGGGATAGTTGTGGGTTTAATACCTAATGCGGTATTGAGTACACTGTTTAAGTATTTAGGAGCACATTTTGCACCGAATGTGTTTACAACATTAACACAAGCAATGTATTTATTCCAATTTGGAGTTCCGGTATTGGTTGGAATGATTATCGGGCAAATGTTAAACTTTAAAGCAATAGAGTCAGCGGTATTGGGATCAACTGTTTTAGCAGCCAGCGGTTCATTAACTTTTAATGCTACGGCAAAGGCATGGACAGGTGTGCCGATGGGTGATTTATTTAATGTTATGTTAATTGCTGCGATCGGTGCATTGATTATTAAGTTAGTAAAAGATAAATTTGGTACATTGACAATTATTTTACTACCAATAGTAGGAGGATTAGTTGCCGCTTTTGGATTAGTTACATTACCATATATGAAAAGTCTAACAAATTTTCTAGCGACTATTGTTTTTAAATTTACAACTTTGCAACCTGTATTAATGTGTATATTGATTGCGATGGCGTTTTCATTTATGATTGTTACTCCGGTTTCAACTGTTGCTATGGGAATTATTTTATTTTCTAATGAAAACTTTATCGGTGCGGGAGCGGCGACACTTGGTGTATTATCTGCAGCAGCCGTTCTTTCAA
This sequence comes from Gemella massiliensis, assembly GCF_900120125.1. Lineage (NCBI taxonomy): Bacteria > Bacillati > Bacillota > Bacilli > Caryophanales > Gemellaceae > Gemella > Gemella massiliensis. The sequence goes on from NZ_LT635546.1 coordinate 280,166, forward strand.
TCGGGACATTTAGAGCCAAAAATAAAGGTGTCAGTCTTGCAATTATTTTAGGAGCAATAAAATTAATGATGCCGAACTGTGCAAGGAAGCCACAATTATTTTTAACTATATTGACTACCTCCGCTATTACCGGCTTGGCAGGATATTTACTTAATATTTTAGGAAATAAAGATAGTGCAGGATTTGGTATTATCGGGTTAATTGGACCTACAAAAGCCAGTGAATTAGGGAGTACATTATTAGGGGTTATTTTAGCGTTTTTTGTAATTCCGTTTACAGTCGCATTTATAGCAGATAGATTATATTCAGATGTACTAAAATTATATAAAACTGATGCGTATAAAACAGATAATTTATAATGACTTATGACCTATAAGTTAAAAATTTAATAGAATTACTTATTGATAGTTGAACACAACGGCTATTGAGTAAAAATTAGCTTTAAAGAACTTTTTCAAATTTAATGAATTATGAGGGGGTGACTTAACAAAAATGATTTTTAATGAAATCATGATTTTTGAGTCGCTCCTCTTTTTACTAATTTTTCCACATTCTTAAACGTTTACAAAAGTTGACAAAACAGGAAGATAAAGTTAGAATTATAGAAAATAATAAATTATTAAGTAGAGGAGATATGGCTATGAAAATTTTATTTGCGGGTGCAGGGGCACTGGGAACAAGATTTGGATATATGTTATTTAAAAATGGAGAAGATGTTACATTTATTGATTCTTGGCAAGAACATATTGATACTATTAAAAAACATGGATTAAAAGTAATAATTGATGATAAAGAATTAGGTAACTGTGATATACCGATTTATAAACCGGAAGAAGCGAAGGGGAAATATGACGTTGTATTTGTTGCTACAAAATCTATGCAGTTGAAAAGTATGTTAAATAAGGTTAAACATTTAATACATGAAGATACAAAAATAATTTGTATATTAAATGGATTAGGGCATGTAGATACTTTAAAAGAATTTGTAAAAGAAGAAAATATTCTTATCGGTGTTACCGTCTGGACAAGCGGGTTAGGAGGACCGGGTATATTAAAAGCGTATGGAACCGGAAAAACAGAAATTAAGCAAGTGAAAGAAGATAATTTAGATAAGACGTTGAAACTAATTGAAAAATTAAATGAATCCGGATTGAATATGAATTATTCAGCAGATACATATCAATCTATTTGGCATAAAGCAGGGTTGAATTGTGTTTTGAATACATATTGTACTTTAATAGATTGCAATATTAATGAATATGGAAGTTACGAAAAGCATTTAGATTTAACGAGAGCGGTATTAAATGAGGTAACTGCAGTTGGGCGTGCAGAAGGAATAAATGTAAATCAAGAAGTTATTGAGAAAAATATAGAGAATTGTTTTGATCCTCGAACAGCAGGGCTTCATTATCCATCATTATATCAAGATATGAAGAATGGGAGATTAACTGAAATTGATTATTTAAATGGTGCAATTTCTAAACTTGGTAAAAAACATAATATTCCTACACCGGTATGTGATGTTATAACACTTATGATTCATTCAAAAGAGCATATCGGAGGAAATAAATAAGATTTCTATAAATATTAGTATAAATAAGAAAATTTTATTTTATTAATCTATAAAATTTTGAATATAAAATAATTATATAAAATTGTTTTAACAAAGGGGTTAGCTAAGGTCACTGAAATAGAAATTGTCAATGTTTTACTTGTATTTTTTTTACAAAAAAGGTATAATAACTCTTATGTTTCAATTTGTCTATTTTTGATAGGAGGAAAAGAATATGTCAATAGAAATTAATAATGAATTGGGAGCTGTATCGATTAGCGATGATGTTGTTTCATCAGTAGCAGGTGGGACAGCTGTGAGTTGTTACGGTATTATTGGTATGGCTAGTAAAAACCAAGTAAAAGATGGAATTATTGAAATTTTAGGAAAAGAAAACTATTCAAAAGGAATAGTGGTAAAAAGAGAAGATGAAAAATTAGTAATCGACTTATATATTATTGTAATGTATGGAACAAAAATTTCAGAAATAGCAAGTAATGTTCAATCATCAGTAAAATACCAAATAGAAAAAACACTAGGTGTCAAAGTAGATTCAGTAAATATCTATATTCAAGGCATTAAGGTTAATAAATAGGAGGATTAACAGTGGAAAAAATCAATGGTCTTATTTTTGCTAAAATGATTGATTTGGGTTCAAGAAATTTGGCAAAAAATGCGGAAAGAATTAATTCATTAAATGTATTTCCGGTACCGGATGGAGATACAGGAACCAATATGAATCTTTCTATGTCATCGGGAGCAAAAGAAACGGCTTCTAATGTTGTGGAAAATATTGGAGAACTTGGAAAATCTTTTTCAAAGGGCTTACTAATGGGGGCTCGTGGTAATTCCGGTGTTATTCTTTCTCAATTATTTAGAGGTATGTCACAATATATTGCAGATAAGGCTGAGATTGATGCTAAAGAATTTGCTAATGCCATTCAAAATGGAGTAAGTATTGCATATAAAGCAATTATTAAACCGGTGGAAGGTACTATTTTAACAGTTGCACGTGAGGCGGCTGCGGTAGGAATGAAGACTGCAGAATCAACAGATTCAGTAATAGAAGTAATGGAAGCAATTTATAAAGAGGCTCAAGAATCATTAAAAAGAACACCGGAGTTATTACCGATATTAAAAGAAGTTGGTGTTGTAGACTCAGGCGGACAAGGTCTTGTTTGTGTATATCAAGGCTTTGTTGCAGCCTTAAAGAACGAAGAAATTGACGGACTTGATGAAGTTGAAATAAATATTGTTGATATGCAATTTGAAGATAATCATGATATGGACTTTATGAGTCCTGAAGATATTGTATATGGTTTTTGCACAGAATTTACAGTGCGTCTTGATAAGAACAAAAAAGAATTTAATGAAGAAAAATTTAGAGAAGATATGAGCAAGTTTGGTGATTCATTACTTGTAATTTCGGACAATGAATATGTTAAAATTCATGTTCATACAGAAACTCCCGGTGATGTGTTTAATTATGGTCAACAGTATGGTGAATTAATCAAAATTAAATCAGATAATATGCGTGAACAACACAGAGAGGTGTTAAGAAAACAAGAAGAGAAACAAGAAACACCTAAGGAAAGAAAAAATCAAGCGATGATTTCTGTTTCCATGGGAGCGGGATTAAGTAAAGTGTTATCTTCTATGGGCGTTGATTATATTGTAGAAGGTGGGCAAACAATGAACCCGTCTACTGAGGATATTATGAAAGCCATAAGAGAAGTAAATGCGGATAATATTTATATCTTCCCTAATAATAAGAATATTCAGTTAGCTGCTAAACAAGCGGCTGAATTGGCGGAAGAAAATGTCTTTGTAATTGAAAGTAAAACCGCCCCACAAGGTGTAGCTGCTGTAATGGCATTTAATTCGGTATTATCACCGGAGGAAAATTATGCAAATATGCAAAATGTTTTAACAACTGTAAAAACTTTAGAAGTAACTTATGCTGTTAGAGATACAAATATAGAAGGTATAGAAATTAAAAAAGGCGAATATATGGGTATTAAAAATGGTAAAATTGTTGTTTCAGATTTGTCATTAAATGCAGCATTAGCAAAACTATTGGAGATGTCAATTGATGAAGATAGCGAGATAGTAACACTATACTTAGGAGAAGAAAGTACGGAAGAATGTACGGATTTCTTAGAACAACTTCTCGAAGAAAAATATCCTGATGTTGAGATAGAATTAGTTGAATCCGGTCAACCGGTATATCCATATATTATCGGTGTTGAATAGAAATAAAAAGTAGCATATATCTAAATCAGGTTATGCTACTTTTAAAGTTAGTCGTATATAATAAAACAAAAATAGTATGAAAGGATGTTTTTATGGTTGATATAATAGTAGGGTTATTATTAGTAGCTGGACTTTATATGGGATATAAGCGTGGTCTTATTGTTCAACTATTTTATTTAGGGACTATAGTAATAGGGTATATTGTTTCAATGTTTTTTAGCCCCCGTTTAGCATTTTTATTTACAGATCTAATTCCTATACCAACAGATGTTACTCAAGGGCTGGAAGGTGTATATAAAGGATTAAATATACCGTCAGCATACTACAGAATAGTTTCATTTATTGTGATATTTATATTAATTAAAATAATTATACAAATATTGGCTTCGATTTTAGGGGTAATAAGAAAATTACCTTTAATCAAAACAACAGATAGATTATTAGGAGCAATATTGGGATTTTTAGAAATTTATTTGGTAGTTTTCTTAATATTATATCTTGTAACTGTTTTACCGACACCGGAATGGAAAACAGCAATATTTACAAATTCAACATTACCTGAATATATATTAGAAAATACACCAATATTATCAAAAAGTTTAATTAGTTTATTCTTTAACAAATAATATTAAAACGGCAATAATCATAAATGGTTATTGCTTTTTTAATATAAAATATATAAAACAGTAAAAAGTATGATATAATATTTTTATTGAATTATTGGGGAAAATGTGATGATGGAACTTTCTAAAACATTACTTCAAGATAAAGTATAGGGATAGTTGAAAATAGTTACTTGTTGGTTTAAAGTGTTTAGAAAGAATTTATACTAAATATTTTTAATGAAATACATTATTTCAAAAATATTTACAGAAACTACATCTTAAAATAATAATATTTAAGTGAAAAGGTAACAACTTTAAATTTTATGGAATAGAAATATTATAGATTTTTTTAAAAAAAGGGAGGTATATAAAAATTTCAGATGGAAAGATTCAAAATAGAAATAAAAGAAGTAAGTGTTAGAGAAATTGATGTGATTGCGGATAATACAGTATAAAAATGAAAATATAGTGTTAGAGAGTTAAGATTATATCTATACAGAATTTATTGTTAATAGTACGAAATGTTAAGGAGTGTGTAGTAATTTGAATAAGAACACAAAACGCAAACTAAACTTGGATTTAGTATTGCAAGATATTGATAAATACTGTTATTCAGAAATGTCATTAGAAAAAATACAGCAATTAGAATATATATCAGATTATAACAAGTTAGTAGAAGTTCATAAAGAGAACGAAGAGGCTTATGATTTGTTACGTAAGTATCCTAACGAATTCAGATTGAAAATTTATAATTATACGAACAGTATAAAAAAAGCAAAGATTGACAGTATTTTATCGGAAAAAGAATTATTTTATATATTAAGAAATATAATAGTGTATGATAGATTTACTAAACGTTTTCTATTTATCAAAGAACAAGAACGTAAACAATATGGTAGTTTAATGAAATACATAGAAAAAATGGATAATTTTGAAGATACTGAACGTTATTTAGATCGAATAATTGATGAAGACGGTTATATAAAACCTGACGCCTCATTGGAGTTGAAAAATATTAAAGTTAACATAATGCGCTTAAAAAATAAAAGTGATCAAGTGTTGAAAAATATTATTCGTTCTAATGGAAAAAAACTTACAGAAGCTATTGTAACAAAACGTAATGATAGGGATGTTATTTTAGTAAAACCGGAGCATAAAAACGACTTTGGCGGTATTATTCACGATGAATCTGCATCGGGAAATACTTTTTACGTAGAACCTCGTGAAAATGTAGAAATTAATAATGAAATAGGAATTTTGCATCGAAAGGAAAAAGAAGAGATACTACGTATTTTAAAAGAAGCGACTGAAATAATTAAATCAAGAGCAAATGAATTAACTAATTCATTATGGAATTTTTCACAAGTTGAATTTATTTTTTCAAAAATGAATTTTTGTGTTAAAAAAGGATTTAACAAACAAAATATTGTAAAGAATCAAGAAATAATTTTAAAAAAAGCGTATAACCCATTAATAGACGCTAATAATGTGGTGAAAAATGATGTAATAATGGATAATAGCGGGAACTCACTAATAATTACCGGACCAAATACCGGAGGGAAAACGGTAATCTTAAAAACGGTAGGTTTATGTATTTACTTATCACATTTAGGTTTTTATATTCCGGCTTTAGAAGAATCAACTGTTGGTTTTTTTGAACATTTATTTGTTGATATTGGAGATGAGCAATCTATAGAAAATAATTTATCAACATTTTCTTCGCATATGACTAATATTATTAGCATACTGGAAAACACAAACAGTAAAACAGTGGTGCTTCTTGATGAATTATGTTCAGGAACAGATCCCAGTGAGGGTGCCGTTTTATCCATTGCATTACTAGATAAATTTAAAACATTAAGAGCAACCTTGTTATGTACGACACACTATCCGGAAATAAAAAATTATTGTTTTGAGTCAGAATATTATAAAAATTCATCTATGGAATTTGATTTTGAAAAACTAAAACCGACATATAGATTTATTATCGGATTACCGGGGAAATCAAACGCTATTAATATTTCTGCTAAGCTGGGTTTAGATACGAAAGTGATAGAGAAAGCGACAACTTTATTGGAAGAAAATACAAAAGAAAATAATTTATTTATTGATAAACTTTCAGAAAGCATAAGAGAATATGATTATAAGTTAGAATATATTAATAAAACTGTCAAAGAAATAGATGAAATAAAGAATATACTTAGTGAAAATTTAGAGAAATATAATGAATATAAGGAAAGTTTATATAATGAATTAAGTATTGAATTAAACAAAGAAATTGATAAGAAAAAAGAAAAGATTCTTGAAATTTATAAACAGTTTAAAGATAATACTGATATAAGGCAACATGAAGTAAATGATGTATTGCATAATATGGACGATTCTAAAAACAATATTAAACTTCAAAAACAATTGGTAGATAAACCGCAGTTTAATAATAGTGAAATTCAGGTAGGAGATGACGTGCTTGTTCTTGGTTATAATCAACGTGCCACTGTTCTTGGAATAAATGGTAATATTTTACAAATTAAAATGGGATCAATGAAACTTAATATTAAGAGAAAAGAAGTCAGAAAAATTGATAGTGAACCGGAGGAAGTAAGACGATATGTCAGTACAAGTAATGTTAGTTCGAAAAAAGTCGGTATAGAGATTAATGTTATTGGGAAAAATACCGAAGAGGCTATACGTGAAATTGAAGATTATATGGATAAAGTTATACTTCAAGGATATGATACTTTTACGATTATCCATGGATTAGGTTCCGGTATTCTTAGAAAAAATATAGCAGAATATTTAAAAAATAATCGATATGTAGAAAGTTTTAGAAGCGGCGGACAAAACGAGGGCGGTTTGGGTGCAACTATCGTAGACATGAAATAAATACAATATTGAAGAAAATAGTGAGATATACAGTAAATCGTATATTTTACTATTTTCTTTAATAAACCATTGACATTGATAATGATTATTGATATTATATATTTAATTAGATTGCAGTATTAGGAAAGGAGGATGTTATGACAAAATTAAATCCATTAACGCTTGTTATTTTAAATTTAATATTTCCGGTTATTATATTTCTAGGAAAGGGTTTACTTTACGAAGGAATCTGTTTAGGACTTGCAGTATTTGTTTTACTTATTTATCGCCGCTATAAACAAGCTTTAAAATTTTTAATTGCTTATATTATATTTTCTGTGTTAGCATATCTTATTGCTATTAGTAATATGGCATTACTTGCTAATTTGTTCGGAACGCTGGTTTATATTTTCCTGCGAATGATTCCGGTAGCAATGATTTCTTATATTTTAGTTAGTGCCGTTAAAAGTAATGAATTATTATCATCGTTTGAACAAATTCGTCTTCCTAAAAAATTAATGTTGAGTGTTACCGTTACGCTTAGATTTTTTCCAACATATAAAACAGAAATAAAGATGATAAGGGAGTCATTGAAAATGAGAAATATTATTCTTACACCTAAAGAACCTCTCAAATATTTAGAATATTGGATAGTTCCGGTTCTCATGAGAATGAATTTAATTGCAGAGGAAATGACGGCAACGGCGATGACTAAAGGGGTCGAGTCACCGTATAAAAGAACATCATTTTATAATGTTAAAATGAGGACATTTGACTATATATTTTTAGTTATTATTCTTTTAATATTTATATTTTTATTAGGAGGAGCGAACAGTGTTAGAATTTAATGATGTTTCATTCACTTATAAGAACTCTAAGGAAAAAGTATTGAAGAATGTAAGTTTTTTTGTAGAACAGGGTGAATGTGTTTTATTAACCGGAGTATCCGGAAGTGGGAAATCGACTGTGGTTCATCTAATAAATGGGCTTATTCCAACTTTATATGAAGGCGAAGTAACCGGTGAAATATTATTTAATAAAGAAAATATAAGTGAAAAAAAATCTTTTGATATAGCAAAAGAAATTGGTTATGTCAGCCAAGATCCTAGAGGACATTTTTTTACAACAAATACAACAAGTGAGTTGGTGTTTGCTATGGAAAATTATGGGATGACTTTGGAAAAAATGCACGAAAGATACGAAGAAATAAAAGAATTATTAGAATTGGATAGTATACTTGATAAAAATATTTTTTATATTTCAAGTGGAGAACGCCAAAAAATTGCGATAGGTTGTAGCCTGTGTTTAGAACCTAAAATGATAATTTTGGACGAACCGTCTTCTAATCTGGATTTCTATACAACTAAGAAACTGACATCTTTAATACAAAAGTTAAAGATAGCAGGATATACGATAATTATAGCTGAACATAGAGTTCATTACTTAAAAGATTTAGTAGATAAAGTTTTACTGGTGAATGAAGGAAAAGTATCTGAAAAAAAAATTTACGATTTAGTAAACAATAAGGAGATACCACTCCGAAGCCTTGATGTGTTTAATTTAGGAATTTATAATAAAAAAGAAGTTACTTCATCTGAGTTGATAGCTAAGATGAAAGATATAAATTATAAAAATATTTTAAATAATATAAACTTGGAAATATTTAAAGGAGATATTATAGGTTTAATCGGAAAAAACGGGGTAGGAAAAACAACATTGCTAAGATTGTTCACGAAGATAATAACTTCAGACAGTGGAGAAATAATAAAAGATTCTAATCCGTTTCTAGTTATGCAGGATATGGATTATCAGTTTTTTACAGAATCTGTTGAAAGTGAGATAAAGTTTGGTAATGACGGAGCTGAAATACAAAGAATTGATACATTATTAAATAGTTTATCTCTTGATAAATTAAAAGAAAAAATTCCATTTGAACTTTCAGGAGGGCAAAAACAAAGATTACTTATTGCAATAGCTGCGTTGTCTAATGTTGATCTTTTAATGTTTGATGAGCCGACTAGCGGTTTGGATTTTGTAAATATGAATAAGGTAAGCGAAATATTAAAAGGAATATCTAAGAACAGTTCTTTAATAATTGCCACTCACGATGTCGAATTCTTGTATAGAACTTGTAATAGAGTAGTATATATTGAAGAGGGGAAAATAAATAAAGATTTTTATTTAACGGAAGAAAATAAAGAAATTGTAAAAGATATATTTTTAAATATGAAAGGATAGGTGAAAATAAAAATGAAATTAAAAACAAAAGATTATATATTTTTGGGAATGACTACAGTTTTATCAATAGTTGTATATGTAATTGCAATGATGATATCTAGTATGTTTGGAGCGTTTGGACATAGTGTATCACCGGGAGTGTGGGGGCTTTTAGCCGGAACAATTTTTGTTTATCTTTGTTATAATTATAACAAATTCGGAATATTTACGGTATTTATTATTATACACATGATTATCTTCTCTTTAATGGGGGGAGCTTATATTCCTTGGCTTATTTCGTCAATATCAGCGGCATTTTTAGCAGATGTTATTTTAAAAGTAATGGGACATGCTAATGTAATTGCCCAATGTTTGGCACTTAGTCTTATAAATATAGGATTTGCTTGTGGTGCATGGATTCCTATTATATTTTTTGCCGATTCATATAAAAGTGATTGGGTAAAACGAGGGCAAACTGCTGAAGCTATGGATGCAAGTATAAAATACGGTTCAGGACACTGGATGATTATAGGAGCAGTTGTTATTATAGCTTTAAGTAGTTTGGGTGTACTAATAGGACGAAAAATTTTGAAAAAATATCAAAAAAATCAAAAATAATACTTGACAATTATTTTTTTAGGGTGTAAAATGATTATCAAATAAAACAAAGCCTTGGAAAAGAATAGTAATTTAGTAAGAAATTTTTAGCGAGTTAACGTTGGTGAAAGGTTAGCAATTACTCTGAATGAACGTACTTTTTTGGTGATTATGAAAATAATTGGTTACTCTGCCTTAAAGAGTTCGAGTGGGTATATTAAATACCAAAAAAAGTGGCAACGCGGAATTTGATTCGTCTTTTTACAATTTACATAAATTGTAAAAAGACTTTTTTATTTAGCTTGCACATAAGTTTATATAATACCATGGATTATATAAACGGGTGATTAATATATCAAAAAGAGTGGCACCGCGTAAATTCGTCTCTTTGTGATTAGATAAAACTAATTGCAAAGAGATTTTTTAATTACTAATTACAACTTTTTCAAAAAATATTTAAGGAGATAAGATGATGAAAAAATTATTATTATTTATAACAGCACTAATGACAATAATCACGTTAACAGCGTGTTCAAAAAGTAATTCAAAAACAAAAGTAACAGAAATAAAAGACAAAGGGAAAATAGTTCTCGGTGTATCACCGGATTATCCGCCTTATGAATTTTTAACAACAGAAAATGGTCAGAAAAAGGTTGTAGGTGCGGACATCTATTTAGCTCAAGAAGTTGCTAAAAAATTAGGAGTTGAAGTAGAAATTCAAGAGATGGCTTTTGATTCGTTAATTGCAGCTCTTAATGCAAATAAAGTGGATATGGTTATTTCGGGTGTTAATCCAACAGATGAAAGAAAAAAAGCGGTTGACTTTTCCGATATTTATTATACAAGTAAAGGAATATTTGTTGTAAATAAAGATAGTGAAGAAATAAAATCTAGTGATGATTTAAAAAATAAAAAAGTTGGAGTTCAAAAAGGGTCAACTTATGAAACTTATGTTAAAGAACAATTAAAACTTGATGATAAAAATATTCAAGCATTAACAGATGTTCCAAGCTTACTACAAGATTTAAAAAATAAAAAAATTGATGTGGTTTTAATACCGGACGATGTAGCAAAAATTGCGATGAATAAATATAGTGATATTAAAATCAGTACATTTGCAGCGGAAAACGATCCGGAAGCAACCGGTATGGCAATAGCTTTTAAAAAAGGAAATGATAACAGTAATAAAGAATTATTAGAACAGGTAAATGCAGTTATAAAAGAAATACAGGCTAAAAAACTATTTGAGCAGGAGCTTGATAAATATGCGAAAATAGCTGCTAAAAGCGAATAGAAAGAGGTAAAAAGATAAATGTTTGATTTTCTCCCAAATTACTACACAACATATTTAGAGGCAACGGTAACAACATTAAAAGTTTCACTTATTGCATTATTAATAGGGTTAATACTAGGAGTTTTAGTTTGCTTAGCTAAAATAAGTACAATAAAGATATTAAATATTTTGGCCGGCATTTATGTAGAGGTTATTAGAAATACGCCGATACTGGTGCAAATTATGATTATTTATTTTGCACTACCGGAAGTTGGGGTGTCATTTACACCGTTTATGTCAGCAATTATTGCCCTATCAATTAATTCGGGAGCGTATGTTAGTGAAATATTCCGTTCAGGGATAGTTGCTATTGATAAAGGACAAATGGAAGCCGGACGTTCTCTGGGGTTAAGTTACTTTCAAACGATGAAACTTATCATTTTGCCGCAAGCATTTAAAAATAGTTTGCCGGCACTTGGGAATGAATTTATTTCTCTTGTTAAAGAATCGTCAATAGTATATTTTGTTGGTGTAGCTGATATAATGTTTACGGCTAACACTGTAAAAAATGCAACTTACCAAACGTTTGGACCGTATTTAGTGGCTGCGGCAATATATTTTATAATTACTTCAGTGCTATCACTATTGGTAAAACGTTTGGAAAAAAAATTAGCAAAGTAGGTGAATAAATTGTTGTTGGAAATAAGAAACTTACATAAAAAATTTGGTAAAGAAGAAGTTTTAAAAGGTGTAAATATTAATGTGGAAAAAGGGGAGAAAATTGTAATATTAGGTTCAAGCGGTAGTGGGAAAAGTACGGCACTTCGTTGTATAAATTTATTAGAGAAACCTTCAGCAGGGGAAATAAAGTTTAACGGTAAAGATATTACAAAACAAAATATTAATGAATATAGAAAAAAAGTGGGAATGGTATTTCAAAATTTTAATTTATTTCCCAATATGAACGTATTAGAAAATATAATACTTGCTCCAAAAACTTTTGGTATAGATAAAAAAGAAAACCTTGAAAAAAAGGCATTGGAATTATTAAACAGGGTAGGTTTAAAAGATAAAAAATCCGCTTATCCAAACAGTTTGTCAGGTGGGCAAAAGCAACGTGTGGCAATAGCACGTGCTTTGGCAAATTCTCCGGAAGTTTTGTTGTTTGACGAACCGACAAGTGCATTAGATCCGGAGATGGTTAAAGAAGTTCTTGATGTTATTAAAGAATTATCTGAAGATGGATTAACAATGGTAATTGTTACTCATGAAATGAATTTTGCAAAAGAGGTAGCCGATAAAATAATTTTCATGGATAATGGGATAGCTCTTGAAGAAGGAACACCATCAGAAATTTTTGATAATCCTAAACAAGACAGAACAAAAGAATTTTTCTCAAAAATATTATAAAATTAAATAGTGTGCAAAGTAGCTGATTTATTGTTAAAAATATTTTAATAATAAATCAGCTTAATTTTATGTATAAATATATTTTAGAAGTTCTTATATAAGTTATATATATGGCTTTTTGTTGCTGATAAAAAATATTTTATCCCTATATGTTATTATTAAATTATGATATAATAAGATAGTCAAATTAATATAGGAGGTTTATATGTTTCAGGCATTATATAGAAAGTACAGACCGCAAAACTTTGATGACATAGTAGGTCAAAATCACATTGTTTCTGTTTTGAAAAATGCAATAGAAAAAAACCAAATTAGTCATGCCTATTTATTTTATGGACCACGTGGAACCGGCAAAACATCCATTGCTAAAATTTTTGCCAACGTTGTTAATAAAAATGATATTTATCAAAAAGAAAATGTTGATATAATTGAAATAGATGCAGCAAGTAATAACGGTGTCGATGAGATTCGTGATATAAAAGAAGCTATAAAATTTTTACCGTCAGAAGGGAAATATAAAATATATATTGTAGACGAGGTTCATATGTTAACAACGGCAGCATTTAATGCTTTGTTAAAAACACTGGAAGAGCCACCCGCACACGTTATATTTATTTTAGCAACAACAGAAATTCATAAGATACCTGCAACAATCCTTTCACGTTGTCAACGTTTCGAGTTTAAAAATTTAACAACAAATCAGTTAAAAGATAGATTAATTCATATTGCTAATCAAGAAAATCTTGATATTGAAGATGAAGCGATAACTAAAATTTCTAACTTAGCTAAAGGTGGTTTGCGAGATGCAATTAGTATTTTAGATCAAGTGTCTAACTATGCTGATAAAATAACATTAAAAAATATATTAGATGTAACCTCGTCACTTAGTGAGGAAACTATTCTCGAATTTTATAAATTACTTCTTAGTGGTGATGTAACTAAATCTTTATTGATGTATAATGATTTTTTAAATCAAGCTAAAGATACCAAATTAATATTAAATGATTTAATAAATATTACGAGAGATGTTATTGTATATAAAAATTTAAAAAATACTGATTACACAGGATATGATGTTAATATAATATCAAAAGAAATTGAAACAGTTCCGTTTGATTATTTTTATAGAATAATTCAAATATTGTCAGAAACTGAACAATTTATTAGATTTTCGACAGAACATGTTAGTTATATGCAAATTTGTATTGTAAAAATTTGTTCAAAAGAAATTTTTTCAACTGATAGTAATTTTAATCCATCTCAAAATGTTTCAACAATTGAGATAACAAATTTAGAAAATAGAGTTAAACAGTTGGAAGACAAACTACTAAATATAACTTTTAATAAAACTGAAAATAACGTGTTAGTAGAAGATAAGGAAATTTTACAAGATAATACTACTTTACAAGACGCCTCGCCAAAAGAAGTAATAATAAAAGATAAGATAAAGATTAAGAAATTATTAGCTGATTCTAATGATAATTTTACCAGTTATGCAGCTAATGTATTTAATAAAATTATGGATGAAAATTTAAGTACAAATAATTTTCAAGTTGTGGAAATGCGAAAAATATTCAAATCAAGCACGCTTATTGCATCTTCTAAAACAGGTGGATTACTTGTGTTTAATGAAGTTGATAGTATGATTAGACTGACCCAAAGTACAAAATATAAAAAATATTTAGAAGAGTTATTTAAACATTACATTGGAGTGGAATATACAATATATGCTCTTCAAGCGAATCAATATCAAAGTTTAAAAAATGAGGATAATATTATAGAACAAAAGTCAGTAGAAGTAAAATTAGAAAATATAGAAAAAACTTCAAAAATAGAGGAATTGTTTTCAGATATTATTATAGAAAAATAAACGTTATAGAAAATAAAATTAAATATTTTTAAAAAACTGAAAAATATTGACAAGTTAGCTGATTTTAAATAAAATTATATTATATTAATATTAGGAGGAAATAATATGCGTGGAATGGGAAATATGCAACAGATGATGCGTAAAATGCAAAAAATGCAAAAAGATATGTTAGCAGCCCAAGAGGGATTAAAGGAGCAAACTGTAGAAGGGACAGTATCAGGTGGAATGATAACAGTCACAGCTAACGGTGACGGTAAAATTTTGGATATAAAAATAAGAGAAGAGGTAGTAGATCCGGAAGATATTGAAATGTTGCAAGATTTAGTGTTAACAGCGGTAAATGATGCATTGGAAAAATCTACACAATTAAAAGAAGAAACGCTAGGCAAATTTACTAACGGCTTAAATATTCCGGGTTTATAGTCTAATGCAATATCCAAAACCAATATTAGACTTAATAGATAGTTATGCAATGCTACCGGGAATTGGTAGAAAAACAGCTGTAAGGCTTGCTTTTCACACATTAAAAATGCATGATGATGATATAGAGAATTTTTCAAAATCTCTTGTAAATCTTAAAAAAAATTTAACAAACTGTGAAATTTGTCATAGGCTTAGTGAAACAAAAGTGTGTGATATTTGTTGTGATAAATCAAGAGATGAATCAATAATTTGTGTAGTAGCTACAGATAACGATTTGGTGGCTATGGAAAATATGCAACAATACAAGGGATTATATCATGTTTTAGATGGTCTTATATCTCCTATGGATGGAATAGGGCCTATGGATATTAATATTAAATCGTTGTTTGAAAGAGCAAAAAATCCGGCGGTAAAAGAAATAATTTTAGCGACAAACTCATCACCTGAAGGGGAAGGGACAGCTAGTTTTATTTCACGTTATTTAAAAAATACAGGTATAAAAGTTACAAGACTAGCTCAAGGAATTTCCTTTGGAAGCGATATTGAGTATGTTGATGAAGTTACTTTATCGAGAGCAATTTCAGGAAGAATAGAATTATAATTTAGGAGGATATTGTATGTCACAACAATCAATCAACGCAATAAAAGTATTAGGGGTTGATGCAATTAATAAAGCTAAATCGGGGCATCCCGGCATTGTAATGGGTGCTGCACCGATGGCGTATTCATTATTTTCTAAACATTTGAAAGTAAATCCCGCTGTGCCGGGATGGATCAACAGAGATAGATTTGTTTTATCGGCAGGACACGGATCAATGTTGTTATACGCATTATTACATCTTTCAGGTTTTGAAGATGTAAGTATAAAAGAGATAAAAAATTTCCGTCAGTGGAATTCAAAAACTCCGGGGCATCCGGAATTTGGTCATACTAAAGGAGTTGACGCTACAACCGGTCCGCTAGGGCAAGGGATTTCTACTGCTGTTGGTATGGCGCTGGCTGAGCGTTACTTGGCAGCTAAATACAATAAAGAGGGTTTTGACATTTTTGACCATTATACTTATGTAATTTGTGGTGATGGTGATATTATGGAAGGTGTCGCATCAGAAGCATCAAGTTTTGCTGCAGTACAAAAATTAAATAAATTAGTGGTTCTTTATGATTCAAATGATATTTGTTTAGATGGAGAAACTAAAGACGCATTTTCTGAAAATGTTCGTGCCAGATATGAATCTTATGGTTGGAATACGCTATTGGTAGAAAATGGTGAAGATATTGTGGCGATAAGTAACGCCATTGAAAAGGCAAAACAATCAGATAAACCGACTTTGATTGAGGTAAAAACCGTAATCGGTGCCGGAGCTCCTAATAAACAAGGAACAAACGGTGTCCACGGTGCACCGTTAGGTGAAGAAGAAACAACATTATTTAGAAAAAAAATTGATTGGAACTATGCTCCTTTTGAAATTCCGGAAGAAGTATATGAAGATTTTAAAGTTAATGTTGCAAATCGTGGAAAAACTGCGAATAACGAATGGGAAAAATTATATAATGAATACAAGGAAAAATTCCCGGAATTAGCAGCCGAATTAGAAGAGGTATTATCAAGAAAAGATATTAAACATCTTTCTAAAGAAAGTTTTAGTTTTAAAAATGTAGGCGAAGCTCAAGCTACTCGTAATTCATCACAAGATGCAATTAATAGTATAGCTGCTGTGCTTCCGACATTTTTCGGAGGATCAGCCGATCTTTCTCACTCTAATATGACATTTATTAAAGAGGAAAAATTGCAAGATAATACTAATAGAACAGCACGTAATATTCAATTTGGTGTACGCGAATTTGCAATGGCTACAGTTCTTAATGGTTTAACATTACATGGCGGAGTGCGTGTTTTTGGCGGTACATTCTTTGTATTTTCAGATTATTTAAAAGCAGCATTACGTTTATCTGCTCTTCAAAATTTACCTGTTACATATGTATTTACTCATGATAGTATAGCAGTTGGCGAAGATGGTCCGACACATGAGCCTATTGAACATCTGTCATCATTAAGAACGATTCCGAATTCTTATGTGTTTAGACCTGCAGATGCTGTTGAAACACAAGCAGCATGGTATTTATCGCAAAAAGCAAATACAAAACCGACATCATTAGTATTAACACGTCAAGGTTTGCCGGTGTTAGAAAATACCTCATTTGAAAAAGTAGAAAAAGGTGCTTATGTTGTTTATGAAACTTCGAATAACTTTGATACTATTATAATCGCAACTGGTTCAGAAGTAGCGCTTGCAATTGAAGTAGCGAAAACACTGGAAAAAGATGGAGTAAAATTACGTGTTATAAGTATGCCGTCAATGGAATTATTTGAAGAACAATCAAAAGAATATAAAGAAAGTTTATTACCATTTAATGTAAGAAGACGAATATCTTTAGAGATGGGTAGTACAGCTTTGTGGTATAAATATGTAGGATTGGATGGGCTTGCTATCGGAATTGATAAATTTGGTGCTTCTGCTCCGGCAAATAAAGTAATTGAAGAATATGGCTTTACAGTGGAAAAAGTGGTAGATAGAATAAAAAATGAGTTATAGAGAAATACAACAAGGAGATATAATAAAAGTAAAGGTTACAGCAGTGAAACCTTATGGCGCTTTTTTTGAAACCAAAAACGGTCAAGCCGGATTAATTCATATCTCAGAAATTACCAACTGTTTTATTTTTGATATTGGAAGTTATTTAAAAGTTGGAGAAGTTTTAGATGTAAAAGTTTTATCAATAAAAGATAATAAGATAAATGCTACTCTAAATTTTAAACAAAAAACTCAGAACAACAATAAAAAAGAAATTAATAGTTTAGATACACTTAATTTTGTTTATGGTTTCAGCACTCTTAAACAAAATATGAAACTTTGGAAAAAAAAGGCTATTATGGAAATTAGAAATTCAAAATAAATGTATATTTGTAAATGATGTGAAACAAAAAAAGTAAAAAATAAATACCAGATATAATAGAATTACATAGAAGCTAGCTTCTATGTAAACCGTATGAAGCCCCCGACGTAAAATACATTATTTTATTAGATTTGCCAGCTTTAATTCCTTAGAGAACATTTCAGATTTCTAAAACTTATTTGTCAAGGATTTGAAAAAGGCGTAGCCCTTGTCCTTGACAAATAAGTTGTGAAATCTATTATCTAACAAGGAATTAAAGCCGGCATATTTTTATAGACTCTTTCCGTAGCTCTTTTCTTTTTTCAACAGGAGAAAGCCAATTTAAAGTCTGCATAGGAAGACGGTTAGAGCGATATAGATACTTTTTCATCTGAGATACAAGATCATCATACGAAAAGAAAGATAAATGCCTGTAAAAACGTTCATTATCATTTCTATGACTACGTTCAACCTTACCGTTATGTCTAGGAGTTCTAGGTCTAATAAGTTGATGTTTAATGCCAAGATTATTACACAATACATCAAAAGGGTGTATTCGTTTAGTATCTTTAAAATGCGTAAATTCAAAACCATTATCAGTTTGAATTATCTTAGGTTTATACCCAAAATAATCAATAGCCATTTTAACAAATTGAACAGTAGAGTATGATGATTGTTCTTTAAAAGGGAAAATAAATCTTTCCCTAGTAGCTTCATCAATGATAGTATATTGATAAAATTTATCAGGAATTTCTCCTACATAACAACGTTTAGGAACATATTTCACATCAAGTTGCCATTTTTTACCAATTTCAGTAGGTGTATTATAGGGTTTAGGTTTATAAGGAATTACTTTTTTCTTAGTATCTTTATAAAAACCTAATTTTCTAAGCACTCTAAATAAAGAACAAGGATGTCTTTTATAACCTTTGTTGAATTTAAGTTTAGCATATAATTCAATCATAGAAATATTAGGATTACGTTTAATAAGATTTTTAATCCAAGACAATTCTTCAACTGTATGGGCGTTAGGGTGAATGGAATGAGGTCTATGAGACTTATCTATAAGAGACTCTTTAGTACCGTCATATTTTTTATTCCAACGCAAAAGAGAGGCTTTTGATATTTTATAGCGCCTACAAACAAAACGAATAGAGTTACCGTTTCTATAAGTTTTAACTGCAGCTATTCTTGTTTGTAAAGTATGAGGTATATATCGTTGTGTTTTTTCTATATTTTCTGTTATAATAGTTTTCATAAGAGTAAATTCCTTTTTTTGATTTGTAGGTAACTTCATTATACAGGATTTACTCTTCTTTTTTTATTATATGTCTCACATCTATTGTAACACTACAATGGAAATTAGAAATTCAAAATAAACCTATTGACAAATATTTGATAACTGTTTATAATGATAGTTAAATACAATGATGAAGTGTAGGAATTAAAAGTAATTCACATTATCCTAAGAGAAAACCTGTCGGTGAAAAAGGTTTATAATGTACTTTTATGCTACCTATTTAACAGCTTCATGGCATTAAAGCCGTTATAAAAACTATGAGGAGTTTTATACTCGAAGTAGGGTGGTAACACGATTATAGTCGTCCCTTGTGTAATTTTACACAAGGGACATTTTTTAGTTGTTATTTTACAATATCGAAAGGAGAACAGCAATGAAACAACTGACATCATCACAAACAAGAAGAATGTTTTTAGATTTTTTCGTAGAAAAAAATCATAAAATAGAACCGAGTGCTTCACTCGTACCGATAGATGACCCGTCTTTATTATGGATTAACTCAGGTGTAGCGACATTGAAAAAATATTTTGATGGACGAGAAATTCCGGAAAATCCAAAAATAGTAAATTCACAAAAATCTATTAGAACTAACGATATTGAAAATGTTGGTAAAACAGCACGACATCATACATTTTTTGAAATGTTGGGAAATTTTTCAATTGGTGATTATTTTAAAAAAGAAGCCATTGAATGGGCGTGGGAGTTTTTAACAGCTGAAAAATGGTTAGCACTCGAAAAAAAAAAATTATCTGTAACTATTCATCCGGAAGATATGGAAGCATATGATATTTGGAAAAACGATATCGGTTTACCGGAAGAACGAATTATTCGTATTGAAGGAAATTTCTGGGATATCGGAGAAGGTCCGTCCGGACCGAATACAGAGATTTTTTATGATCGAGGAGAAGATATTGATACAACATCACCAAAAGAAGAGATGTATCCCGGTGGAGAAAATGAACGTTATCTTGAAGTTTGGAATGTAGTATTTAGCCAATACAATCACAATGCCGATGGTACGTATACAGAATTGCCGGCAAAAAATATTGATACCGGTATGGGATTGGAACGTATAGTTTCAGTATTGCAAGATGTACCAACTAACTTTGATACGGATTTATTTATGCCAATTATGCGTGAGATAGAAAAACTATCAGGTATTAAATATGGTGCATCCGTTGAACAAGATGTTGCATTTAAGGTGATTGCCGATCATATTAGAACAGTGGTGTTTGCAATAGCTGATGGTGCGTTGCCGTCGAATGAAGGACGTGGTTATATATTAAGACGACTGCTACGTCGTGCGGTTCGTTATGCAAAAGTTTTAGAATTGAATACCTCATTTATGTATAAGTTAACTGACGTTGTTGCAGATATTATGGTCGATTATTATCCAAATGTTAAAGAATCAGCTGATTTTGTAAAAGATGTGATATTAAAAGAAGAAGATCGTTTCCATGAAACATTAAATGAAGGAGAAGCAATCTTAGAAACAATTGTAGAAGAAGTAAAAAATACGACGAAAATTATTTCAGGAAAAGATGCGTTTAAATTGTATGATACATTTGGATTTCCTATTGAATTAACACAAGAATATGCAGAAGAGTACGGCTTAACTGTAGATTTAGATGGTTTCAATGAAGAAATGGAAAAACAGAAAGAACGCGCTCGTTCATCTCGTCAAGATGATTCTTCAATGCAGGTTCAAACTGATCTATACAATAAAATTATTGGAGATAGTGAATTTATCGGTTATACACAATTAGTGGAGAAAAATGCATCGTTATTGGCAATAGTTGATAAAGAAGAAAATGTATTAAATTCTTATCAGGGTTCTGAAGTTGTGAAAGTGGTATTTGATAAAACGCCATTTTATGCGGAAAGTGGTGGACAAGTTGCCGATCATGGTATCATTTTTTCACAAAATGTCAAAGCAAATGTACTTGATGTGAAAAAATTACCGGATAAACGTCATATTCACTTTATAAAAATTATTGAGGGCGAATTAGTTGTCGGTGATAAATATACATTGGAAGTTGATAGAGAATACAGATTAAATATTGAAAAAAATCATACGGGAACACACTTATTAAATGAAGCATTAAGACAAAAAGTAGGTTCTCATATTAAACAAGCAGGTTCATTGGTAACAGATGAAAAATTACGTTTTGATATTACTCACTTTGCTCCATTAACAAAAGAAGAAATTGAGATGGTGGAAGAAGAAGTAAACAAGCAAATTTGGAATTCACTTGAAATTAAAACGGAAGAAATGCCAATTGCAGAAGCAAGAAAACTTGGTGCACAAGCATTATTTGGAGAAAAATATGGTGATGTGGTAAGAGTAGTATCAATAGGTGATTATTCTATCGAGTTATGTGGTGGTACGCATAATGCAAATAGTGCGGAAATAGGAATTTTCAAAATTATTTCTGAATCGGGAGTAGCAGCCGGGGTACGACGTATTGAAGCGTTAACCGGAAAAGCAGCTTATAAATATCAAAAAGAACAAGAAAATACATTACATGATATAGAAAAACTTGTTAAAGGTAATGCAAGTAATGTTGTGGAAAAAGTTTCACACTTACAAACAGAGATTAAAAAATTATCCAAAGAAAAAGAAAGTTTGCAACAAAAGATTGCTAATGCAGAGTTAAGTAATTTAGTAAACAATGTGAAAGTTGTAAATAATATAAATGTTTTAACTGCTGTAGTAGAATCGGATAATATGAATCATTTGAAACAGTTAGTTGATAATGCTAAGACAAAATTAGAAAATTACATAATTGCATTTGCTTCCGTTAATGATGATAAGGTAAATTTTGTAGTTGCTGTGGATAATAACTTAACTAAAAGTTATAATGCAGGAAAACTGGTAAATATATTAGCGACAATGTGCGATGGTCGTGGTGGAGGTAGACCTAACATGGCACAAGCAGGAGCAAAAAACAAAGATAATATTAACAATGCATTTGAAGAATTGCTTAAAAATATTTAAAAGAGCAATATAGATAAAAGGTAGCTATTGCTATCTTTTTTCTTTGAAAATATGATATAATAAAACTTATTATAAGAATTATTTTGTCTTTAAGTAAACAAACTATTATATGATTAGGAGGATAATTCCATGGAAAATAAAAAATTGGGAACTGTAGAAATTAATCCACATGCTCTAACGGTAATTGCTAATATAGCAACTACTGAAGTAGAAGGAGTGTCAAAATTACTAGGTAAAAAAATATATTCAAAAGGTGTAGATTTGGAATTTTCCGGTGATGAATTAATTATAGATGTCTATTGTAATTTAAAATCTGGTTTTTCAGTAACGAAAGTTGCCAGAAAAATTCAAGAAAATGTAAAAAACTCAATCTTCAATATGACTGAAATCAATACAAAAAGTGTTAATGTAAATATTTTAGGAATAGATTTTTAGTAGGAGAAAAAATGAAAAGTAGACATGAATTAAGAGAAGCTGTTTTTAAAATTTTATTTCAAATAGAAAAAACAGACTTAAATTTTAAAGAGTTATTAGAATTGGAAAATGAAGAAATCTCAGGGAGTAAATATGTAAATGAAACTTTAGCTCAAATATTAATGAATATAGATGAAATAGATGAAGTTATAAGTTTAAATTTAAAAGATTGGAAATTAGAACGATTATCAAAAATGGATAGACAAATACTTCGCATAGCTGCCTATGAGATTTTATATAGTGAAATTCCATACAAAGTTTCTATAAATGAAGCGGTTGAGTTATCTAAAAAATATAGCGAAAAAGATGAAAGTTATAAGTTTATAAATGGTGTTTTAAAAGGTGTAGTGGAAAATAGTGCGAAATAAGGGGTGTTCAAATGAAAGAAAGAACTTATTTAACAGTCACAGCCTTAAATAAATATATAGAGAGAAAATTTCTCCTAGATCCATATTTGGAAGAAATCTATATAAAAGGAGAAATCTCTAATTTTAAAATACATAACAACAATAATATATATTTTTCAATAAAAGATGAAAACACCAGAATAAATGCTGTCTGGTTTGGTGCAAAAAATTTTGAGTTTAAAGGTGGAGATACGGTTCTTATTAAATCAAAAATAAATTACTATTTCCCAAGAGGAGAGCATAATTTATTAGTTATTGATATGAAAAAAGATCGTATAGGAGAGCTTTATCAAAAATTTTTAGAGTTAAAAGAAAAATTAGATAAAGAGGGTCTTTTCTCTTCGTTATATAAAAAACAGATACCGAAACTAAGTGCAAATATAGGAGTTGTCACTGCAGAAACAGGTGCAGCTATTCAAGATATAAAAAGAACGATAATGCGACGCTTCCCATTGGCTAATATTAATTTATATTCAACGCTTGTTCAAGGTGAAAATTCCGTTCAGGATATAGTTAAAAATATAAAATTGGCAGATAATGGAGATAATGATGTAATTATTTTAGCACGTGGTGGCGGTTCAATAGAAGATTTGTGGAGTTTTAATACTGAAGAGGTAGTTAGGGCTATTTTTAATTGTAATACACCAATAGTAACCGGAGTAGGGCATGAAACCGATACTACATTAGCAGATTTTGTTTCTGATATGAGAGCTTCAACTCCGACAGCAGCGGCGGAGATAGTTACTCCAAATATTGAAGATATAAAAAATAAACTTAAGTTTAATTTAGATAAACTAAATAACAGAATAAAATTTATCTTGGAAAGCAGTAAGGCATGTATAGTAAAAAATAAAGAGAATCCATATATAAAAAATTATCTTAATATATATTTAGAATATAAAAGAAATTTAGAGGCAACAGAAAAAAATTTACAGCGTATTCTTAATGCCGGTATAAAAGAAAAAAAAATAGATTTTTTTTATAAAAAAGAAGAATTTTTAGATATAGATATTTTGGAAAAATACAAAGAAAATTTTGCAAAAACTATTGAACACTTGGAAGCAAATTCGCCTATTAATATTATGAAAAAAGGTTATTCAATCACATTTTTAGAAGATAAAAAAGTAACTTCTGTTAAAGAAATAAAACCGAAAGATAACGCAACAGTGCAGTTGTTGGATGGAGTTTTTACCTGTGAAGTAAAAGAAGTATTAAAAGAAGGAGTTAAGTAAATGAAAAAAGAAAATTTTGAATCTAATTTAGCTCAATTAGAAAAAATAGTAGTTAATTTAGAAAGTGGAAATTTGTCATTGGAAGATTCACTGGAACAATATAAAGCAGGTATTGAAATTATAAAAAATTGTAATCAAATTATAGAAAATGCTGAAAAAGAAGTTGAAAAAATAGTTAAGGATTTTAAAAATAATGAATAACTTTGAATTATTTATCCAAGTACATAAACCTAAATTAAATGATTTTTCCAGAGAATATATAAAGGCTTTGGATATCCCACTTCCTTTAAAGGAATCTATTATTTATTCTTTAATAAATGAGGGTAAAAAAATTCGCCCATTGTCATTTTTATATTTATTAGATTATTATAGAGTGGATTATAATAGGTACTTTGACGTAGCACTAGCTATAGAATTGGTACATACTTATTCATTGGTTCATGATGATTTACCGGAGATGGATAATGATGATTATCGTTGGGGGAAACTTACAAATCATAAAGTTCATGGAGTAGATGTTGCTGTTTTAACCGGAGATGCTATGTTGACATTAGCTTTTGAAGTTCTTTCAGAATGTGAAGTAGATAGTAAATTAAAAATAAGGTTGATAAAACAATTAGCAAATTATTCAGGAGCTATGGGTATGATTGCCGGTCAAATTTATGATGTTAAACAAAAAAGTTTTAATGTTGATGCAAATTATCTTCGTAATATGCACAGTTTAAAAACAGGAAAATTAATAGAATTACCGCTAGATTTTGCAACATTAATAGCGGATAAAAAAAGTGATTATGAATTAATAAAAGATTTTGGTAAAGAATTAGGAATTGCATATCAAATTAAAGATGATATATTAGATTATTACGGAGATTTCAAAAAAATTGGTAAACTTCCAAGCGATGAAAATATGATTACTTATCTTAGTTTTTATGGAATAACAGAGTGTGAGCAGCTCTTGTTAAAACATACCCAAAATGCAAAAAATATTGCAAAAAAATTAGAAAATAATAATTTGGAGCAATTTGCAGATTATCTTTTAAGAAGGGAAAAATAAGATTCAAAATATAGGAAGGGATAATATGTCAGAACAAAAAAATTTAAAAATAAGATTATCAGTAGATTCATTCTATGATAATATTTCAAAGAATAAACAAAAGACAAAAATCAATCCAAAGGATTTAAGTAAATCTTTAGGTTATGATGAAAAAATAATAAACGAGTTCCCGGATGAAATAAATATGGGACTTTCTTGTGGAAATCCTATTCAGCATTTGAAGTTAAAAGAAGGTCAAAGTTTGATAGATTTAGGTTGCGGAGCCGGAATGGATATTTTTATTTCCAGAATGAAATATCCTAAAGCAGGAACATTATATGGTTTAGACAGATTGGATTCTATGTTGGAAAAAGCAAAAAGTGTTCGTGATAAAAAAGGATTAAAAGATATAGAATTTATAAAAGGTGAATTGATTAGTATTCCGTTAAAAGATAAGGTGGTAGATAGGGTAATAAGCAACTGTGTAATAAATTTAGAACCTGATAAGCAAAAAGTTTATAATGAAATATATCGTATCTTAAATGATGAAGGAATGTTTGTTATTTCGGATATATTATTAAAAAAAGATTTACCGATAGAATGGAAAAATTCACAAAAAATGCACTGTACTTGAGTTGCGGGTGCTCTTCTGGAAGAAGAGATGGTAAAAATAATACAAAAAGCCGGATTTAAAAAATTTCAAATCATAAACTCTGATGTTACTGATGAATATGCTGAAAAATGGGGATATGGCAAAGAAATGAAAGATTATATTCAAAGCGGATTGCTTATTGGTAGAAAGTAATAGAACAAAAAAAATACGAAAGTTTAGGGATAAACTTTCGTATTTTTTATACGATAAGTTGTAAAATAAAGTGAAATATCTTGATAAAGTAATTTAATTGATTGATCTTAAATTTGTAATTTCTTATGTATTAAGAAAATAAAATTGGCAATAAACATAGGAGAAAGCTATATACGAGAGAACATTAAAAATTTTAATGTTTTTAATTGTTTAAGTTAATGTATTTTAAAATGTATCTACTTTAAAAAGAGAAAAATTAATGTTAGAATATAAGAAAGTACATATTAAGGGGCAGATAAAAATGAAAGTTATGATAGCGATGAATGAATTCAAAGGTTGCTTAACATCGAAAGAACTTTCTTTAATAATAGAAAAAACAATTAAGAATGTTAATAAAAAAATAGATATAGTAAAAGAAGTTATTGCTGACGGTGGTGACGGATTTTTAGATATTTTTGAAAATTTTGATAAAAAAACTTTTACTACAGTTAATGCAATCGGAGAAAAAACTGAAGTTAAATACTTAGTAAATCATAATACTAAAGAAGCTGTTATAGAAGTTGCAGAGATAGTTGGTATTAGAAATTTAAGTAAAGAAGAATGTAATCCGTATAAAACAACTACTTATGGTTTAGGAATTTTGATAAATACTTTGTTATACGAAGGGATAAAAACCTTTACTATAGGTCTTGGCGGCAGTGCAACAAATGATTGCGGTATAGGAATGTTGTCCGCACTTGGCATTAAATTTTATGATGAAAATAATAATCTTTGCGTGAGAGGAATTTCAGAATTAAAAAATATCGTAAAAATAGATGATACTATGGTAAGTAAGTACTTAAAATATGCTAAGTTTAATTTAATATGTGATGTAGAAAATCCTTTGTATGGAAAAAATGGGGCAACATATATTTTTGGTGGGCAAAAAGGTTTGGATGAAAGAGATTTTTCTATTGTTGATGATTATGTTAAAAATTTTTCTAAAGTAGTTTACGATAAATATAAAAAAGATTTTTCAATAATTAAAGGCAGTGGAGCTGCCGGTGGATTGGCATATGCTTTTTTGAATTTTACCAATTCAAAAATGTTTAAAGGTTCTGAATATATGATTAATTATTTGGATATAGAAAATAAAATCAGGGATATTGACGTTTTAATAACGGGCGAAGGCTGTTTGGATAAACAAAGTTTTATGGGAAAAGCACCGATAGAATTAGCAAAAATTGCGAAAAAAAATAATAAAAAGGTGATATTTTTAGCAGGTAGCATTACAGATGATGAGTTGGAACAACTTTCAGAAAATAATAAAGAATTAATTGATGCAAGTTTTACTATTCAACGAGGTGTTATTTCAATACGAGAAGCGTTAGATAAAAAAATAGCAACTAAAAATATTGAAAAGACAATTGAACAAATTTTTTGCATATTGGAGTTGTTTAGTAGTGAAGTGTAGAAGTAATATTTTAATGGGAATATTTTGTATAGTTATGGCAGGCTTCGGATTTGCATTGATGGCATTGTTTGTTAAATTATCAGGAGATCTACCATCAATGCAAAAAGCTTTTTTTAGAAACTTAATAGCTGCATTTATAACAATATTTCCATTAATGAAGCATAGGAGAAAATTAAGATTACCTTCCAATAAAATTGAATGGTCAACTTTAATTATAAGGGCTATTTTTGGAACTATCGGTTTAATTTTTAATTTTTATGCTATTAGTCATATAAATTTGGCAGATGCATCAATTATACAAAAACTTTCACCATTCATTATTTTAATATTATCATATTTTGTTTTTAAAGAGAGAATGACAAAATTTCAAGTAGGTGCCATTGTTATTGCATTTATAGGGATATTATTTGTTATTAAGCCTAATATAAACGGTTTAATAAGCAAAGGAGCCGCTGCAGCATTGATGTCGGCATTAGGAACAGGAGTAGCATATACATGTGTTAGATATTTAGGTTTAAAAAAAATCTCAGGAGAATTTATTATTTTATTTTTTTCAGTTACATCTACTTTAATGCTGCTGCCTTATTTAATTTTTGATTATCATGAAATGTCAATATATCAAATTAGTATGTTACTTTTTGCGGGTATTAGTGCTTCTATCGGACAATTTGGAGTTACATTTGCATATAGATTTGCGCCGGCAAAAAATATTGCGGTTTTTGATTATTCTCAAGTTTTATTCGCAGGGATATTAGGTATTATTTTTTTAGGTGAATTTCCTGATTTTTACAGTTTAATAGGGTATTGTATAGTAATTTTGATAGGAATAGTTTTGATTTTAAAAACAAATTAATTGAGAAAGGGTACTAAATGAAAAAATTTATAAAAGTGCTAATTGGAATAATTTTAGTTTGTGGGATGTTATTTTTATATTATTCCAAAAATTCATTATCGGAATTATTTTTTGGTAATAGTCAAAAAACGACTTCAGTGAATAAAAAAACTATTAAAATAAGAGATGGAATACGTGGAGTTGTACAGCCTAACCCTTTTATAGTAACTGAAGGAGAAATTAACCGAAATTTATTGGAAAATAGTAATAACAATTTAGTAGGGCAACTAATTTATACTAGAAAAAATGAATTACCAGAAGCACAACAAAAGTTACTGGCAAATAATAAAGATACTACACAGTATATATTAGGCTATTTAACCGGAGAGCGTGTACCGTTTGAATATGGGGAAACAGCAGAATTAGAAAGAAAATATCCTTATTATATACAGTGGGACAGAAGATGGGCATATGATGAGCTAGGAGATATAGATGTTGCAATTGGCGGATGTGGACCGACGAGTGTTGCAATGGCAATTGGCGGATTATTAAATGACAAAACTATTACCCCAAGAAAGATTGCGGAAATAGAAAATAAAAATGGTTATTTTACATCACATGGAACTAGTTGGAATTTTTTTGATTTTATTGCAAAAGAATATGGGCTAAAATCTAATCAAGTATATTTAAGTAAAGAAAATATAGATAAAGTATTAAAACAAGGAAATCCAATAATTATGTCGGTAAAACCTGGGAAATTTACAACTGTCGGTCATATTATTCTAGTTGTTGCAAAAGATAAAGATGGAAATTATATAATTAATGATCCGAATAGTTATACAAGAACATTAAAAACATGGAGTTATAATGAGTTAAAAACAGAAATAGTAGCAATGTGGAAATTTTCAAAATAGTTGTAAAGTAAAAATATAAGAACTTGACATCAAATCAAAAAACCTTATATATCAGTTTATAAAGATAATATCTATATCAACAAAAAAAGTTTACACTTTTTTTGAAAAAGTCTTGACTTTCTTTTTTTATAATGATAGAATAGTTACTAGCTTAGAAACCTTAGCAAAAAGATTCAACTTTTTCATTAAAACACTTCATAAACACACACATTAAATTAATAAAAAGTTGAAACATAAGGAGTACAAACATGGCAGTAAAAATCCGTTTAAAAAGATTAGGTGCTAAGAAATCACCTTTTTACCGTATCGTTGTTGCTGATTCAAGATCTCCACGTGATGGTCGTTCTATTGAAACTATCGGTACTTATAATGCTGTAAAAGATCCGGCAGAAGTTAAAATTGACGAAGAATTAGCGTTAAAATGGTTAGGTAATGGTGCACAACCTTCTGATACAGTAAGAAGTTTGTTATCAAAAGAAGGAATTATGAAAAAATTTCATGAATCAAAATTAAATAAATAATTTTTGGAGCGTCTTAAGACGTTCTTTTTTTATTATTTAAACATTATTATTGAAATTAGCGTGCATTTTTGATACAATTATAACAAGTTTTCAGAAAATTAGAGAGAGAAGTTTGCTATATATGGTTATATAACAAAGTTATTATAGGAGGTTATTATGGAATATTTAATAGAAATATTTCCTAGTTTATTGAATGGTGCATTGATTACAATAGAAGTATTTCTCTTAGTTCTTATTTTATCAATTCCACTAGGAATTATTATTTCTTTTATAATGCAGTTTAATATAAAGATAGTAAATTTTATTATCAGCATTTATATTTGGATTATGAGAGGAACACCATTATTATTACAATTAATTTTTATTTATTATGTTTTACCAAATGTAGGTATTCGTTTTGAAAGGTTACCGGCTGCTATTATTGCATTTACACTAAATTATGCGGCTTATTTTGCGGAAATTTTTCGTGGTGGTATAAATTCTGTACCAAAGGGACAATATGAGGCGGCTAAGGTGTTAAAATTTACTAATTTACAAACGATTCGTTTTATAATTTTGCCTCAGGTAATAAAAATTGTTTTGCCTAGTGTTTTTAATGAGATTATGAGTTTAGTAAAAGATACATCTTTAGTTTATGCTTTAGGAATAAGTGATTTAATATTAGCGAGCAGAACAGCTGCTAACAGAGATGCCAGTTTAACACCGATGTTTGTAGCCGGTGCTATCTACTTAATTTTGATTGGAATAGTAACATTGGTTTCAAAACGTGTGGAAAATAAATATAATTATGATAGGAGTTAAATTATGTTAGAATTAAAAAATATATGTAAAACGTATAACAATAGACAAATTATTTCTAATTTGAATTTAACAGTAGAAGATGGAAAAATTTTAGCTATTGTTGGTCCATCCGTAGGGGGAAAGACTACACTTTTAAGAATGTTGGCAGGGCTAGAAACTATTGATTCGGGTGAAATTATCTATAATGGTGAAAATTTACCACTTAATGAATTAGAAAAGAGAAATTTATTGGGATTTGTTTTTCAAGATTTTCAATTATTTTCACATTTAACGGTAATAGATAACTTAACTTTATCTCCTATAAAAACGTTGAATGTGTCAAAAGAAACAGCAAAGAAAAAAGCTAAAGAGTTGTTAGAAAAATTGGGTCTTAGTAAACAAGTAGATTCATATCCACATTCATTGTCAGGTGGTCAAAAACAACGTGTGGCTTTGGCACGTGCAATGATGATTGATCCTAAAATAATTGGTTATGATGAACCGACGAGTGCCTTAGATCCTGAATTACGCTTGGAAGTAGAAAAACTGATTTTAAAAAATAGAGAATTAGGAATTACTCAAATAGTAGTAACCCATGATTTGAAATTTGCCGAAAATATTGCTGATAGTATTTTGAAAATAGAAGCTAAGTAAGGTGATGAAAATATGAAAAAAATAAAAATTATACTTTATATAATCACTACTTTTATATTGTTAACAGGTTGTGCCAGTGGTGGGGCGAATAAACCTAAAAATGATAACTGGAAAGAATTTGAAAATTCTAAAAAAATAGTAATTGGTTTTGATAATACTTTTGTACCGATGGGATTTCAAGATAAAAGCGGTGCAAATATCGGTTTTGATATTGATTTGGCAAATGCTGTTTTTGCTGAATATGGAATTAGTGTAGAGTGGCAAGCTATTAATTGGGATTTAAAAGAAACAGAATTAAAAAATGGTAATATTGATTTAATATGGAATGGATATTCAAGAACAAAAGAAAGAGAACAAAACGTTTTATTTACAGATGATTATATGATTAATGAACAGGTAATTGTTACAAAGAAAACTTCCGGAATAACAAAGGTAAGTGAATTAAAAGAAAAAGTTCTTGGAGCACAGAATGGTTCTTCCGGTTACGATATTTTTAATGCAGAGCCAAAAGTTCTAAAAGATTTTGTAAAAGGTAATGATGCGACACAATACGAGAGTTTTAACGAAGCAATAATAGATTTGGAGAATGAACGTATAGAAGCATTATTAATTGATAGAGTATATGCAAATTATTATTTAAAACAACAAAATAAATTATCAGAATATAATATATTTAGTGCAGGCTTTGAGAGTGAATCATTTTCTGTCGGAGCAAGGAAAGCGGATAAAACACTTGTTGGAAAAATAAATTCAGCTTTTAAAAAATTATATCAAGAAAAAAATTTCAAGATATTTCGAAAAAATGGTTTGGTGAAGATGTGGCAACAAAAAATATTAAAAATAGATAATCGGTAGATTTTTAAAATCTACCGATTTTTTCTATATAGAGATAAAAATTGTTAAAAGAAACAAAAGAACGTTAAATTATGGATATATAAAAGAATTTCTCATTAACTATAATATTAAGAAATACAATAGCAGTTATGACGGTTTTGTAAGTATTAAAAATTAATAAAATCGTTGTGGATAAGTAGAACTTTTAATGGTAGAAAAAAAGATTTAAGAATGATATAATGATACAATATTAGAAGATATTTAGGAAATAAATTAAATTTTATGGAGATGAATTATGAGAAGTGGACATATAGTATATAAAGTAAATAATTTACAGGCTGCTGTTAAGGAATGGGAAAATAAAGGATTTGAAGTTGAATATGGCAGAAAAGAAAATCCTATTAATGCTTTGATATATTTTAGCGAGGGGGCTTATATTGAATTATTGCAAAATACGGGAATTCCTAAAATTGTAAAACTGTTAAGTAAATTATTCGGCGTAAGTAAAAAAATGGAAAGATTTCATTATTGGGATACCTGTGATGAGGGATTATGCGGTTTTTGCCTAGAGAAAGATTTTGGCAGTTTAGACGAAGAAGTTGAGTTTTTAAAAAAGAAAGGTATAAAGGGAATATTATTTAATAACCTTAAAAGAGTTGATACAAAAGGTAGAAATTTACAATATAGATGTTTCTTTCCGGAAGGAGTAAATTTTCCATTTTTAATGAGTTATTTCAGTGTAGACCCGAAACCTATAAATTTTATCCATCCCAACGGTATAAAGAAAATAAAGAAAATTATTTTTAAGATTGATGAAGATAATGCCAATATATTAAGACAATTGATTGATGATGATGTACTTGAAATTATAGATGATAATAATGAAAAAGGCATAGTTTCTATTGAATACGACTATTAGATTGGAGAATTATAAAGCTTAGAAAACTAATTAATCTATTTATATTATAGTTAATGAAAAACCTACTCAAAAGTAACTGAGTAGGTTTAAATGGTATTGAGTTTCTTTGATAAAGAGATTATCTGTTGTAGTACTCAACAATAAGTTGTTCGTTAATTTCCGGATGTAGTTCACTTCTTTCCGGTAATCTTACTAATGATCCTTCTAATTTATCAGCATCAAAAGTTAAGTATTCAGGAATAAAGTTGGTGATTTCTACAGCTTCTTTAACGATTTCCAAGTTTCTTGATTTTTCTCTTATTGAAACCACTTGTCCCGGTTTAAGTGCATAAGAAGCGATGTCAACTTTTTTACCATCAACAAGCACATGACCATGGTTAACCAATTGTCTAGCTTGACGATTAGTTCTGGCTAAACCTAAGCTGTAAACTACTGAATCTAAACGAGTCGCAAGTAATGCCATAAAGTTTTCACCGTGAAGACCTTGCATTTTTCCTGCTTTATCAAATAATTTACGGAATTGTTTTTCGTTCATACCGTGTAGGTAACGAAGTTTTTGTTTTTCTTGTAATTGTAATCCGTATTCAGATAGTTTTTTTCTCAAAATTGGACCATGTTGTCCCGGTGCGTAAGGACGTTTAGATAACTCCTTACCTGTGCCGCTTAGAGAGATACCTAAACGACGAGATTTTTTCCAAGTTGAACCTGTAAAACGAGCCATGAATATGCTCCTCCTTTAATCTTTTTGTTTTTTGTGTATAAAACAAAAAGCATGACTAATCATTGTTGTATATGTTATAAAATTGGAACTTCACCTAGTAGCATAGGTTACGAGTAGCCACGTGAGAACGTATAACATAGGGGCAATAATAATTAATCTACTACTATTATTTTACACCGCTTATTAGTTTATCATTAAAATAATTATTAGTCAACTGTTTTATCGGAAGAATAGAAGATATAAAAACATATTTTACTTAATAAATACTTAAAATCTCTTTATAATTATTGCTTTAAAGCGAAATGAGTGCTATAATTGTATGATGTATTATAGTATATAAAATTTATTTTGGAAGGAATATATGAATGGCTATTTTAAATAAAATATTTGATGCTAATAAAAAAGAAGTTAAAAATTTAGCAAAGTTAGCTGATAAAGTATTAGCTAAAGACGAAGAATATTCAAACTTAACTGATGAACAATTAAAAAATAAAACACAAGAATTTAAAGATTACATTCAAGAAGAAAAAGATAACGGAAAACCAATAGCTGATATTTTAGATAAAATATTAGTAGATGCTTTTGCAACTGCACGCGAAGGAGCGCTTCGTGCTTTAGGTATGAAACCTTATAAGGTGCAAATTATGGGGGGAATCGCTCTTCATCGTGGGGATATTGCAGAGATGAAAACCGGAGAAGGTAAAACTTTAACGGCTACAATGCCGGTGTATCTTAATGCTTTAGCAGGAGATGGAGTTCATGTTGTAACGGTCAATGAATACTTATCTCAACGTGATGCTGAAGAAATGGGAGTTCTATACAATTATTTAGGGTTAAGTGTAGGTCTTAATCTTAACTCAATGAATTCAGAAGAAAAAAGAGAAGCGTATAATGCTGATATTACTTATTCAACAAATAATGAATTAGGTTTTGATTATTTGAGAGATAATATGGTTAAATCTGTTGAAGCACGTGTTCAACGTCCATTAAACTATGCTGTAATTGATGAGGTTGACTCAGTATTAATTGATGAAGCTAGAACACCACTTATTATTTCCGGTGAAGGACAAGAATCTACATCGTTATATCATGTAGCTAATGCGTTTGTTAAAACTTTAAAACGTGCTGAAGAAGAAGACGGCAGTGACGGTGATTATACATTAGATGTAAAAACAAAAGCTATTCAGCTTTCAGAAAACGGTATAGATAAAGCAGAAAATCATTTTGGTCTAAAAAATCTTTATGATTTAAAAAATGTAGATTTAACACATCATATAAATCAGGCATTAAAAGCAAATTATACAATGGCACTTGATGTTGATTACGTTGTTGCAGAAGATGGAGAAATCTTAATAGTTGACCAATTTACAGGTCGTACAATGCCGGGACGTCGTTTTTCAGAAGGACTCCATCAAGCGATTGAAGCAAAAGAAAATGTTCCAATTCAACGTGAAAGTAAAACAATGGCGACAATTACATTCCAAAATTTCTTTAGAATGTATAGAAAACTTAGCGGTATGACAGGGACAGCAAAAACTGAAGAAGAAGAATTTAGAAATATTTACAATATGTACGTCACTACTATTCCTACCAATATGCCTGTAATAAGAGAAGATGCACCCGATTTTATTTATTCAAATATGAATGCTAAGTTTAATGCGGTAGCTAAAGAAGTAAAAGAACGTTATGATGCGGGGCAACCTATTCTTTTGGGTACAGTTTCTATTGAAACCAGTGAACTTGTTTCAAAACTTCTATACAAATATGGTGTACCTCACAAAGTTTTAAATGCTAAACAAAATGAAAGTGAAGCCGAAATAATTAAACAGGCAGGGCAAAAGGGTTCTGTTACTATAGCTACCAACATGGCAGGTCGTGGTACTGATATTAAACTAGGAGAAGGAGTTCGTGAATTAGGCGGTTTGGCTGTGATTGGTACAGAACGCCATGAGTCACGTCGTATTGATAATCAGTTACGAGGACGTTCAGGACGTCAAGGTGATCCGGGATATAGTCGCTTTTATTTATCACTAGAGGATGAACTTATGGTTCGATTCGGAGCAGATAGACTTAAACGAATTATGGGTGCTGCCGATGATACTCCATTAGAAAGTAGAATGGTAAGTAAATCGGTAGAAAGTGCTCAAAAACGTGTAGAAGGAAACAACTATGATGCACGTAAGCAAGTACTTCAGTATGATGATGTTTTGCGAAAACAACGTGAGATTATGTACGGTGAACGCAATGAGGTATTGGAAAATGAAGTTGTAACTGACATTATAGATAGAATGGTCGGCGAAGCTGTTGATAAAACTATTCAATATGCCGGAGAAATGATGGAAGCACAAAGCGAAAAAGAAGAAACAGAAGAAATTGTTAAATCAATAAACGAGAAGTTTTTAGGAGCAAATCCTATTTTAGATGTAGAATATGCCGAAGTTATGTCAGATGAAGAAATTAAAGAACTTGCGCTTCGTAAAATCAACAAAGAATTGGAGAAAAAACGTGAGCTTCTAGGTGAAGATACAATGAATTCATTTGAAAAATATATTCTTCTTAACTCTATAGATGACAGATGGACAGATCATATTGACCAAATGGATCAATTAAGAAAAGGCATTTTCTTGCGTTCATATGGACAAATTGATCCACTTCGTGAGTATAAAAACGAAGGGCATGAGATGTTTGAATATATGATTGATGAAATTGAAAGTGAAGTAGTATCAAATCTTCTTCGTATAAAAGTTGAACGTCACGAAGAAATAGAGATAAAAAAAGAACCTACTAACTTAGTAACAAATGATAGTAAGGAACATATCGCACGTGGACCTGTCAGAAGCCAAAAACGTGAAGAGAAAAAAGCTCGAATAGACGAAAGAAAGAAAAAAATAAAAGAGCTAAAAGCACAAAAAGAAAAAACATATAAAAAGAAATAATTAGTATAAATTAAGAAGCTATTTTTTGTGTTTTATAATATTACAATTCAAACGTAAAAAACTTTCTATATTTAATACAAACTTTTTCTTTTAATTATAAAGGTTTTAATTTATAACTCAAAAGTAAAATTTGAAAAAATTAAAAAAACAAGGTAAAATAGAGAGTACAGTAATTATATGCAGTAAGGAGTTTAGAAATGACTAATATTTTAATTTTCGGACATAAAAATCCAGATACAGATTCGATTTGTTCAGCGGTAGTCTACAATAACATAAAAAGAATTCAAGGAATGGATACTGAAGCGGTTCGTTTAGGTGAATTAAATGATGAAACAAAATACGCATTAGAATATTTTAATGTAAGAACACCGCGTTTAATATCTGAGGTATCAGAAGGGCAAAATGTAATTTTAGTTGATCATAATGAGTTTCAACAGTCAGCGAACGGAATAGAAAAAGCTGTTATTCGTGAAGTAATTGATCATCACCGTATTGCAAATTTTGAAACATCAGGGCCGTTATATTATAGAGCGGAGCCGTTAGGTTGTACCGGGACTATTCTAAAAAAAATATATGAAGAGCAAAGTGTTCATATAGATAAGCAAATGGCAGGTTTGATGTTATCAGCAATTATATCAGATTCATTACTTTTTAAATCTCCAACATGTACACTGCGTGACAGAATTGCAGCAGAAGAATTGGCAAGTATTGCTGAAGTAAATTTAGAAGAGTACGGATTAGCCATGCTGAAAGCCGGTGCATCAACAAAAGATAAAGAGGCACAAACTTTAATTTCATCAGATGCAAAGGAATTTATTTTAGGGGAAGATAAGTTGGTGATTGCTCAAATAAATACCGTTGACGCAAAAGAAGTTGTGGAACGTCAAATTGAATTAACGGAAACAATTAATAAAGAAATATCAAAAAGAGGATTGTCAGCTTTTGTTTTCGTTATTACCAATATTTTAACATCAAACTCTGAGGTTCTTGTTCTTGGTGATAAAAAAGATAAAGTGGCAAATGCCTTTGAAAAAGTGTTAACTAATGACCTGATGACATTAGAAGGTGTAGTTTCTCGTAAAAAACAGGTAGTACCGCAAATTACAGAAGAATTTACGAAATAATTTATAATAATATAGAGTAGGAGTAGGACTGATTGTAAAGTGGATAATGTTTTCTTGATAATCATCTCCGACTCCTGCTTATATTTTAAAGTTTAATTTTAATAATAAGAGGAAAATGAATGAAAGAAAGAAAATCATTTGTATGGAATTTTGTAAAAAGTATTGTCATAAACTTTTTAATAGTGCTTGCTTTTTCAGGGCTTTTTGGTAATAGTTTACGAATAGAAAAACCGATTTATGGATTTGTTGGGGCAGTATTAATTACTTTGTTGTATATGTTCATCCGCCCGCTATTATTTATGTTAAGTATTATACCGATTATTATGACATTTGGTATTTTTATTGTTTTTATTAACGCATTTTTAATAACGTTGGTTTCGTATTTATTGGCACCACGTTTTGAAATTAGTTCATTTGCTTCAGCATTATTTTTAGCTGTATTTATATCGTTATTTAATATGTTTTTAAATAGTAATGATAGAAAAATAATTATTAAAAAATTTTAATATAGGAGATAATTTTATGAAAGAATTAACAACTAAGGATTTAGTAGATAAGCTGAATTTAGAAATTATTAGCGGTGATAAAGGACTGGATCGTAAAATTATTTCTGATGAATTATCACGTCCAGCACTGCAATTAGCAGGATATTTTTCTTATTATTCTCCACAGCGTATTCAAATATTAGGGACGAGTGAATTATCATTTTTTAAATTAGTTGCAGATATAGAAAAAAAATCACGAATGCGAATGCTTTGTACACGTATTACACCTTGCATTATTGTAACCCGCGGTTTAAATGTTCCGAAAGAATTAATAGAAGCCTCTAATAAATATGATACACCGGTACTTCGTAGTAAAAATGATACTACAAAAGTTATGGGGAGCATTTCTAATTATCTTCAAAAGGAATTTGCCCCTACTATATCTATTCACGGTGTTTTTATTGAAGTATATGGTATCGGGGTGCTTATTACAGGGGAGAGTGGTATTGGTAAGAGTGAAATTGCCCTTGAACTTATTAAACGTGGGCATAGATTAATAGCAGATGATAGGGTTGATATCAAAGAATTGGAAAAAGATTATTTAATCGGTAATTGTGAATCTACCCTTATAAAACATTTGTTGGAAATTCGTGGGTTAGGAATTATAAATGTTATGACTTTATTTGGAACAGGGGCAGTAAGAAGTGATAAAAGATTGCAGCTTAATATCCACTTGGAAACATGGAATGAAGCTAAGCAATATGATCGTATAGGTTTAAGTGATGAATATAAAGAAATTTTAAATTCCAAAATTGAGAAAAAAACTATTCCGGTACGACCGGGTAGAAACGTGGCGATTATTATAGAATCGGCAGCGATGAATTACAGATTGAATAAAATGGGAATAAATACTGCTGAGGAATTTACTAATCGCCTTGAAGAAGAAATAAGAAAAAAAAATATAAGAAATAGTAAGGGGGAATAATATGACCGTAAATTATATTAATCCAATAGCATTTCATTTATTTTCAAAACCGGTATATTGGTATGGAATAATAATAGCAACTACGGTGCTGATAGCGTATTTAATGGCAGAAAAAGAAGCAACCAAACGAGGTTTGCCTAATGAAATAATGTTGGATTTATTATTAAGGATGTTGCCGGTAGCATTTATTTTTGCGAGATTATATTACGTCGTTTTTAGATGGGATAATTACTCTAAAAATCCCGGTGAAATAATTGCCATTTGGGATGGCGGTATTGCTATTTATGGTGGTTTAATAGGTGGATTTTTAGTGCTATATTTTTTTGCAAAA
This sequence comes from Gemella massiliensis, assembly GCF_900120125.1. Lineage (NCBI taxonomy): Bacteria > Bacillati > Bacillota > Bacilli > Caryophanales > Gemellaceae > Gemella > Gemella massiliensis. Next base: position 319,900 of record NZ_LT635546.1, read on the forward strand.
AAAAGAAATATAAAGATTATAAAATTGTTGGATATAATAGCTCCAAGTTTGTTGATCGGACAAGCGTTGGGAAGATGGGGGAATTTCTTTAACCATGAGGCGTTTGGTGGAATAGTTACAAGAAAATATCTTCAGGATAGACTAATACCGAATTTTATTATAGAAAATATGTATATAGACGGTGCATATCGACAACCGACATTTTTATACGAAAGTTTATGGTGTGTTGTGGCGTTAATAATTTTATTGGTGGTGAGAAATAAATTATCACAGAGTGAAGTTTTTGTGGGATATTTAATTTTATATGGAACAGAGAGATTTATTGTAGAGGGTATGAGAACAGATTCGCTATATTTAGGGATGTTTAGAATATCTCAAGTTCTTTCGCTGGTATTTGTTATAGGAAGTTTGATATACTTAGTATTACTCAATACAAAGTATAAAGATAAGAAAATTTTGTATATAAATTCTTAAAGAAGGTGTAAAGTATGACAGAAAAAACCTATGATGTAATAATAGTAGGAGCAGGACCTGCGGGGATGACAGCTTCTATTTATGCAGGGAGAGCAAACTTATCCGTATTAATGTTGGAAAGAAAATATCCCGGTGGACAGATGTTATCTACTGAAGAAATAGAAAATTATACCGGTTTTGAGCAAATAACCGGCCCGGAATTATCGGAAAAAATGTTTGAACATTCTAAAAAATTTGGAACAGAATTTGCTTTTGGAAATATTACAGAAATTAAAGAAAAAGATGGGTTAAAATATTTAACGACAGATGAAAAAACTTATATTTCAAAAACCGTAATTATTGCTACCGGTTCAGAACATAAAACATTGGGAATTCCGGGAGAAGAACTTTTTTCAGGAAAAGGAGTTAGCTACTGTGCTGTTTGTGACGGGGCATTTTTCAAAAATAAGAATGTTGTAGTAATCGGTGGCGGCGATTCTGCGATCGAAGAGGCGTTATATTTATCAAACTTGGTTGGCAAAGTAACTATAATTCATCGAAGAGATAAATTACGTGCTCAGAAAATTTTACAAGATAGAGCTTTTGCAAGAAAGAATATTGAATTCGTTTGGGATAGTATTCCTTTGGAAATAAAAGGAGAACGTAAAGTATCGTCAATAGAATTAAAAAATGTGAAAACAGGAGAGAAAACTTCCTTAGAAGCAGATGGTATCTTTATCTATGTTGGAATGTTACCGCAAACCGCAGATTTTTTACAGCTGGGAATTACTAATGAAGTTGGATATATTCCGACAAAGGAAAATCTTGAAACAAGGGTTGCTGGGATATTTGCGGCAGGTGACGTTAGGGTAAAAGATATTCGTCAAGTAGTAACCGCTACGGCAGATGGTGCTATAGCAGCACAAAGTGCATATAGTTACATAGAAAATTTATAATAAAAGAAAATTAACCGTAAGATTAATTACGGTTAATTTTTTAACAAAATTTTATTTTTTCAAAAATTATTTCGGTAGCTTCTGAAAAGGCAGCTACCTCATTTTGAGTAAATCTATTGAATAGTGTTGAATCAATATCCAACAAAGCAACTACTTTGTTATTTTTTAAAATAGGTATAACAAGTTCACTGTTAGATGCACTATCACATGCTATATGACCGGGAAAATTATGAACATTTTCAATATATACGGTATTTTTTGTAGTAAAACAATGACCGCACACACCTTTATTAAAAGGAATTCTGGTACAGGCAACTTTTCCTTGAAAAGGACCGAGAACTAAGTTGTTTTGAACAGAATCAACTAAATAAAAACCAACCCAATTTGTGTCAGGGAGATATTCCTTGTAAAAAGCAGAAAGATTAGAAAGGTTGGTAATCAGATTACTTTCATTTGCTATTAATGCACTTGCTTGTTCGATAAATAAATTTTTGTTATTAACAATATTCATAAATAAAACCTCCACAAAATTTACTTTATTATCGCATAAGTCGATTAAAAAATAAAGAGAAATATATAGAATAACAATATTTCAAAAAATATAATTATTTGACAATGATATAGTTTTATTATATTATTTTAAGTATAAATTTTAAAAACGGTGATTAAGACGGTATATGGTGTATTTCTAACAGGGAGCAACTTTTTAACTGAAAGGGTTGTATTAATATAGTGTATATTTTCAGCTTATGAGTAATTGTATAAGTAATAGTTATGAGTACAATCGGCTAGTGTCCGTTATGCACTTTAAATATAAGGAAGCTTATTGTAGCTTCGAATTTGGGTGGTACCACGATATATTCGTCCCTAGGGTGAGAAAACTCTAAGGGATTTTTTATTTTAGATAAGTTATATCTATAATGTAATTTTAGGAGGAGATAATATGTCTTTATTAGAAAATATAAAAAGAGAATACATTGAATTAGTAAAAGAAGTTTCTGATGAAAAATCTTTATATGAACTTAAAGTCAAATTTTTAGGTAAAAAAGGGCAGTTAACCGAGGTTATGAAGAGAGCGAAAGACTTAGCCCCTGAAGAACGCCCGTCTTTTGGAAAAAGTGTTAATGAGGTAAAAAATTACATTAATCAGAGTATTGAAGAAACACGTAAGGAAATTGAAGAGCGAGCGTTGGAATTAAAGTTGGCGAGTGAAGAAATTGATGTGACATTACCAAGTAAAAAAATAGAACTTGGTGGTGTAAATCCTTTAAATAAAATTATTGAAGAAATAGAAGAAATTTTTATTTCAATGGGATATGCTATTGCAGAGGGGCCGGAAGTAGAAACGGATAAATTTAATTTTGAGATGTTAAATCTGCCGAAAGATCATCCGGCACGTGATATGCAAGATTCGTTTTATATCACCGATGAACTTCTGATGCGTACACAAACATCACCGGTACAAGCACGTGAAATGCTTAAGGCGAATGGTAAAGGACCTGTGAAAATTATTTGTCCCGGTAAAGTATTTAGACGTGATAATGATGATGCAACACATTCTCATCAATTTACACAAATTGAAGGATTAGTAGTTGATAAAAATATTACATTTAGTGATTTAAAAGGAACATTGGAACATTTTATTCAGGCAATTTTTGGAAAAAATAAAAAAATACGTTTACGTCCAAGTTTTTTCCCATTTACAGAGCCATCGGTTGAAGTTGATGTATCGTGGGGAAATGAAGATGATGAAGAAAATATTAAATGGTTAGAAATTCTTGGAGCAGGTATGGTTCATCCTAATGTGCTTAAGATGGCAGGTTTCGATCCGGAATTGTATACCGGTTTTGCATTTGGTATGGGACCGGAGCGAGTAGCAATGTTGAAATATGGAATTAGTGATATTAGAAATTTCTATACAAATGATGTTAGATTTTTGAAACAATTTAATAGTGATAGAAATGATTAATGGAGGTAGATGATGTTAGTAAGTTATAATTGGTTAAAACAATATATAGATATTAAAGATAGTGCGCAAGATCTGGCAGAAAAGATTACACGAGGTGGAATTGAGGTAGAAGGTGTAGAATACTTAGCAGAAAATATTTCTAATGTTGTTGTAGGTTATGTAAAATCAAAAGAAAAACATCCGGATGCTGAAAAATTAAATGTTTGCACAGTTGATGTTGGAGAAAAAGAAGATTTACAAATTGTCTGTGGTGCGCCGAATGTGAAAGCAGGACAATATGTGATAGTAGCTAAAATCGGTGCAAAATTACCGGGTATTAAAATTAAAAAAGCAAAATTACGTGGTGTGGAATCTCAGGGAATGATTTGCTCACTAAAAGAACTTGGTTTAAACCAAAGTGTTGTACCGAAAAAGTATCAAGATGGTATTTATATTTTTGAAACAGAACAAAAACTAGGAAGTGATGTAGTAGAAGTTTTGGGATTAAATGATTATATTTTGGATCTCTCTATTACACCAAATAGAGCAGATGCATTGAGTATGCGCGGTTTGACTTATGAACTCGGTGCTTTATATAATCAAACGGTTAAATTTAATGATAAAAAATACGAAGAAAATACTACTGATACCAACTTAAAAGTGTCAATCCAAAGTGAAAATTGTATAAATTATTTAGCACAGATTGTAAATAATATTACAGTAGTTGATTCGCCATTATGGTTACAAACATGTTTAATGAATTCGGGTATTAGACCAATTAATAATATTGTGGATATAACAAATTATGTTCTGTTAGAATTTGGACAACCAATGCACGCTTTTGATAAGAAATTAACCGGAGACAATATTGTAGTACGTGATGCTGAGGTAGGAGAAATTTTAAAAACTTTAGATAATGTTGAAAGAAAATTACAAAAGGATGATCTAGTTATAACTGACGGTATAAAACCCATCGCATTAGGAGGAGTAATGGGTGGGAAAAATACTGAAGTAAACGGCAATACAACAAGTATTATTTTAGAATCAGCTTATTTTAATCCTATTACCGTTCGCAAAACTTCTGCATACCATGGTTTAAGAAGTGATTCTTCTGCACGTTTCGAAAAGGGCATTGATATTAATATACAAAAAGTCGCATTACAAAGAGCAACCGAGTTAATTTTAGAGCTATGTCCGGAAGCTACAATAGAAACAATTGTGGGAGAAGCAAAAACACTTAGCGATAAAGAAATAATAATTACCGAAAATTATATTAATGATTATTTAGGAATAGAGTTATCTAAAGAAAAAATTATTAATATTTTACAAAGTTTGAGCTTCAATGTGGAAAAAATAGAAGATTATCTATTGGTAAAAATTCCGACAAGAAGACCGGATATTACAATTAAGCAAGATTTAGTAGAAGAAATAATCAGAATATACGGTTATGATAATTTAGCGTCTACATTACCTAAATTTTCTAAAACAACACGAGGAGGTTTAACTTATAGTCAACGAGCGGTAAGAGATTTAAGAAAAATTTTTGTAACATTAGGATTTAATGTTACAATTAACTATTCGTTAGTATCCGAAAAGGAAAGCACAGAATTTACGTTAGAAGATCACCATAAGGTAAAATTACTTATGCCTATGACGGAAACACATTCAACATTACGTCAAAGTCTTGTACCGGGATTATTAAATGCAACAGCATATAATGTAGCTCGTAAGCAGAAAAATCTGAAAATTTTGGAAATAGGGAAAGTTTTCTTTGGTAGCGGTGACGATAATATTCAGCCAACTGAAAAGTTATATCTATCAGCAGCGTTAACAGGAGTAGAACACTCTACAAAATGGTTAAAAGAAGAAAAGGAAATAGATTTTTACAGTGCCAAAGGATATTTAGAAACTATTTTTGAAAGATTAGGATTAGTAGAAAAAATTTCTTACAAATCAGTTAAATTGAAAAATATGCATCCCGGAAGAACGGCGGAAATGTATCTTGGAGAAAAGAGATTAGGTTTTATCGGAGAAATTCATCCTGCGTATGCCGGAGATAAAGGTTTAAATAAAACTTATGTTTTTGAAATAAATTTAGAAGAAATTATTTCAGAGAAAAAAGTTAAACCACTTTATGAAGAAGTAACTAAATATCCGGAAATCACTCGTGATGTAGCAATGCTTGTAGATAACAAAGATGAATATGCAAATATATATTCGGTAATTGAAAATGTAAATAGCAAACTTATTACTAATATAGAATTATTTGACTTATATGAGGGATTAGAGCTTCTTACGGGGAAAAAATCTATAGCACTTACGTTAACTTATAGTGATAAAGAAAAAACTTTAACTGATGAAGAAGTGACAGAAGCTCATGAAAAAGTATTAGATGCTTTAAGTAACTATGGAGCAATCATAAGATAGGAGAATGCTTATGGTATTGAAAATTTTATTGTTATGTATATCGGCTTATCTTATCGGTGCGATTCCCTTTGCACTAATAGTGGGAAAAGTATTTTACAATGTTGATATTAGGACTATGGGTAGTGGTAATCTCGGGACGACAAATACTTTTAGGTGTCTTGGAAAAAAAGCAGGAATTATTGTTTTTGTAATGGATGTTGTAAAAGGAATAATCGCAATTTTTATCCCTACACTCGTTATAGGCAGAGTAGAATATTTATCGATATTCGGAGCACTTGCAATGATAGGACATGTATTTCCTATTTTCGCAAATTTTCGTGGAGGCAAAGCGGTGGCAACAGGATCGGGAGTATTTATATTTTTGTATCCATTTTTAAGTATGGTTATGATTGTAATATTTTTCGCTACAATATTTTTAACCGGTTATGTATCATTGGGCAGTATTTTAATATGTTTAATGTCAATAATTTATTTATCTATTTTTGAAGTCGGAATAGATAAGTATATAATGATAACAATGTGTATTTTTGTTATCTATATGCACAAAAAAAATATAAAAAGACTTTTGAACGGAACGGAGAGTAAATCAAAATTAAAAATAGGTGGAAAAAATGACAGAAATAATTAGTGGAACAAGTTTAGCAAAACGATTAAGAGAAGAAATAAAACAAGAAGTAGGGATTTTAAGAGAAAAAAATATTGAACCAACTCTAGCGGTAGTTATAGTAGGAAATAATAAAGCTTCTCTTAGCTATGTCAATTTTAAACATAAGGCATGTTTAGAAAATAATATAAAGTCTATAAAAGTAGAACTTGATGAAAATATTACAACAGAAGAGTTACTTAATGAAATAAATAAATTGAATAATGATAATACAATAAATGGTATTTTAGTTCAGTTACCATTGCCACAAAGTATTGATGAAGAAAAAATTTTAAATGCTATAAATCCGGAAAAAGACGTCGATGGATTTCATCCGATAAATGTAGGAAAATTAGTGGCCGGGTCTGCTGAGTTAATTCCCTGCACACCGCTCGGAATTATGGAGATGATTAAGTCAACCGGTGAAATAATAGAGGGGAAATTAGCACTGGTAATTGGAAGAAGTAACATTGTCGGGAAACCTGTTTCTACTTTATTACTACAGGAAAATGCAACCGTGATTACAGCACATTCAAAGACAAAAAAATTAGAAACTTTAATAGAGAATGCTGATATAATAGTTTGTTGTGTAGGGAAAGCACATTTTTTATCAGGAAACGAAAAAGTAAAAGAGAATTGTATTATTATTGATGTAGGAAATAATTATATTAATGGAAAATTAGTTGGTGATGTTAATTTAGAAAAATTTATAGGTAAGGTGGCTTATATTTCGCCGGTACCGGGAGGAGTAGGGCCGTTAACAATAACAATGTTAATGAGAAATACACTGATAGCAACACATAAAATGAATAAATAAGGATAAAATGGATTGATTTAAAAACTAATAGTTCCAACAAAATTATTTATTGGTAGCTGGATGTAGGTGTATATTGATTTAGGTTTATTTTAAAGAAATTTATTCAAATTTATTGAATTGGGAGCAACTTTACAAAATCGAGATTTAACGAAATCATGATTTTTGAATTGCTCTCTTTTTATTTGTAGTGTTAAAAATAAAAAACCACTTATTCCAAATTAGAACAAAGTAGTTTTTAAACGTTTAATTATTTAGCTAAGTTTGATTTGTATCTGGCAGCTGTATTTTTATGAATTAGGTTAGTTTTAGCAGCTTTATCAATTTTTTTATAAGCAAGGTTTACTAACTCTGCAGTGTTAGCAGCACCTTCAGCTTTAGCAGCTTTAGCTTTTTTAATAGCTGTACGCATTTCTGATTTTTTAGCAGTATTGCTAGCATTTGTTTTAGCGTCTTTTCTCACACTTAGAACTGATGATTTAATGTTTGGCATACGATTCACCTCCTGCAATGAATTTTTTATTACTAAGAAATATTAATTAATATTCTTAATTACAATGAATTAAGTGTTGCTAAAAGCAACTACCTAATTTTAACATAACAAAGAGTTAAATGCAATATATTTTTAAGTTTTTTATGAGTAGGTTAGAAAAATTTGTTGTTTTTTATATTTTGTATTGACTAATGAGATAGATAATGTTACCATATAAAACATTGGTAATTATTTTGTTATCATAGAAATTTTATAATAAAGATGTTTGAGAGATCCATCTATAAAAAAAACTGTGGTAAACACTGATTTCTCATTTCAGTGTTTTATTTTTTTCTCTTGAGCAGGATAAGGAGTTTTTATATGAGAGATAATAAGGTTAGAATATTAACGATACAAGCATTAATAACAGCGATTTATGTTGTACTTACAGTAGTTGTTGCACCTTTTTCTTATGGTGCTATACAGTTTAGAATTAGTGAATCGTTATCTCAGCTAGTAGTGTTCAGTAAAAAATATTGGTTTCCAATTACATTAGGTGTAGCCGTAGCAAATATTTTCAGTCCGCTCGGTATTGTTGATGTATTTTTCGGTACCCTTGGTACAGGATTAGCACTATTAATAAGTGTCTTTGTATTCAAATTTATAAAAAGCAGATATGTAAGACATATTATGAATATCATTTTATATTTGATAATTTGCATGCCGATTATCGCTTATGAAATTACTATTTTTAGTGGTAATAATTCAACACGAGTACCATTTGAATTTGGGGTATTTTCCTCAATCTATGTTTCATTATTATTATCTCAGGTAGTTGTGATGATTATCGGTATTGTAATAACAGAAGCATTAAATAAAGTAATAGATCTAAAGAAAGTTTTTGAATAATAAATTTAACGGTCAAGTAATTTTATACCACTTTTTAAATTTGTTTAATTTATTTAAGAAAAAAGTGATAACTTGACTGTTTTTTATTCAATAAAAAATTTTTTTTTTGTTATTGACACTAACGTTACGTTATAATGTAAACTATATATATCAGCTGGTAAAAAACAAACACTAGGAGGTGGATATGTACACAATAGGAGAAATGTCAAAAATTTCCGGTGTTAGTGTTAGAACACTGCATTATTATGATGAAATAGGTTTGCTGTCACCAATTAAAGAAAAGAATGGTTATCGCAAGTACAGTGAGAAAGAATTAGATAAGTTACAACAGATTATGTTTTACAAGTGTTTAAAGTTTTCTTTGCATGATATAATGAATATTTTAAATGGTAACGTTGATCACATGGAAATTTTAATCAGACAACGAGAACTAATAAAAAAGGAAAAGTATCGTTTTGATCAGTTGCTTAAAACGATTGATAAAACAATAGAACATATAAAAGGAGAAAAGATGATGACTGTAGAGGAAAAATTTGTAGGTTTTAGACATGAAGATTTAGAGAAGTATGAAGAACGTGCAATGGAAAAGTATGGTAAAGAAGTGATAAAAGAAGCAAAAAGACGAAGAGGCGGCGTTGAAAATATAGCTAATGAAGAGTTTAATAATGTGTTTAAAACATTAGCTAAATATAAAGCAGATGGTTTAAGTGTTGATGATAAAAAAGTACAAGAAGAGATTGATAAACTATATAATCATATAAATAAATATGGATTTGATTGTACATTAGAAGTATTTTCTCTTATAGGAAAAGGCTATGCGCAAAATCCGGAATTTAGAAATAATATTAATAAATTTGGAGCGGGCGTAGCAGAATTTACGAGTGAAGCAATAGAATATTATTATGAAAAAACTAATTAATTGATTGATAGATTGTAATTTTCGATGATAGGTAACTGATAAATTCAAAAATTTTTAATAAATCTATTGACAAAATTTAAAATATATACTACACTAATAAGGTCAGTTTAAATGTACCGTAGACAGTAGGGGGAGCAATCCTTAATTAGCCTACCGAGGACAAAAATTCGAAAAGAAACTTATGTGCCTTTTTGTATGTTCTCGCATACAAAAAGGTATTTTATTGGTACTGGGATTGATAAATCTACTTAGGAGGAAGTTCAATGTCAAAAGCTATTGAGAAAAAACAAGAGTTAGTTAACCAAATTGCTGAAGAAATTAAAGCTAGTTCATCAGTTGTTATTGCTGACTACCGTGGTTTAAATGTTGCAGAAGTAACAGAACTGCGTAATAATATGCGTAACGAAGGTTTAACTTTTAAAGTTTATAAAAACTCACTAGTTCGTCGTGCTATGAAAGAAGCCGGCGTTGAGGGGTTAGATGAAGTTCTAACAGGACCGAACGCATTTGCTTTTTCAACAGACGATGTCGTAGCGCCTGCCAGAGTTTTAAATGATTTCGCTAAAGAACATGAAAACTTGGAACTTAAAGCCGGTGTTATAGAAGGAAAAGTTGCAGATTATTCAGAAATTAAAGCTATTGCCGCATTACCAAGCCGCGATGGGTTACTTTCTATGTTGCTATCTGTATTGACAGCGCCAATGCGCAATACTGCTTTAGTTGTTAAAGCTGTAGCAGACCAAAAAGCTGAACAAGAAGCTTAATAAAAAATTAAAACATAATTAAAATCGGAGGAAATTTATAATGACTAAAGAACAAATTTTAGATGCTATTAAAGAAATGTCAGTTTTAGAATTAAACGACCTAGTAAAAGCAATTGAAGAAGAATTCGGGGTAACTGCTGCTGCACCTGTAGCTGTAGCTGGAGCTGCTGTAGCCGGAGCTGCTGAAGAAAAAACTGAGTTTGATGTAGTATTAACATCAGCTGGTGATTCAAAAATAAAAGTAATTAAAATTGTTCGTGAAATCACAGGCGACGGATTAAAAGAAGCTAAAGAAAAAGTTGATGGTGCACCGTCAGTTGTTAAAGAAGGAGCTTCTAAAGAAGAAGCTGAAGAAATTAAAGCTAAATTAGAAGAAGTTGGAGCTTCTGTAGAAGTTAAATAATTTCTAAATTATTAAGTAGATAAAAAATAGATAGATGTAAATAAACAATAATATTCTATTTGAGAATATTTGATACGATGATAATAACAAAAATAGTATATCTCAAGTGTTTTACTTTGAGGTATGCTATTTTCTTGATTGAAGGAGTATTTATAATGGAGCATTATTATACTAACAATCCGACAACAAATAGTTGCGAGAAAATTATATATTCTGAAATTAATAATACTAAATTAAAATTTTATACAGATAATGGGGTATTTTCAAAAGATAATATAGATTTTGGAACTCGGAGTTTGCTGGAGAGTTTTTTCAGCAAAAAATTAGACGTAAAAGTAGCTGATATCGGTTGTGGTTACGGTGTTATATCTATTTATCTGGCGAAAAAAAATCCAACTTACACATTTACTATGGTAGATGTAAATAATAGAAGTCTTGAATTAGCTAAAAAAAACATTGAATTAAATAAAGTGATAAACAAAATAGAAGTAATAGAAAGTAGTTCTTTCGATAATGTAAAAGATATCTTTGATATAGTTATTACTAATCCTCCTATAAGAGCCGGAAAGCAAATTGTTCATAAAATTATGGAAGATAGTTATAATCATTTAGTAATAGCCGGAGAATTGTGGGTTGTAATACAAAAAAAACAAGGGATGGCAAGTTGTAAAAAATTACTTGAAGAATTATTTTCTAATGTAGAGATTATTAGTAAAAATAAAGGATATTACATTTTAAAAGCAGTAAAATAATTGACAATTTACTATGATTATGATAAAATGGTGAATTGCAAGTAATTCTATTTTAGCATAATAGAGTTATATAAAATTATATAAGAAGAAAGAGAAAATGTATAATATTTTCTTTTTAGTTTATAAGAGAAATACTAAGAGGTGACACAGTTGCAAAAAGTTAAATTTGGTAAGCACAGACAAAGACGTAGCTATGCGAGAATTTCAGAAGTAATCGATTTACCAGACTTAATAGAAATTCAAACGTTATCTTATGAGAAATTTTTAGAAACCGGTTTAAAAGAAGTTTTTAGAGATGTTTCTCCAATTGAAGGTAATAATGAAAAATTAAGTTTAGAATTTATTGATTATAAACTTGGAACTCCTAAGTATAATGTTGATGAATCAAAAGAACGTGATGCTACATATTCAGCACCACTACGTGTAAGAGTTCGTTTGATTAATAAAGAACGTGATGAAATTAAAGAACAAGAAGTGTTTATGGGTGAACTACCGCTAATGACGGAGACAGGAACATTCATAATAAACGGTGCAGAACGTGTTATCGTTTCACAATTAGTTCGATCACCTTCTGTGTATTTTACGGAAGATGATAAATTAAAGGTAAAAAATATTCCTAATGCATATAAAACAACTGTGATTCCTAACAGAGGAGCTTGGTTGGAATTTGAGAAAGATATTAAAGGTTTGGCATATGCCAGAATAGATAGAACAAGAAAAATTCCGCTAACAACACTTATCAGAGCCTTGGGATTTAATTCGGATGAGGAAATCATCAGATTATTCGGTGAAGATGCTGAGCTTCTTAATACATTGGAAAAAGATGAGAATCAGGATGTCGGGACAGCTTTAAAAGTAATCTATGATAAACTTCGTCCCGGAGAACCCGCGAATGTTGAAACAGCTAAATCTACATTGTATGGACGTTTTTTTGATCCGCGTCGTTATGATTTGGCAAAGGTAGGAAGATATAAACTTAATAATAAACTTCATGTCGCTGAAAGATTAGAAAATCAAATTTTAGTAGAGCCGATTGTTGATACTGAAACAGGTGAAATTTTAGTAGAAAAAGGTATTAAATTGACTCGTGAAATTTTAGATAATATTCATGAGGAATTAGAAACTACAGCTAATATAAGAGAATTTGATATGAATGAATCGCTTGACGGAAGTGACAGTTTAAAATTACAGTTATTTAAAATTGTGAATCAGGTTAAAGTTGGAAATGATTACAATGTTGATGAGTTGACAGCAGATCAAGTATTACATGTTATAGGTAATGCTTCACCGGATAAAGATATTTTAACATTAACTATTGCCGATATTATAGCAAGTATTAATTACTACTTATTATTAATCAGAAATAGAAGAAATGATGATTCGTTTGAGTATGAATTAATAGGTAGGGTTGATGATATTGATCATCTTGGTAATCGTCGACTTCGTTGTATAGGTGAATTACTTCAAAATCAAATTCGTGTCGGTATTTCTCGTATGGAGCGTGTCGTTAGAGAAAGAATGAGTATTCAAGATACTAATGAAATTACACCGCAACAGTTGATAAATGTTAGACCGGTTACTGCGATTATTAAAGAGTTTTTTGGAAGTTCTCAATTATCACAATTTATGGATCAAACCAATCCGTTAAGTGAGCTTACTCACAAACGTAGATTGTCTGCGCTTGGACCTGGTGGTTTAACGAGAGAACGTGCCGGAATGGAAGTTCGTGACGTCCATTATTCTCACTATGGGCGTATGTGCCCGATTGAAACGCCGGAAGGACCAAACATTGGCTTAATTAACTCACTATCTTCATTCGCAAGAATTAATGAGTATGGTTTTATTATGACTCCATATAGAAAAGTAGAAGTTGATAATGAAGGGCGACCTTATGTTACTGAAAATGTTCAATATTTAACAGCAGATCAGGAAGATAAATATGTGGTTGCACAATCTAACTCGAATGTAGATGAAAATGGATATTTCTTAGATGATGAAGTTGTTTGTCGTTTTAGAGGAGATAATACGATTAAACCTAGACAAATGATGAACTTCATGGATGTATCACCTAAACAGGTAGTATCAGCAGCTACAGCTTGTATTCCATTTTTAGAAAACGACGACTCTAACCGTGCGCTTATGGGTGCAAACATGCAACGTCAAGCGGTACCTTTGATGGTAACTGAAGCACCGTTTGTTGGAACCGGTATGGAGCATTTAGCAGCACGTGATTCAGGAGCAGCAGTTATAGCTAAATATCGTGGTATTGTTGAATATGTGGATGGTGCTAAAATAAAGGTACGACGACTTGAAATTCTTGACGGAAATGAAATTAAAGGTGAGTTAGATACATATATTGTACATAAATTTGTACGTTCTAATCATAGTACATCATATAATCAAAAACCTATTGTTAAAGTAGGAGACAGAGTTGAACCGAAAGATATTCTTGCTGACGGACCATCTATGGATAAAGGAGAATTAGCATTAGGTAAAAACTTAGTGGTAGCATTTGTTAACTGGGACGGGTACAATTATGAAGATGCTGTTATTATGAGCGAACGTCTTGTTAAAGATGATGTTTATACTTCTATTCATTTAGAAGAATATGAAACAGAAGCAAGAGATACAAAACTTGGACCGGAAGAAATCACACGTGAGATACCTAATGTAGGAGAAAATGCTCTTAAAAACTTGGATTCACGCGGTATTATCCGTATAGGTGCGGAAGTAAAAGATGGGGACATTCTTGTCGGTAAAGTAACACCTAAAGGGTTAACAGAACAAACACCGGAAGAAAAACTGTTATACGCAATTTTCGGTGCAAAATCTAAAGAAGTACGTGATACTTCATTGCGTGTGCCACATGGTGCTGACGGAGTAGTAGCGGATGTTAAAATTTTCAAACGTGAAGATGGTGCGGAGTTAGCCAATGGCGTTAACGAATTGGTTAGAGTATTTATTGTTCAAAAACGTAAAATTCGTGTTGGTGATAAAATGGCTGGTCGTCATGGAAATAAAGGGGTTATCTCAAATATTTTACCTGAAGAAGATATGCCTTATTTACCGGATGGGACGCCCGTTGATGTTATGTTAAATCCACTTGGAGTACCGTCACGTATGAACATTGGACAAGTATTAGAACTTCATTTAGGTATGGCGGCTAAACAACTCGGTATCCACGTAGCGACACCGGTGTTTGACGGTGCTAGTGATGATGATGTTTGGTCAACTGTGGCAGAGGCCGGTATGGCAAAAGATGCTAAGACGGTTCTTTATGACGGGCGTACCGGTGAACCGTTTGATAGTCGTGTTTCAGTTGGAGTTATGTATATGATTAAACTTGCTCACATGGTTGATGATAAACTTCATGCACGTTCAATTGGTCCATATTCATTGGTAACGCAACAACCTCTTGGAGGTAAAGCACAATTTGGTGGACAAAGATTTGGTGAGATGGAGGTATGGGCATTAGAAGCATATGGTGCAGCTTATACACTTCAAGAAATCTTGACTTACAAATCAGATGATACGAACGGTCGTATTAAAACTTATGAAGTTATTGTTAAAGGTGAGAATATTCCGCGTCCCGGAGTACCGGAATCGTTCCGTGTTCTTATGAAAGAACTTCAAGCCTTAGGTATGGACTTTAGAGTAATGGATAATGATGATAATGAAGTGGATATGGGTGATATAGACCTAGGCGATACTATAGATTTTCATACAGGTTTAGGACACTTACATGAAAAAAAAGAAGATGAAGTTAAGAATGAAGAAACTGATGAAGATGTAGATATTGATACTGAAGACGAAGAAAATGAGGAAGTTGATGAAAATAGCGGTTATCAATCACTAGCTGACTTATTGCTGTCAAATAATGATGAATATGATGATGTAGAAGATATAGAAGATGAAGAAATCGAAGAAGATTTTGATAATGAAAAATAAAAATTTTACAATGAATCACAAAATACTATTCAAGGCTATTATACAAAATAATAAAGGAGGTATGCTCCTTGATAGACGTAAATAATTTTGCATATATGAAAATTAGTTTAGCCTCTCCTGAAAAAATAAGAAGTTGGTCTTATGGAGAAGTTAAAAAACCGGAAACGATAAATTATAGAACTTTAAAACCGGAAAATGATGGGTTGTTCTGTGAAAGAATTTTCGGACCAACAAAAGATTGGGAATGTGCTTGCGGTAAGTACAAAAGGGTAAGATATAAAAATATAAAATGTGATAAATGTGGTGTTGACGTTACTTTATCAAAAGTACGTAGAGAAAGAATGGGGCATTTGGATTTAGCAGCTCCGGTCAGCCATATTTGGTATTTCAAGGGAATACCAAGCCGTATGGGTCTGCTATTGGATCTTAGTCCCAGACAATTAGAAGAAGTAATCTATTTTGCTTCATATATTGTAATTGATCCGGGTGAAACGGACTTTATGAAAAAACAAATTGTTTCAGAGCGTGAAGTTCGTGAGGCACGTAGTACATTCGGCGCTAACTCATTTGTAGCTAAAATGGGAGCGGAAGCTATCCGTGATTTATTGGCAGAGTTAGATATTGAAAAAGAATTAAGAGATTTAAAAAATGAACTTAAAGAATTAAGTGAGAGTAATTATAAATCAGGACAAAAAATTGTTAAAATTATTAAACGTGTAGAAGTGTTTGAAGCGTTTAAAAATTCCGGAAATAAACCGGAGTGGATGATTATGACCGTTTTACCTGTTATACCTCCTGAATTACGTCCAATGGTTCAGTTGGACGGTGGACGTTTTGCAACGAGTGATTTAAATGATTTGTATCGACGTGTTATTAATCGTAATAACCGTTTGAAAAAACTTATAGAATTAAAAGCACCCGGCTTAATCGTTCAAAACGAAAAACGTATGTTACAAGAAGCAGTAGATGCTTTGATAGATAATGGTCGTCGTGGTCGTCCGGTTACCGGCCCCGGCAACAGAACTTTAAAATCGTTATCTAATATGCTTAAAGGTAAACATGGACGCTTCCGTCAAAACTTACTAGGTAAACGTGTTGATTACTCTGGTCGTTCAGTTATCGTAGTTGGACCGAATTTGAAAATGTATCAATGTGGATTACCGAAAGAAATGGCGCTTGAATTGTTTAAACCGTTTGTAATGAGAGAATTAGTAAAACGTGAATTGGCGAATAATATTAAAAACGCAAAAAATCAAATTGAAAGAATGGAAGATCACGTTTGGGATATATTGGAAGATATTATTCGTGAACACCCGGTATTACTTAACCGTGCACCGACATTGCACAGATTAGGTATTCAAGCTTTTGAACCGATTTTAGTGGAAGGTCGTGCGATAAGATTGCATCCACTTGTAACTACAGCGTTTAATGCTGACTTTGACGGTGACCAAATGGCTGTTCACGTGCCGCTATCAAAAGAAGCACAGGCTGAAGCACGTATGTTAATGCTGGCTGCACAAAATATTCTTAACCCAAAAGATGGAAAACCTGTTGTTACACCGTCTCAAGACATGGTTCTCGGTAACTATTATTTAACATTAGAAAGACCGGGAGCAATCGGTGAAGGTATGATTTTTAAAGATGCTGACGAAGCAAGAATGGCATATCAAAACGGGTATATTCATTTACATACTCGTGTTGGTATTGCAGCAAAATCATTCAATAATCCGACATTTACAGAAGAACAAAATAAAAAATTATTAATTACAACAATTGGTAAAGTTATTTTTAATGATATACTTCCGGCCGGCTTTCCATTTTTAAATGAACCAACTAAAGATAACTTGGAGGTAGCAACACCGAAAAAATACTTTGTTGCAACAAGTGAATTATCAGAAGGCGGGCTTAAAGCCTATATTAAAGAAAAAGAAACCGCAATACCATTTAAAAAAGGTTTCTTGTCAAAAATTATTTCAGAAATTTTTAATAGATTCCATATTACCGAAACATCTATGATGTTGGATAGAATGAAAGACTTAGGATTTAAGTATTCTTCAAGAGCTGGTATTACCGTTGGGGTAAGTGATGTGTTTGTCTTACCAAATAAATATGATATTCTTGCAGAATCACAAGAAAATGTTGATAAAATCACTAATCTATTTAGACGTGGTTTATTAACGGAAGAAGAACGTTATCAAAATGTTATTGCACAATGGGCAAAAGCTAAGGATGTTATCCAAGATCAACTTATGGACTCTCTTCCTGCGACTAACCCAATTTATATGATGAGTGATTCGGGAGCACGTGGTAATGCGTCAAACTTTACTCAACTTGCCGGTATGCGTGGACTTATGGCATCTCCATCAGGTAGAATCATGGAAATGCCGGTACGTTCATCATTTAAAGAAGGACTTACAGTATTGGAATACTTTATTTCTTCTCATGGGGCACGTAAAGGACTTGCAGATACGGCATTAAAAACTGCTGATTCAGGGTATTTGACACGTCGTCTTGTTGATGTTGCCCAAGATGTTATTGTTCGTGAAAATGATTGTGGAACATCTCGAGGTTTAAGAGTGGCAGCACTTAGAAATGGAACTGATGAAATTGAGAGTTTGCAAGAACGCTTAGAGGGAAGATACAGTAAAGAAACTGTTGTTCATCCGGAAACCGGTAAAGTCATCGTTGAAGATGGTGAATTAATCACGTTAGATACAGCGAAAGAAATAGAAAAAGCCGGTATCGAAAGTGTTGTAATTCGTTCGGCGTTTACATGTAATAGTCGTCATGGAGTTTGTGAGAAATGCTATGGTAAAAACTTAGCAACTGGAGAAAAAGTTGAAGTAGGAGAAGCAGTAGGTACAATAGCTGCTCAGTCTATTGGAGAACCGGGAACACAGCTTACGATGCGTACATTCCATACCGGAGGGGTAGCAGGTGCAGATATTACTCAAGGTTTACCTCGTATTCAAGAATTATTCGAAGCACGTAATCCAAAAGGGAAAGCTTTAATTTCAGAGGTAGATGGAACTGTAACAAAAGTAGAAGTGGATAATAATCATATTCGTAGAATATTTGTATTAAGTGAAATTGGAGAGGAAAGAGAGTATCAAGATTACGGTACAAGTCGTATGTTAGTTAAGGAAAACGATGAGGTTAAACGTGGTCAAGCATTAACTGAAGGGTCTATTGAACCCAAAGAATTACTTTCTATTGCAGGATTGGAAGCTGTACAAAGTTACTTATTGACAGAGGTACAAAAAGTTTACCGTATGCAAGGGGTTGAAATTAGTGATAAACACGTTGAAGTAATGGTAAGACAAATGTTGAGGAAAGTGCGTGTTATCAATGCAGGAGATACCGACTTGTTACCGGGTTCATTAGTAGATATTCATAGGTTTACTGATGAGAATAAAAAAATTCTTAAACATCGTGGAAATATGGCAACAGCGAAACCTGTTATTCTTGGTATAACAAAAGCATCTTTAGAAACGGAAAGTTTCTTATCAGCAGCGTCATTCCAAGAAACAACAAGGGTTCTTACAGATGCGGCGGTTAAAGGTAAAACCGACATGTTGATGGGACTTAAAGAAAATGTTATTATTGGTAAATTGATACCTGCCGGTACCGGTATGCCTAGATATAACAACATTGATGTTCAATATGAAGAAGATTTAGAGCAAGAAATGGAACAAGAATTAAGTAAACCCATTGAACAAGAATTACACGATGAATTAGAAACTATTTAATTAAAAATGTGATAGAAATATAGAATATAAAAAAGTTTTGATATTTCTATTGACAAACATTAAATAAATATGTACAATAGATAATGTTGAATACAAAAGTAGAAGCACCCGTTTCTCACCTGCCAATGTTGATTGTTCAGGTTTATGTAGATGAAATGTAGAATTTTATGCTGGGTGTTTTGCACCCAGCTTTTTATTTGCTTTTAGTATTTAATGAATTTTATAAATAGGAGGTGCTGGTCATTAGTAAAGATACTGCACAAGTAAATGAAGGTATTAAAGCGAAAGAGTTTCTTTTAATTAGTCAAAACGGAGAACAATTAGGAGTAAAATCTAAAGCAGAGGCATTGCAAATAGCAGAAAGAATGAATTTAGATGTCGTTTTAGTTGCACCTAATGCAAAAACACCGGTTGCTAAAATTATGAATTATGGTAAATTCAAATTTGAGCAACAGAAAAAAGAAAAAGAAGCACGTAAGAAACAGAAAATCGTTACAACAAAAGAGATACGTTTATCTCCTACGATAGAAAAACACGATTTTGAAACTAAATTAAAAAATGCTAAAAAATTCTTAGCAAAAGAAGATAAAGTAAAAGTTTCTATTCGCTTTAAAGGGAGAGCAATCACCCATAAAGAAATTGGACAGAAAGTTTTAGAAAACTTTTCTAACGAAGCTAGCGATATAGCAACTGTCGAACAAAAACCTAAAATGGAAGGTCGCAGTATGTTTTTAGTTCTAGCACCAAAAAAAGAGAAATAAAGGTTTAATATAGGAGGAATTTGATAATGCCAAAAATGAAATCTCACCGTGGTTTAGCAAAACGTGTGAAAAAAACAGCTAACGGTAAGTTAAAACGTAGCCGTGCTTATACATCTCACTGGTTTTCAAGAAAAACTACTAAACAAAAACGTCACTTACGTAAAGCATCATTAGTATCTCGTGGTGATTACAAACGTATTAGAACTTTATTAGTTAAGTAATATAGAATTTATAATGTAAATACTTATTTATAAGTTATACTAAAGGAGGAATTAGATATGCCACGTGTAAAAGGTGGAACAGTGACTCGTCGTCGTCGTAAAAAAGTTTTGAAATTAGCTAAAGGTTATTTTGGATCAAAACATACATTATTCAAAGTAGCAAAACAACAAGTAATGAAATCTGGAATGTATGCGTTTAGAGATCGTCGTCAAACTAAACGTAATTTCAGAAGATTATGGATCGTTCGTATCAATGCTGCTGCTAGATTAAACGGACTATCATACAGTCGTTTAATGAACGGTCTAAAAGTTGCAGGTATTGATATTAATAGAAAAATGTTATCAGAAATAGCTATTCATGATGCTCAAGCTTTTTCAAGCATTTGTGAACAAGCAAAAGCAGCATTAGCTAAATAATAAAGATAAAAAGAAACTAGCAATTAGGTTAGTTTCTTTTTATCTTTATTTAATAAATAATTTTTCGAGGAGTTTTAAGGCTCTGATATTTCTTTACGGCAATCTCATGATAAATTTCTTCGCCACGTTTTTCATAAAGTAGAGTAGCCCAAGTGTACCATAATAAATCGCAAAAACGCAAGAAAATATCTAGTTTATTAAAATCACATTGTTTATCTGTGAAATATGCTTTGAGGAAAGTGATTGTTTCCTGATAATCCAGTTCATTTTCTGATATGAAACTGGCAATATCAAAGTAATAATCATTTTGCCCGGCATATTCATAATCTATTAAAAACAGATTATTTTCAGTAAATAAAAAATTCCCTTCAACTAAATCATTATGACATAATCTGTCAGGTTTATAAACCTTTTTTATTTCATCAACCAAATAAATAAAATTATCAATATCCAATTCATCAATAAGATTGAAATAAGAGTAAAAAGTATCAACTATATTGAAAGAATTTTCTGCCTGAAATTTTTTCGAATGAAACTTCTTAAGCAACTTTGCTATTTCGATGATGTTGGATAAATTTTTTTGCGAGATAAATGTTTTAGAATTTTTTTGGTATGGTGTAATAAGGTTGTTATTATTATAATGAATTACATTAAGAAAATACGGTTCATTTTTTAATAATTTAATGGCTTCTTTTTCGTTTTCTTTATTAACAAGTTTAGTATCATCTTTTTGTGTTCTGTAAAAATAACTATTTTGCTCAGTATGAACGATGTAATTTTTGTTAGTAATACCATAGCTTGTTTCTATCATGGTAATTATTTTTTCTTCGAGAATTTTTTCCAGTTTTTCTTTTTTATACATATATATCACTCACTCTTAATTTTAAATCACCCATATTATATAATATTAGCTTGTTTATGTAAAATGAAAAAGTTTTCAACAAAAAAATTGGAATTATAAATTAGTATATTAAAATCCTATTTTTTAGATGGAATTAGTAAAAAAATATTATCATAAACATTTTAAATTTTATGTTAATTTACCTAAAAGAATATATCAAAAAAATGGTTGATATAATTGAAAAATAGATAGAAAAAATGAAGTTAATATAACATGTTTCCTTGAAAAAAAAATTGTTTTTTGATATAATTAAAGAGTATAAAATATATTTATATACAAAATATTTTTTTTAAATTTTACAGGAGGTGTAAAGTGAAAAAAGTAGTAATTGATAATGAGTATATTACTTTATCTCAATTTTTAAAAATGGAAGACTTTATTAATTCCGGAGGACAGGCAAAGTTTTTTCTTTCGGAAGAAGATGTATTTTTAAACAATGAATTAGAACAGCGTAGAGGGAAAAAACTATATTCAGGTGACATAGTAAAGATAAAAAATAAAGAATTTTTAATTAGTAATGAAAATTAGAGAATTAAAATTACTTTATTTTAGAAATTATGAAGCACTTGGATTGGAGTTACATCCCTCTCTTAATGTTTTAGTCGGTGATAATGCTAATGGTAAAACAAATTTAATAGAGGCTATTTTTTGTTTAGCACTGGGGAAAAGTTATCGTACTAAAAGTGATAGTGAATGTATTAAATTTGGAGAAAGTGCAACAGCGATGTCTTGTGTACTGAACAAAAGAAATAGAAATATAAATATTATGCTTGGAATAAGCAATAAGGGAAAAAATGCAAAGATAGCAGGAATAAAAAGAACAAAACTCACAGACTTTGTGGGTGAACTTAATGTCGTTTTATTTTCTCCGGAGGATTTACAAATTGTAAAAGGTTCTCCGGTGCTAAGAAGAGAATTTATTAATAGAGAATTTTATCAATTCTCAAGAGTATATCATAGATATAATCTTATGTATCAGCATTTGTTAAGACAGCGTAATGCTTATTTAAAAGATATGAGAAAAAATCCGAAAGATGAGTTAGCATTAACGTATCTTGAAACTTTAACATCTCAATTGGTAAAAATTGCTATGTATATCACAAAAGAGCGTGTTAATTTTGTAAGAGATATAGCAAAACTTGCAAAGGATAATATGAATAATATTTCGAATGGTACGGAGAAATTAGAAATAAGGTATAAAAGTTCTATTTTAGAACAACTTAGCATTGAAAATATTGATGATAAAAGATTTACTGAAGAAAATATTGTTGAAAATATGATGAAAAAATCATTTGATGATATTATGCGTGGAAGTACAAAGGTAGGTCCGCATCATGATGATTTAATTTTCTATATTAATAATTTAGATGCAAAGGTCTATGCTTCACAAGGGCAACAACGTAGTATTGTTTTATCGCTAAAACTTTCAGAAATAGATTATCTGAAACAGAAAACAGAAACTTATCCGGTACTTCTGTTAGATGATGTTTTAAGTGAACTTGATAAAACACGTCAGCAAAAGTTGTTGGATGCAATTAATGAAAATGTTCAAACTTTTATAACAACACCTTCAATAACTGAGATAAAAGAGGAATTATTAAAAAAATCTAAGGTATTTTATATAAAACAGGGTAATGTTAGTGAAACAAGTTATTAAAAAAATATTTTGTAATTATTCAAAGATGAATGATAATATTTTATAGTAAAGAAAGTTATATTTAGTTAAAATGATAAATGTAATAAGATGAAAGGAATAATCATGGTAGAGAAAAAAGAAATGCAAGAATATAATGCTGACCAGATTCAAGTTCTTGAGGGGCTTGAAGCTGTTAGGGTAAGACCCGGTATGTATATTGGTTCAACATCAAGTAAAGGGTTACACCATCTTGTTTGGGAGATAGTAGATAACTCTATTGATGAAGCGTTAGCAGGGTATTGTGATACGATTACTGTTGCGATTGAAAAAGATAATTGGATAAGAGTAGAGGACAACGGACGTGGTATTCCGATTGATATTCAGGAACAAACGGGAAAACCTGCATTAGAAGTAATTTTAACAGTATTACATGCCGGTGGTAAATTTGGCGGTGGCGGTTATAAAGTATCCGGAGGACTTCATGGAGTTGGGGCTAGTGTAGTTAACGCTCTATCTACCGACTTGGAGGCGTACGTTCATCGTGATGGTCATATTTATTTGATGAAGTTTCAACGTGGGGAAGTTGTACAAGATATTACGGTTGTCGGTGTAACTGATAAAACAGGGACAACAGTTCGTTTTAAAGCTGATCCAGAAATTTTCCAAGAAACAACGGAGTATGAATATGATATTTTACGTATGCGTATTCGTGAACTTGCATTCTTAAATAAGGGAATTACGATTATTCTTAAAGATGAAAGAGAAGGGCAAGAAAAAGAAGAATCGTTTTGTTATGAAGGCGGATTATTGGAATATGTTGAAATGCTTAACGAGAACAAAGATGCTCTGCATGAGGCAATTTATGTTCAAGGAGAAATGGATGGCAAAGAGGTTGAAATTTCAATGCAATATAATACAGGTTACGCCAGCAATGTTTTAAGTTATGCAAATAACATTAATACCCATGAAGGCGGGACCCATGAAAGTGGGTTTAAAACAGCCTTAACACGAATTATTAATTCTTATGGAAAGAAAAATAAACTGATTAAAGAAAAAGAATCATTAACAGGTGATGATGTTAGGGAAGGTCTTGTTGCTATTATTTCCATAAAACATCCTAATCCACAGTTTGAAGGACAGACAAAAACAAAACTTGGAAATTCAGAAATGAGTACCATAACTAATAAATTATTTTCAGAAGAGTTAGATAGATTTTTACTGGAAAATCCTAAAACTGCAAAAATTATTGTCGAAAAAGGATTACAAGCATCACGTGCAAGAATTGCCGCTAAAAAAGCTCGTGAATCAACACGTCGTAAAAATGCTTTAGAATTTACAAATTTACCGGGGAAATTAGCTGATTGTTCCAGCAAAGATGCAACCGAATGTGAATTATTCCTAGTCGAAGGAGATTCTGCAGGAGGAAGTGCAAAACTTGGACGTAACAGCACTTTTCAAGCTATTTTACCATTAAAAGGTAAGATTTTAAATGTGGAAAAAGTAAGAATAGATAAAGTATTATCTAGTGATGAAATTCGTTCTTTAATTACGGCTGTAGGAATGGGAATTGGAGAAACATTAAATATTGACAAATTACGTTATCATAAAATTGTAATTATGACTGATGCTGATGTTGACGGAAGTCATATTCGTACGTTGTTATTAACATTCTTCTTTAGATACATGAAAGAATTAATTGATGCAGGATATGTTTATATTGCAAGACCGCCATTATATGGTTTAAAAGTTGGGAAAAAAGAATATTATTCACATACAGAGGAGGAATTAAAAGAGCATATTGAAGAATATGCTAAAGATAAAAAATATGCCGTTCAACGATATAAAGGTCTTGGAGAAATGAATGCTGAAGAATTATGGGCTACAACAATGGATCCGGAACATCGTTTAATGTATAAAGTAAGTATTGATGATGCACAACGTGCAGATGCGGCGTTTGAGGTCTTAATGGGTGAAAAAGTTGAACCTAGACGTAAGTTTATTGAAGAGAATGCGTTGAATGTTATTAATTTAGATGTTTAATACGAAAGGATAGAACATGGAAGATAATAAAAATAATATTACCTTGAGAAACATAACAACAGAAATTGAAAATTCTTTCTTGGATTACTCAATGAGTGTTATTGTCTCACGTGCATTGCCGGATGTACGTGATGGTTTAAAACCTGTACATAGAAGAATATTATATGCCTTTAATGAATTAGGACTAACATATGATAAACCTTATAGAAAAAGTGCAGCGGTAGTAGGGGAAGTAATGGCAAAATATCACCCTCACGGTGATTCTGCAACATATGGAACAATCGTTCGTTTAGCACAAGATTTTAATAGTCGTTATCCGCTGGTTGACGGGCAAGGAAACTTTGGTTCTATTGACGGAGATGGTGCTGCTGCAATGCGTTATACAGAAGCACGTATGAGTAAAATCGCATCCGAAATGTTACGTGATATAAATAAAAATACTGTTGATATGCAAGATAACTATGACGGTACCAAAAAAGAACCAAAAGTATTGCCGGCCAAAATACCTAACTTATTAGTAAATGGAAGTAGCGGTATCGCAGTAGGTATGGCTACAAATATTCCACCGCATAATTTAGGAGAAGTTATTGACGGTATTGTGGCACTGTCCGATAATCCTGATATAACAATAGCGGAACTAATGACAAAAATAAAAGGACCGGACTTTCCAACCGGAGCATATTTACTGGGGCGTAGCGGCATAGTTAAAGCATATAATACCGGACGTGGTTCAATTATTATGCGTGGTAAAACTGCAATTGAGCAGATGAAAAATGGGAAAGAACGTATTGTTATTACAGAAATACCTTATCAGGTAAATAAAGCAAAATTGGTAGAAAAAATAGCGGAATTAGCCCGTGATAAAAAAATAGAAGGTGTAACAGATTTACGTGATGAAAGTAGTTTGAAAGGAATTCGTATTGTTATTGAATTACGCCGAGATGTTAACAGTAATGTAATTTTAAATAATCTTTATAAATTGACGCCTCTACAAAGTTCATTTGGTGTGAATATGATTGCTCTTGTAAACGGTGTACCTAAGTTATTAAATTTAAAAGAGGCACTATATTATTATTTAGAACATCAAAAAGAAGTTGTAGTAAGAAGAACGAAATTTGATCTCAAAAAAGCACAAGATCGTGCTCATATTTTAGAAGGATTAAGGATTGCCCTTGATAATATCGACAGAATAATTAGTTTAATTCGCGGTTCTAAGACAACAGAAGAGGCCAAAACAGGATTAATAAAACAATTTGATTTATCTGATATTCAAGCACAAGCTATATTAGATATGCGACTACAACGTTTAACAGGGTTAGAACGTGAAAAAATTGAAGATGAGTATAGTAAATTAATGAATTTAATAAAAGATTTACAAGATATCTTGAATAAAGAAGATCGTGTTCGTGAAATTGTTAAAACAGAGTTACTCGAAATAAAAGAAAAATATGGAGATTCACGTCGTAGTGTTATAATTGAAGGACAAGTTGATACGATAGATAATGAAGATTTAATAGAAAAAGAACAAATAATTATTACATTATCACACAATCAATATATCAAACGTTTAGCAGCTAGTACATATAAATCTCAAGGACGTGGTGGACGTGGTGTTAATGGAATGACAACAAATGATGAAGATAATATCGCATATATGTTAAGTTGTTCAACTCATGATCATATATTATTCTTTACAGATAAAGGTAAGGTATACACACTTAAAGGATATGAAGTTAATCAAATGAGTAGACAATCAAAAGGAATACCGATAATAAATCTTCTTGAAATTGAAAAAGAAGAAAAAGTTAATTCTATTATTGCCATTTCCGACTTACAAGAAGAAGGAACAAATCTAATTTTCTCTACTAAGTTTGGTATTATTAAAAAATCTAAACTCGGTGATTACGCAAGTATTCTTAAAAAAGGGAAAATAGCACTTAAACTTGATGACGGTGATTCTCTAATAGATGTTCAACGAATTACTGATGAACAAGATATTATGATTGTAACAGCTAATGGGCAAGCAATTCGTATTAATGCAGAAAAAGTACGTACCATGGGACGGGTGAGTCGTGGTGTGAAAGGTATTACACTCGGTTTAGATGATTATGTTATTGGCATGGAAGTAGTAGATGAAACGAAAAAAATCTTGACTGTAACCGAAAATGGTATTGGTAAAATATCTAAATCAACGGAATTTAATGTAATTAACCGTGGAGGAAAAGGTGTCAAAGTAGCAAAAGTTACGAAGAAAACAGGTAAAATCGTTGCGGTAAAATCAATTGCAGGTAACGAAGATCTAATGGTAATGACAAACCAAGGTGTTATTATTCGAATTGATATTTCAACAATTAGTACACTAGGGCGTACAGCAACAGGGGTTAAAGTAATCAATTTAGTTGATGATCAAAAAGTGGCGACAGTTACATTAGCAGAAAAAGAAGAAAATTATGAAGAAGAATAATCTGATGTAAAATTGATTATATTACATGACTACCGATCATAAAAAGCAGTTAGAAAGTTTATACGAAGGATTTAGTTTTGTCATAACAGGACTAAATCCTTTTCATTAATGGCTTTAGCCAGTTGAGGAGGCGAAGTCTCCGAAACAATAAACCACCCGCTATGCGGGTGCGAGAAAAGAGTTAAACAATTGAAAAATCATCCTTTCTTGATAAAATAAGAGTAGTTCAAGCACTAAAATAAAGAAAGGATGATTTTAATTATGGCAAATAAACATAATAGTTTATCGCATACAAAGTGGATATGTAAATACCATATTGTATTTACCCCTAAGTATAGACGAAAAATAGAATTTAATCAATACAAACGAGATATAGTAGATATAATAAAAAGGTTATGTAAGTATAAAGGAGTGGAAATAATAGAAGGACATATAATGCCAGATCATATACATTTGCTGTTATCAATACCACTAAAATATAGTGTATCAAGTTTTATGGGATATTTGAAAGGAAAAAGTTCACTGATGATATTTGATATGCATGCAAACCTGAAGTATAAGTATGGGAATAGAAAGTTTTGGGCAGAAGGATACTATGTAAGTACTGTAGGTTTGAATGAAGGTACAATAAGAAAATACATCAAAGATCAAGAAGCGCATGATATTGCAATAGATAAACTGACAACAAAAGAATATACAAATCCATTTGGAAATAAGAAAAAATAGATAAACCCGTTTGACGGGTAGCGGGCGTAAAAATACAATAGGGCTTGAACAAATGTGAAAGCCAGCGTCTTGAGGTGCGTGTTAGTAACAAAGGGTTATACCCGAAGAGAAAACCACCCCTTTTCAGGGGTGGTCATTATTTTAGTATAACTTTTTGTTGTTAAAATATAAAATAATTAGTTATTTTTTCTAAAATCAGAACATTTTGACAAAAATGGTCATAAAAGTTTGCAAATTAAGAAAAAAACTGGGAAATATCAAAAAATAAATTGTTTTCTTCTTTAAAAAGCTATATAATGGATATATGCTATTAAATTTCATATAAAAATACTAAGGAGTATTACATGCAAAGTACGAGATTAGAGAGTAGTATTAACGAAAATATTGTTCAAGAAGAGATTCAGCTATTGACTGAAATGTTGTTGGAAGCCACTAGAAAAATGACATCAGAAGAAACTTTTAAAAAAATTATGACATTAAAAAAATTGGCGGATAACAAAAAATATGATGAATTAAATACTGTTGTAAAAGATTTAACAAAAGAGGAAATGTATACAGTAGCAAAATTTTTCTCAGTATTGCCGCTTCTTATAAATATAGCGGAAGATGTAGATTTGGCATTTGAAGTAAATTACAAAAATAATGCCGGTGAAAATTATATAGGAAAACTTAAAACGGCAATAGAAAAAATAACGGATAATACTATATTAGAGAATATAAATGTTGTTCCCGTTTTAACTGCTCATCCTACACAGGTTCAAAGAAAGTCTATGTTGGATTTAACCGAAGAGATACATTCACTGCTTAGAAAACACCGTGATATTAAGCAAGGGCTCATAAATGAAACGAAATGGAGAAATAGTCTTCAAAAACATATAGAGATTATTTTACAAAGTGATACTATTCGTGAAAAAAAATTAAAAGTATCAAATGAAATAACTAATGTTCTTGAATATTATAATCGTTCTTTTATTCAAGCAATTTCTACCCTAATGACAGAATATAAAAATTTACTTAAAGAAAATAATATTTCTTTAATGAATGAAACACCAATTACTATGGGAATGTGGATAGGAGGAGACCGTGACGGAAATCCTTATGTAACTGCAGAAACATTAAAACTTTCAGCTATGAAACAATGTGAAGTAATATTAGATTATTATGTTGTAAAATTAGAAAATCTGTATAGAACATTTTCTATCTCTTCTCAATTTATTAACGTAAGTGATGAATTGAGAAGTCTTTCAGAAAAATCAACAGATGTTTCTGAATATAGGGAAAAAGAACTTTATAGAAAATCTATTTTTTACATTAAAGAAAAACTATTAAATACAAAAAATTATTTATTAAACGATATAAAATCAGAAAATATTTATTTAACAACCTGTGAATTTGAAAAAGATTTAGAAGTCATAAAAAATTCTCTTTTGGAAAATAATGGGGAAGTATTTATAACCGGAGAATTTGAAGAATTATTAAATATCGTAAAAATTTTCGGCTTTTATTTGGCAAGTATTGATATGAGGCAAGATTCCAGTGTTCACGAAGTTTGTGTAGATGAACTATTAAGAAATGCCAATATAGTGAAAAATTACAGCGATTTACCGGAAAAAGATAAATGTAAAGTGTTATTAAAGCAATTAGTTGAAGATCCCAGACCGCTCAGTATCGGGGATAATTCAAAACAATCAGAACAGTTAAATAAAGAACTTGAAATTTTTAGAACTGCAAGAATTTTAAAAGACAAGTTAGGCGATAATATTATTAAGCAAAGTATTATTTCACATACAACAAGTATTTCGGATTTGTTAGAACTTGCTATCATGTTAAAAGAAGTTGGATTAGTAGGAAAAGATTTTGCAAGGCTTCAACTTGTCCCATTATTTGAAACTATTGAGGATTTAGAAAATTCATATGAAGTAATGGATAATTATTTGAAATTGGATATAGTTAAAGAATGGATTAAAGATAACAAATATTATCAAGAAATAATGTTAGGTTATTCTGATAGTAATAAAGACGGAGGTTATTTATCTTCGGGTTGGTCTTTATATAAGGCTCAACAAAAACTGGCTTTATTAGGCGATAAACATGGAATAAAAATAACATTTTTCCACGGACGTGGAGGAACTGTCGGTCGTGGTGGTGGTCCCAGTTATGATGCGATAGTATCACAACCGCTAGGTAGTCTACAAGATAGAATTCGATTAACAGAACAAGGTGAAGTAATAGGAGCAAAATACGGCAATAAAGATGCCGCTTACTATAATTTGGAAACATTATTCTCGGCAGTAATAGAAAGAATGAATTCTGATAAAGTAGAATTAGATGAGAGTTTATATAGAAAAATTACAAATGTAATGGATGAAATTGTTACAGATAGTTATAAAACATATAGAAAATTAGTTTTTGAAAATAAAGAATTTTATAATTATTTCTTTGAGGCTACTCCAATAAAAGAAATTTCCAGTTTAAATATCGGCTCACGACCGGTATCACGTAAAAAAATTACGGATATAGGTGGACTTCGTGCTATACCTTGGGTATTTTCATGGTCGCAAAGTAGAATAATGTTACCCGGTTGGTATGGAGTAGGAACAGCATTCTCTAATTTTATAAAAAAA
Source organism: Gemella massiliensis (assembly GCF_900120125.1). Lineage (NCBI taxonomy): Bacteria > Bacillati > Bacillota > Bacilli > Caryophanales > Gemellaceae > Gemella > Gemella massiliensis. Next base: position 350,847 of record NZ_LT635546.1, read on the forward strand.
GATAGTAAAAATCTCTCTTTTCTTCAAGAACTGTACGAACAATGGCCATTTTTCAAAGCATTATTGTCAAATGTTGATATGGTGATGTCAAAAGCAGATATGGGGATTGCAAAAGAATATGCAAATCTTTGTAGTGATGAAAAAACAAAAAAAGTGTATAGTGAAATTTTAAAAGAATGGAATTTAACAAAAGAGGTTGTTTTAAAAATTTCTAAACATAGTAATTTTTTAGAAGATAATTTCTATTTAACACAAAGTTTAGAGCATAGATTACCATATTTTAATACATTAAATTATGTACAAATAGAACTTATAAGACGTGCAAGACAAGGAGAAATTCCTGATTCTCAAATAAATACAATTCATATAACAATAAACGGAATAGCAACAGGTTTAAGAAATTCCGGATAATATGAAACCGAAGTAATAGAAAATGTTACTTCGGTTTTTTTGATATTAATGTTGAAAAATCCAAATCATCATATTTTGATTTTATATTTTTAGATAGAGTATCAAAATTATTATTTGGAAATAACGGATCAAAATCATCGTCGATAGAATTTTTTTTATGCTGTGAAGTAAATTTATTACCGGAAATATCCTCTTCTTGATCAGTTAAATTTTCTGTATAAATTTTTTTATAACTATTTTGATGATTTATTTCAATATCATTTGGAGAGCTTACACCTTTAAAGTTGTAAAATAACGGACCATATTCTTCCAGTAATTCTTCGTTTGATAAGTTAATAAATGGATTTTCTATTTTCTCTACCGTTTTGGAGTAAATTTCTTCTACTATTTTTTCATTAGTTTCTATGGTGGCTACATTATTTTGCCAAGATAAAATAATATTAAAAAGTATTTCGAGTTGTTTTTCACTTAGATACGGTAGATAATTTCTAATTTTTTGTGCTGTATCCATAGTTTTACCTTACGATTTTTGAGCTGTTGTTTTTAAATATTCAATATAATCAGCACCCCAATTTTCCAATTCATCAAGAACTTTTTGAAAATTTTTTCCTATTGATGTTAAACTATATTCAACTTTTGGGGGAACTTGAGCGTAAACTTCACGATGAATAAGACCGTCATGTTCCAGTTGTTTAAGTTGTTTAGTTAAGGTAGCTTGAGTAATTTCTCCAAGTTCACGTTGTAATTCATTAAATCTTTTTTCTTTATTACTAAGAATATGAAGTATCAAAATAGTCCATTTTCCCGCAAGGATCTTTTGTGTAGTAAAAAATGGGCAAATTCCAAATAAAGTTTCGTTTTTCATATTTTACCTCCTGAATTTTATTAAAATTTATATTGATATTATGAAATTCTATCAAAAAAGATACTAAGTATAATAAAAAAACGTACTTGATATTTTTTTTATACAACTATATAATCATATATATAAATTATAAAACAAAAATGCTCTTGAAGCAAGATAAAATTTAAAAATAAAAAGGAGATTTTAATATGACACAAGAAAAATTATATCAAACAAGAAGAAGTAATTACGCATTAGGAAAAAACCTTCCAATTTCAGAAGAGAAAGTGTTAGAAATTATAAAAAATGCAATAAAATATTCACCAAGTGCTTTTAATTCGCAAACTGCACATGCAGTAGTGTTGTTAGGTGATAACCACGATAAATTATGGAATATAACATTTAATGAATTATCTAAAATATTACCTAATGAAGATGCTAAAAAAACAACTAAAGATAAATTAGATACTTTTTCTGCAGCATACGGAACAATTTTATTCTTTGAAGATCATGATGTAGTAAAAGGATTGCAAGAACAATTTCCAACATATGCTGACAATTTTCCATTATGGTCTGAACAATCAACAGGTATTGCATCATTTGCTGTATGGAATGCATTGGCAGAAGCTGGAGTAGGTGCAAATATCCAACATTATAATCCATTAATTGATGATGCTGTAGCTAAAGAATGGGATATTCCGACCAATATGGTATTACGTGCACAAATGCCGTTTGGTGAAATTACAGCTCCGGCAGCACCTATTGAGAGAACTGATAGAACACGTATAATAAAATAATTTGTTAAAAAATTATAAACTTTCTTTTTAATTAATTGTAATAAAAAGAAAGTTTATTTTATTTATTTATAATTATGAGTAAAATGAATAGAATTTTAAAAAAGAAAAAGGTTAGTTTTAATTTTTTATATTTTAAATTTAAGAAAATATAAAACTATATTTTTTATGAATAATAAATTTATAAGCACAAAAATTGAAACGCATACATTGTTATGTTATTATAATAAAAAAATTAAAAAGGAGATTTTCTGATGGAAAAATTAAAAAAAGAAAATTTTAAAATGTATATTGATGGGGAATGGGTGGACTCATCAGATAAATTAGTTGTGAAATCTTATAACCCGGCTAATTCAGAGTATTTAGCGAACTTCCCAGATGCGACTGAAGAAGATGTAAATAGTGCAGTAGCGGCTGCAAGAAGAGCCTTCAAAACTTGGAGAAAAACAACAGTTAGCGAACGTGCTGCCTTATTAAATAAAATTGCAGATATAATTGATGAAAATACGGAACTGTTAGCAATAACAGAATCACTTGATAATGGTAAACCGATAAGAGAAACTTTAAGTGTTGACGTTCCGCTAAGTGCAAAACATTTTAGATATTTTGCGGGATGTATTTTAGCTGATGAAGGACAAGCAACGGTATTAGATGAAAAATTTTTAAGCCTAATTTTAAGAGAGCCTATAGGTGTTGTTGGGCAAATTATACCTTGGAATTTTCCGTTTTTAATGGCAGCATGGAAACTTGCACCGGCTTTGGCAGCAGGGAATACTATCGTTATTAAACCGTCAAGTTTAACTTCACTTAGCTTGTTGACATTTGTAGAACTAATTCAAGATATATTGCCTAAAGGAGTGTTAAACGTAGTTACAGGGCGTGGAAGTAAATCAGGTGAGTTTCTAAAAAATCATAATGGTTTAGATAAACTCGCATTTACCGGATCAACAGAAGTTGGAAGAAAAATTGCCTTAGCTGCTGCAGAAAAATTGATACCTGCAACATTAGAATTGGGTGGAAAATCAGCAAATATTATTTTAGATGATGCAGATATGGAAAAAGCATTAGACGGTGTTCAATTAGGTATCTTATTTAACCAAGGACAAGTATGCTGTGCCGGTTCAAGAATATTTGTTCAAGAGGGTATTTATGATGAGTTTGTAGCGAAAGTAAAAGAAAGATTTACTAAACTTATAATAGGGGATCCGTTAAACCCTGAAACACAAATGGGAAGCCAAATTGATGAAAAACAAGCCGAGAAAATTATTAACTATATTGAAATTGCTAAAAAAGAAGGTGGAGAAATTCTTGTAGGCGGAGAAAGATATACGGAAAATGGTTGTGACAAGGGAGCATTTGTTAAACCTACATTAATTACTAATATAAATAATGGATGCCGTATCGCTCAAGAAGAGGTATTTGGTCCGGTTTCGGTAATTATTAAATTCAAATCTGATGAGGAAGTTATTAACCAAGCAAATGACAGTGAATATGGACTGGCTGGAGCAGTATTTTCTAAAAATATTAATAGAGCATTAAATATTGCTCGCAGTGTTGAAACCGGAAGAATGTGGGTTAATACTTATAATCAAATTCCGGAACACGCACCATTCGGCGGATATAAGAAATCAGGTATTGGACGTGAAACTCATAAAGTTATTCTTGAACACTATTCACAAATGAAAAATATCTTAATTGATTTAACTGATGATATATCAGGATTTTATAATTAAGACTTCGTAAAGAAATAAAGGTGTAGAGCAAAAATCTACACCTTTATTTTTTAAGAAAATAATTTATTATTGCAATTTTGATAAAATAACAAATTGCTGTTTTTTTATATTATTTTAAAATAGTTATAATATTAATTTTTCAGAGTTTCTATCAAGGTATTTGGAATAAATCGTTTCACGTAAAAATACATATTATGATAGAAATTCTGAAATTTTTATAAATTAAAATAGATAAAATAAAAGAAAGAACGATACATGAATATTTGTAGATTGCACTAAAATTACTAGAAAATATAGGGGATATATGGTATAATGTAGTGTATCTTTTTGAGCTTTGTGATACAATTATGATGATAGATAAAAGAATTATAAAGTTCAAGATTGTGAGGTGTAATTAATGAAACACGATACTAAAAAAATACATTGTTCATTTTGTGGTAAAAGCACTGATGAAGTGTTTAAAATGATTGCAGGTAACGATGTATTTATTTGTGATGAGTGTGTAGATTTATGTTCTGATATGATTGAAGAAGAATTAGAGTATAGAAATAATTTAACAAAAAAAGAATTTAAATTATTAAAACCACATGAAATAATGAATAAACTAAATGATTATGTAATAAGTCAAGATAAAGCAAAAAAATCAGTTGCTGTTGCTGTTTACAATCATTACAAGAGAATAAATACAAAAAAAGATGATAACGATATTGAGTTGCAAAAAAGTAATATTGCTTTAATTGGGAGTACAGGTTCAGGGAAAACTTTAATAGCACAAACCTTGGCTAAAATGTTAGATGTTCCTTTTGCTATTTCCGATGCAACAACTTTAACAGAGGCCGGGTATGTAGGAGAGGACGTTGAAAATATTTTACTTCGTCTTATTCAAAATGCCAATTATGATATAGAGAGAGCTGAAAGAGGAATTATCTATATTGATGAAATTGATAAAATTGCTAAGAAAGGTGAAAATGTTTCAATAACACGTGATGTATCCGGTGAAGGTGTTCAACAAGCATTGTTAAAAATCTTGGAAGGAACGGTTGCAAGTGTGCCGCCACAAGGAGGAAGAAAGCACCCCGGAGAAGAAATGATAAAAATAAATACAAAAGATATTTTATTTATTATCGGTGGAGCATTTTCAGGAATTGAAGAAATAATAAAACGTCGTTTAGGAGAAAAAATTATTGGTTTTACTAAGAGTGATGAGCTTAATGACGAAGAAGATATTATTTCAAAAGTAAAACATGAAGATTTGGTAAAATTTGGAATTATACCGGAATTTATAGGTAGAATACCTGTCATTTGTTATTTAGAAGAACTCGATGAGAAAGATTTAATAAGGGTATTAAAAGAACCTAAAAATTCGGTATTAAAGCAATATGAATACTTATTTGAATTAGATAATGTTAAGTTAATATTTGAAAATTCAGCATTGGAAGAAATTGCCAAAGAATCAATTAAAAGAAAAACAGGAGCAAGAGGATTACGTTCTATAATTGAAGAAATATTACTTGACGTAATGTATGATATACCTAGTAAAAAAAATATTACAGAGTGTATTGTAACTAAAGAGAATGTAATTAACAAAACAAAACCAATATTAAAATAATTGATTGAGAGAGGAGTTAGTTTTGGGTAAATATTATTTATTAGAGCATAAAGATTTATTTTTCCCGTCTAATACTTACACAATAGATATAGAGGATAAAAGATTTTTAAAAACTATAAAAGGATTGAAAAAAGATAAATTTTCCGTTTTTATTGCTAATAATCGAAAATTTATCGATACTTATGATGAGGAATTTTCAGAAGAGGATATGTATGATGCACAAGGTTTTAATATTTTCTTTGGTACATACGGTCAATTAACTGTTGATAAGAAAAATAAAATTTACCAATATTCATGTTACGGTGTTGCAGAAGTGAAAAGTGGTGTATATAAGGATAATATGGTAGAATACTTAGATATAACCACAAAAGAAACTGAACATGGTGATATTAATGAAAATGTGGCGTTGATAAAATTAAAAACCGAACTTAGTTCATACTTAGCTAATGAAAATTTTGAGATAGATCTTTATGAAACGGATGATTTGGAGAAATTTATTAATAAGAATATTAAGTATTTTCCAATTGATAAATTTTTTAAAAAACGTGTGTTATATTCATTAAGTTTAGATAAGAAAGTTGCTGCTATTATAAAAGGATTTGATATGCTTGATTCCGGTGTGGATTTAAAACGTAAAATTGATAAAAAAGTTAGAGAAAATATTGATAATCAACAAAAAGAATATTTTTTACGTGAGCAGATGAAAGTAGTTCAAGATGAACTTAAACAAATTGTTCCGGAAGATGACGATTTAGAAAAATTGAAAAAGCAAATTTTAGATATAAAATTAGCTAAAGAAGATGAAGATGTTCTTATGAAAGAGTTGGACAGATTAGAAAAAACTCCGGTAATGAGTCCGGAACATTCTATTATTAGAACATATTTAGAAACTGTAGTTGCACTTCCTTGGAATAATGTTACTAAAGATGAGATTGATATAAAAAATGCAGAAAAAATCTTAAATGAAGATCACTACGGTTTGGAAAAGATAAAAGAGCGTATTTTGGAATTTTTAGCAGTTAAAAAATTACGTGAGGATATGAAATCACCAATTCTCTGCTTAGCCGGTCCTCCGGGAGTAGGGAAAAGTTCTTTGGCAAAATCAATAGCGACTTCTATGAACAGAAGTTTTATTCGTATATCTTTAGGGGGTATAAGAGATGAAGCAGAGATAAGAGGGCATAGAAGAACCTATTTAGGAGCCTTACCGGGAAAATTAATTCAATCTTTAAAAAAAGTAAAAACTAAAAATCCGGTTATTTTATTGGATGAAATAGATAAAATGGCTTCAGATATAAAGGGAGATCCGGCAGCAGCAATGTTGGAAGTAATTGATCCTGAACAAAATAATGAATTTGTGGATCACTATTTGGATATTCCTTTTGATTTATCACAAGTATTATTTATTGCAACCGCTAATAATTTAGGGATGATTCCGGCACCGCTCCGTGATAGAATGGAGATTATAGAATTAGAATCTTATACGGTAAAAGAAAAAGAGAATATTGCAATTAAATATTTAATACCAAAACAAATAAAAGAGAATGGTTTAGAAATTAACAATGTTACATTTTCAAAAGCAGCGGTGAATAAGATAATTAACAGTTATACTTATGAAGCCGGAGTTAGAAGTTTAGACAGAGTAATTGCTTCGGTATGTAGAAAAGTCGCATTACGTGTATTAAAAGGTGAAGAAAAAATAAAAGTTGGCGTCAATAACTTAGAAAGTTTTGTTGGCCCTGAAAAATATAATATGAAAGATAAGAATAGTGAACCACAAATCGGATTAGTTAATGGTTTAGCCTATACTAGTGTAGGAGGGGATACTTTAGAAATAGAAACAAGTATTTCTAAAGGAAGCGGGAAAATTGTTCTTACCGGTAAGCTGGGTGATGTAATGAAAGAATCGGCACAAATGGCTATTTCATATTTAAGATCTAATGCGGAGGAGTTAGGACTTTCTGACATTAACTTCTCTGAAATAGATATTCATCTTCATGTTCCGGAAGGTGCAGTACCTAAAGATGGTCCTTCAGCGGGAATAACAATAACGACTTCTGTATATTCAGCACTTACAAAAAAAACGGTTGATAACAATATTGCTATGACAGGAGAAATGACCCTTCATGGAAAAATTCTTCCAATTGGCGGGGTAAAAGAAAAAGTTTTAAGTTCAGAAAAAATGAATATTAATACTATTATTATTCCAACTAAAAATAAAAAAGACTTAATTGATATTCCAAGAGAAGTTTTGAACAGATTGACTATTTATACCGTAGATAATATTCATCAAGTATTTGGTGTGGTGTTTGGAGAATAATATGAAAAAGTTAAATATTCATAATGTTGATTTAATGATAAGTGCCGTATCTAAAAAACAATATCCGAAACACAATAAACCGGAAGTTGCTATGTGTGGTAGGTCAAATGTGGGTAAATCGACATTTATTAATACAATATTAGAAAGAAAAAACTATGCCAGAGTATCATCAAAACCGGGGAAAACAAGAACGCTTAACTTTTTTGATATAGATAATAAAGTAGTATTAGTTGATGTTCCGGGGTATGGATATACTAAACTTTCCAAAGGTGAACAAGAAAAGTTATACGATATGATAGTAGAGTATCTTGTTAATAGTGAAAATTTAGGTTTTGTACTACATTTAGTAGATAGTAGACATAAGCCATCACAAGATGATATAGAAATGAATGAATTTTTGAATTATTATAAAATTCCATTTGTTTTAGTGCTAACTAAAGTTGATAAAATATCAAAAAATGAACTTGCAAAAAATATGGCAAAAATAAAAAAAGAATTAGATTTAACAAATAATATTTCAGTGATTGGGTTTTCTTCAGTTACAAAATTAGGTAAGGAAAAAGTAGTGGAAGAAATATCAAAAATTTTAGTATAAATAATATAAAATCGATTTTCTTATTAGAGATTTATCTATAATGGTTGTATAATAAATATTAAGGTATAAAAATATCCTTTACATCTCATTATAGAATCCCTTTAATGAGCAAGTCGATTTTTTAAGAAAAACTGTTGATAAGCGTTTAAAAAAGTTTCCTTAAAATTAAAAATTTGATAATTAAAGTAAAAAATATTATAATTAATGGGGTATTGATTTAATTATTTTATAACAAAAAAGTATATGGAGGAAATTTTAGATGTCAGTTCTAGATATTAAAGATTTAGAAGTATCGATTAATAAAAAACAAATTTTAAAAGGGTTAGATTTAAAAATTAAATCAGGAGAAATTCATGCTGTAATGGGTCCTAATGGTGCCGGAAAATCTACACTTGCGTCTGCCATAATGGGGCATCCTAAATATGAGGTAGACGGAGGAAGTATTTTACTTGACGGTGAGGAAGTATTGGATATGGTGGTAGATGAACGTGCGCGTGCAGGTTTATTTTTAGCTATGCAATATCCATCAGAAATACCGGGTGTTCCAACATCCGAGTTTATAAAATCTGCGATTAATGCTCAGCGCGAAGATAATATTCCGTTGATGAAGTATATAAAAAAATTAGATAAAACAATGAAATTTTTGGATATGGATTTAAAAATGTCTCAGCGTTATGTAAATGACGGTTTTTCAGGTGGTGAAAAAAAACGTAATGAGATATTACAGTTAATGATGATAGAACCCAAATTTGCTATTTTAGATGAGATTGATTCAGGTCTGGATATTGACGCATTAAAAGTTGTTTCTAAAGGCGTTAATAAAATGCGTGGTGAAAATTTTGGATGTTTAATTATCACTCATTATCAACGTTTATTAGATTACATTGTTCCTGATTTTGTCCATGTACTAATGAATGGGAAAATTGTAAAAACCGGTGGGTCTGAACTGGCATTACGTTTAGAAAAAGAAGGATATGATTGGTTAAAAGAAGAGGTTTAATATGGAAAACAATAAGTTAAAATTAAGTATTAAAACTTTAAAAAGCGTTTTTTCTGATACAAATGAACCGACATGGTTTTTAAATATTAGAAAACTGGCTATGTATAAAAGTTATACTTTGCCTTTTCCTAAATTAGAGTCTATGAATTTAGAAAGTTGGCAATTATTTAATATTGATTTTTCGAATTTAAGGCTTCCTGATGAAAAAATTGATATTAATGAAATAAAAGATAAGTATAATATTAAAGATTCCGATATTGTTATAATTCAAAAAAACAATACAATACTATATATTAATGTTCCTGAACAGTATAAAGAAAAATTGGTTATTAAAAATATTTTTGAAGCTATGAATAATGACCACATTAAAGATAGTTTTTTATCTGTTGTTGATTATGCAGAAAGTAAGGTTACAGCGGTTCACTATAGTTTATTAAATGCCGGTTTATTTGTAGAAACTAAGGATAATGTTGTTATTAATGAACCTATTCAGTATATTGTAATAACTGATAAAAAACAAAGTTTATTTAATCATGTAACTATAAAAGCGGGTAAAAATTCGTCAATTAATTTTGTAGAAAACTATATAAACAATTTGAAAAATGATGATACACCGTTTAGTATTGTAGTAGAAGTTGTAGCAGAAGAGAATGCCAAAGTAAACTATAGTTCTATAACCAATTTACCGAAAGGAAAACGAGGGACTATTTTGCGTCGTGGATTAACAAACGATAATTCACTTATTAACTGGAATGTAGCAGCTATGGATGAGGCTGACGTTTATCATGACAATACTACTAATATTCTTGGAGACGGTTCGGAGGCTAACTTAAAAATAGTAACTCTTGGGGTAAAAGAACAAAAAACATATTTTAATAGTGAAGTGGTAAATCAAGGGTTAAACTCTAAAGGAGATATACTTCAACATGGGGTTATGTTAGATAGATCGCATATTGTTTTTAATGGAGTGGGATTTATTGTAAAAGGTGCTACCGGTTCAAATGCTTATCAAAGTTCACGAATGTTAACATTATCAAGTGAAGCAAAAGGTAATGCTAATCCAATGTTGTTAATTGATGAAAATGATGTTATGGCAGGGCATGGTGCTTCTCTTGGAAGAATTGATGAGGAACAACTTTACTATTTGCAAAGTAGAGGATTATCAAAAAAAGAATCAAGTAGATTATTAGTTCATGGTTTTTTGTCACCGGTTATATCAGAACTAACAGTTAATTTTATCAAAGAAATGGCAACTGTACTTATCGATGAAAAAATAAATAATAATGAGAGTGAATAGTATAATATGGAAAAATTCAGCAGTGTTAGGGAAGATTTCCCTATTTTAAAGCGAAAAATTGGAGATAATAAGTTAGTATTTTTTGATAATGGTGCAACTACTCAAAAACCTATTCAGGTAATAGATGCTATAACAAATTATTATAAAAATTATAACTCAAATATTCATCGTTCGGTTTATACTTTAGGTGATGAATCAGAGAAAATTTATATGGAGTCAAAAGAACTCGTAAAAAATTTTATTAATGCTGAAAGTTATGAGGAAATAATCTATACAAGTGGGACTACTGAGGGCTTAAACTTTGTTGCAAGAATGGTAGAACAAGAGTTAAACAGTGGTGATGAGATAATTCTTAGCTATATGGAACATCATGCTAATATTGTACCGTGGCAACAACTTGCTAAACGAAAAAATCTTGTATTAAAGTATCTTGAACTAGATGAAAAAGGTAGAATAAGCATAAATCAACTGCAAGATTACATTACTGCTAAAACTAAGGTTGTTTCCCTTTGTCACGCTTCTAATGTATTAGGTAATATTAATCCTGTTTATAAAATAGGGGAATTGTTAAAAGATAAAGATATTTATTTTATAGTAGATGCGGCACAATCGGCACCACACTTAACACTTGATGTTCAGAAAATGAACTGTGATTTTTTGACGTTTAGTGCTCATAAAATGTGCGGTCCTACCGGAATAGGGGTGCTTTATGGGAAAAAAGCATTATTAGAAAAATTTGATCCTGTTGAATTTGGTGGCGGTATGATTGGTATTGTTGAAGAACGTTCTGCGACATGGGCAGTTTTACCGGATAAGTTTGAAGCGGGAACGCCGTTATTAGCACAAGCTGCCGGTCTTGGTGCTACGATAAAATATTTAACTAATCTTAATTTAGAAAATATAGAAAAATATACTAAGGAATTGACTAAGTACCTTTATGATGAACTTTCTAAAATTGAAGATATAGATATATATGGTACTGATAATATTAATGAGAAAGTATCATTGATTTCATTCAATTTAAGGGGTGTCCATCCACATGATTTAACGAGTTTCTTGGACGAAAAAGGTATATGTATTCGTGCAGGACATCAATGTACCCAGTTGTTATTACAAAAATTAGGTGTTTACTCTGTTGCCAGAGTTAGTTTGTATTTTTATAATACAAAAGAGGAAGTTGATTTCTTTATTAAAACATTAAAAGAAACGAAGGAATTTTTTGATAATGAGTTTTAGTGATTTAAAAGATTTATATAAACAAGTGATCTTGGATCACAGTAAGCACCCACGTAATTATGGAGTGATAGAGGATAGTTACAAATTGGAAATGCTCAATCCTTCGTGTGGTGACAAGATTACCGTCAGTATGTGTATTGAAAATAATATTATAACTGATATTAAATTTATTGGGACAGGTTGTTCTATTTCTCTTGCTTCTGCTTCCATGTTAACAGAAGAATTAAAAGGTCTTAGTGTAGAAAAGGCTAATGAAAAAATAAAAGATTTTTTAAATATGATTATGGGTATGGAGTATAATGCCGATAATCTTGAAGACAGTATTTCTTTAGAAAATATTTCAAAATTACCGGCACGTGTTAAATGTGCTACATTGGCATGGAAGATTACAGAAAAAATATTAGAAGAAAATAGAGATAGTTAAAGTGTAGAAAAAGGAGTGAGTGCATTGAGTAAAAACGAAGAAATGTTTACCGATTATCAGTATGGATTTTCTGATGTTGATGTTTCAATATTTAAAACTGAAAAAGGTTTAACGAAAGAAATAGTTGAAACTATTTCAAAAAGAAAAAAAGAACCGGACTGGATGTTGGACTTTAGGTTGCATGCTTTGAAAGAATTTTATAGAATGCCAATGCCTACATGGGGTGGAGATTTATCCGAAATTGATTTTGAAGATTTAACCTATTATGTAAAACCATCTGAAAAAACAGAACGTTCTTGGGATGAAGTACCGACAGAAATCAAAAATACATTCGAAAAACTTGGTATTCCGGAAGCGGAGCAAAAATATCTTGCCGGTGTATCGGCACAATATGAATCAGAAGTTGTTTATCATAATATGCACAAAAAATTTGAAGAGTTGGGAATTATTTTTGAAGATACCGATACGGCACTAAAAAATCACGAAGAAATATTCAAACAATATTTTTCAAAAGCCGTGGATTATAACGATAATAAATTTGCAGCTTTAAATTCAGCAGTTTGGTCAGGCGGTTCATTTATTTATTGTCCTAAAAATGTTTCTATAGATGCACCATTACAGGCATATTTTAGAATTAATAGTGAAAAGATGGGACAGTTCGAACGTACATTAATCATTATTGAGGAAAATTCTTCTGTACATTATGTAGAAGGTTGTACAGCACCAACTTATTCTGCAAGTTCATTGCATGCAGCGGTTGTAGAGATATTTATTAAACCTAATGCACGTTTTAGATATACAACTATTCAAAACTGGTCAACAAATGTATATAATTTGGTAACAAAACGTGCTATCGTTGAACAAAACGGAACAATGGAATGGGTTGATGGAAATCTCGGCTCTAAGCTAACTATGAAATATCCGGCATGTGTTCTAGTTGGAGAAGGTGCCAGCGGTAGTACATTGTCGATTGCTATGGCGAGTGAGGGACAGGTGCTTGATGCGGGTTCTAAGATGATACATTTAGCACCAAGGACATCTTCTACGGTAGTATCTAAATCAATGTCACGTCGTGGCGGTAAAGTAAACTATCGTGGTTGGATACACTTTGGTAAAGATTCTGAAGGCTCACGTTCTAATATTGAATGTGATACGTTGATTTTAGATGAGTATTCAACATCTGATACTATTCCGTATAATATTATTCAAAATTCTAATGTATCATTAGAACATGAAGCCAAAGTATCAAAAGTTTCAGAGGAACAACTATTTTATTTAATGAGTCGAGGGCTAGATGAAGCACAAGCAACAGAGATGATTGTTATGGGATTTATCGAACCATTTACAAAAGAATTACCTATGGAATATGCAGTTGAATTAAATAGATTAATTTCATTTGAAATGGAAGGCTCAATCGGTTAATAATATGGTTATATAATAAATTTCAAAGAATTAAGATGTAAGACAAATAAGTTAATTAAGCTCTATGTTAAATAGTGGAGATAGAGAAAATTAGCCTCTGCAAAATGAGGCTCTGTGTCAAATACGGGCATGAGAAAAAAATAAAGATAAAATGCTAAGTAACATTGTGTTGCTTGGCATTTTTCAAATCACTCTTAAAAGAAATATTATTTTTATACTCAGAAACAAATAATCTGAAAACAACTAAAATGCGTAATCTAAAATTATTAGTTTCACATCTATTGTAACACTGCAATAGTCAAAATATTTGATTGTAATAATCATTTTGTTTTTTAAGATATTGTGATATTATAATATTAAACAATGATTTTAGGAGAAATATAGTTATGAATAAAAATAATAAAGAACAATATAATAATGTAAATAATTATTCTGAATACAATCAGGATAATTATCAAAATCAAAATTTTAATGATGAAAATTATCAATATGATCAATTTGGGAATTATAATACTGACTATCAGCATAATAAATTTAATAATGAACAATTCCAAGAAAATTATACAGATATACATCAAAATAACTATAATAACTTTAATGAAGAATATTACAAAGAAAAGCCTAAAAAGAAGAAAGGATTAATCACTTTTATTAGTGTAGTGATAATTTTAGTTTTAGGAGTTGGTGGTGTTTTCGGTTATAATTATTTTGTAAAAAATAAAACCATTACTGTTAATATGTCACAATATGATATTGAATTTGTTCCTTTTGGGACTGATGGAGACGGGAAACCGGAAGTGGATATAAAAAATATACCAACAGTAAATACAGATAGCGAAGATGTGAAAAAATTCTTACAAGAACCAACGATAACTTATAATAAAAATGATAATTTAAAAAATGGAGATAAAGTAGAAGTAATAATATCATTAAGTAAAACTTCTGCACAGGCAAAACATTTGGTACTTAAAGGGGAGTATAAAAGAACGTTTACTGTAAGAGGATTGAATGAAAAAACTAAAGAAAAAACAGTAATCGTAGGAGATAATCCATCATTAAGCGGAAAAATAAAAGAAGATCCTTTAATTGATACGAAAAAATTGTCAAAAGAACAAGTAGCCAAATGGGTAAAAGCATGTTATATAGAAAATAATACAGAATTAACAAATGATGATTTTATTGTTGATGTTTCGCTTGGAGAAGATAATTTAGTGTATGCTGTTTTAAGTAAAAATCCTAAATCATCTAAATTTAACTCACCTAAAGTGTTGGATCATCGATATAGAATAAATGCACATGGGGAACTGGAAATAAGCTCACGCTTGAAAGATGAGTGGACGATTATAAGTCGTGTATTCAAATATATAGAATAGCGTAAAAATTTAACGGTAAAATAAATAAAGGTGGGAAGCCTATCATAAAATATAATTATCTTCTTACTTATCCGTATCGTTATTTTGTAAAATTTTTTAAATAGCACTTGTAATTGTAAGCGATTAGTGAGATAATATTTAATATAATGTAAAACAACAATTAAGAGGAGATAGGCACTTATGACAAAGATATTAGCTATAAATTCGGGGAGTTCATCTCTTAAATTTCAATTATTTGAAATGCCTGAAGAAAAAGTTATTACCAAAGGATTAGTAGAAAGAATAGGAATTGAAAATAGTATCTTTACTATTGAGTTTAACGGAGAGAAAGATAAACAAATATTGGATATTCCTAATCATGATACAGCTATAGAAATGTTGCTGGAAAAATTAATATCGAAAGGGATAGTAAAAGATGTAAAAGAGATTGAAGGTGTAGGACACCGTGTTGTACATGGTGGAGAATTCTATGATTCATCTGTACTAGTAACTGATGAAGAACTGGCTAAAGTTGATTCAATTGAAGATTTAGCACCTTTACACAATCCGGCAAATATTAAAGGTGTACGCTCATTCCAAAAAGAATTACCGGGAGTTCCAAATGTATTAACATTTGATACAGCGTTCCACCAAAGTATGCCAAAATCTACTTACATGTATGCAGTACCTAGAGAGTTTTATGAAAAATATGGCGTTCGTAAATATGGGGCTCATGGAACAAGCCATAGATATATTGGACAAAAAGTTGCTGAAATTTTAGGTAAAGATCCTAAAGAATTAAAAACTATTTCTTGTCATATAGGAAACGGGGCATCAATCTGTGCTATTAAAAATGGTAAATCATTTGATACTTCTATGGGATTCACACCGCTTTCAGGCTTGGTTATGGGAACTAGAACAGGAGATATAGATCCGGCGACAATACCTTATATTGCACAAAAAACCGGTCTTTCATTAGAGGAAATCGTTCATATTTTCAATTTTGAATCAGGACTTAAAGGTGTTTCAGCTATCTCATCTGATTTACGTGACGTAGAGGTTGCAAGAGATACTGATCCGCACGCAGCAGAAGCTATTGATGTATATATTACAAGAATTAAAGAATATATTGGGGCATATGCAGCAGCGATGAATGGTGTCGATGCTATCGTCTTTACCGCAGGTGTTGGAGAAAACGCAGCTTGGGTACGTGAAGAAGTTCTTGAGGGCGTATCATTCTTAGGGGTTGAGGTTGATAAAGAGAAAAACGGCGTACGTGGTAAAGTCGCAGAGATTTCTACACCGAATTCTAAAGTAAAAGCATTTGTTATTCCAACAGATGAAGAAGTAATGATTGCTAGAGACACTTATAACTTATCTAAATAAATAGCAAGGATTTTAGTAGGCTGGGGCTTCCACTCCGGCCTTTTAATTTTATAAATGTGAAAAGCAGGTGAATTGTGTTAGAATATAATAATGAATTATTTAAAGAAAAATTTAATACAGCTATTGAAATTCTTAAAACATTTGAAAACAACAACTTTAAAGCATATTTTGTAGGTGGTTGTGTTAGAGATTATATATTAAAAAAAGAATTTTCGGATATAGATATAACAACTAATGCATTGCCGGAAGAAATAAAAACTATTTTCAATAGAACTATTGATACAGGAATCAAGCATGGGACTGTAACAATTTTCCATAAAGGTAATTATTATGAAGTTACAACTTTTAGAACGGAATTAGACTATACTAATCATCGTTCTCCGGATAAAGTAGAATTTGTTGGCAGTTTAGAAAAGGATTTAGAACGCCGTGATTTTACGATTAATGCAATGGCACTGGATTCAAGAGGACGACTTTATGATTTTCATAATGGGCTTAGCGATTTGAATTATAAAATCATTAAAACTGTAAATTCCCCAAATGAACGCTTTAATGAAGATGCACTTAGAATGTTGCGGGCATTCCGGTTTTCTTCCAAATTAGAATTTAAAATAGAGGATGAAACTTATAATGCTATTGTGAAAAATAGAGAATTAATTAAATTTGTTTCTATAGAAAGAGTAGTAGTTGAATTTAAAAAATTATTACATGAAAAAGGTAATAAAAATGCTTTAGAACAACTTATTAATAGCAAAATAGGCTGTTATATTCCTTTTATTAAATTTGTAAAAGAGTATACTGATTTTGCTAATTTTACTTTTTCTCAAGCATTATATTGGTTAATGTATTTTAATAATATAGAGTTATTGGAGTTAAAAAAATTAAAACTTTCCAATAATGAAATAAATAAAATTAAAAAATATAAAAAAATAAAATTGGAATTTGACAAAAAAACTCCTATTGAAGTAATAATTTATGATTTTGGAAAAGAAGATGTTAAATTCATAGTGGACATATTTAAGATTATGTCAATTGAGAAATTAAATGATATTTCTCTACCTATTTTAAACTTTTCTGAAATAGAAATAACATCAAAGGAAATAATAAAAATAATAAATAAAAAACCCGGATCATGGATAAAAGAAGTTAATAGGTTAATTGAAGTAAATATTTTATTAAATAATCTACAAAATAGTAATAAAGAGATAATAGATTTTTTATTAAAATTAAAGGATAAAATATAGATAGATAAAATTTAATTTTGTAATGAAAGAGAGGTGAGTAATTTGAAAAATAATAATTTTTGTATTGTGGATATAGAATTAACGGAAGAAAAAGAAATAATTCAATTAGCTGCAGTAAAACTGGATAGTAATTTTTTTGAAGTTGATAGTATGAACTATTATATAAAACCTGAAACAGGGTTATCCAATTTTGTTGTAGAATTTACAGGAATTACTGATAAACAACTTAGTAATAAACCGAAATTCTCTGATATTTCAAATAAAATATATAATTTTATAAAAGATTCTATTTTAATTTGTCATGGTTTAGATTCCGATTATGGAATTTTATATAAGCATTTTATTAAAAACGGAATATATTATAAACCACCTAAAATGTTTGATACTGTTAAATTGTCACAATTATTCTTCCCAATGGAAAGTAGTTATAGATTATCCGATTTAGCTAATTCATTAAATCTTTATAATGGAAATAATTATCACAATGCAAAGACGGATGTTATAGTCACATCTAATTTATTAAAAAAAATAACAAAAAAAATATCTTCTCTTGAACAAGAAAATTATAATAAAATATTAAAAATATTAACAGCTGTTAAATCCGATATTATTTGGTTTATGAAATTTAGTAGAACAAAAAGAAAATTTGTGAAAAATAATATAGGGTATATTTTTTATGCCGGAGTAAAATTTAAAAAAATATATTATTCAAATAAAAATAAAAATGTATCAGGAAAAATATTTTTTTCTGCAATTCCTGAAGAAGAATATGCTAAAATGTTTAAAATAAGAAACTATGAAATATTAAAAAATAAAAGTTCTTATGTTCCGCTTAATATATTTTCGCTCTTACCCAAGAAAAAAGATAATAATTTAGTCAATCTTAGAATAAAGTTAATTGTTTGGATATTGGAAACAAGTACGGGCGATTTTTCGGAATTAAATCTTTTAAATTCTGAAAAAGTATTTTTAGATGAAATTATGGATTACTTATCAAATAGCCATAAGTCTTATTATTTTGATATAAGAAATAAAAAAGCACAGATGAGCAAAAATATTATTACAAATTATTCTAATATTTCAAATATTATTAAAAATATATATTTTAAAAATTATAAGTTAATATTTGAAAATGCCAATGTACTGGGAAGAGAATTAAATTCTAAAAATATAAATTTCTATTTTTATAAAAATGTTATAACAGAGTTAAATATTGCTATATCGCAAAATCCCAGCAATAAAAATTTAAAAAATATTCGTGATAATCTGGATAGTTTGGTTAAATTTTTAAATGAAATGTATATTTCCGAAAGTTTGTTTTTATATAACGATAGTATTTATTTTATTAAGCAGGATATAGGGATACTTAAAGATGAGGTAAGTAATAGTAAGTTGAAAATTCCTATAACCAAAAGTTTTATTTTAAATTTGGATAAGGCAATAATAAATGAAAAAAATAGTTTTAAATTTGATAATTTTACCCAAGAGAACAGCTTGTACTTAAAGATTGTTAATGACAAAAATATAAAATATATAGTTAATTCTATTCATACAAAAAAATATTATTATTTAAATGTAAAAAACAGATTGAATATTAGTTACGTTTCCGATAAAAATGAGATATTGTTTAATAAAATACAAGGCAGAATTTTATATATTTTTGAAAGTAATAAATACCGTGACTTATATTTTAGTGAACGTGATAAAAAATCTTATATAAAATATATTAATTTTTCGTCAACAGATAATTTTAGAGACTTATATATTGATCTAAATAAAAATAATCGTTTAATGTATGTTTGCTATGCTACTAAAGATATTTTAGAATATAATTGTTATTTAAAAAATATCTTTGATTCTATAGTTGTTTTAAAAAATTTAGAATATTAAGTATTATATAAATATAGAAGCATTTTGATTTGATATTATTCCGTTATTATTTAAAAAAATATTATTTTATGTTATAATTTTATTAGTTTTTATAATTAAAGATTGAAATATTTAAAAGTAATTTTTTAAGGAGGAGTTTAGTTTGAACATCAATAATTTAAAGGAAAAACTAGGTCAAAAAGTAACGATTGGTGCTTGGATTTCCAACAAAAGAAGTAGTGGAAAGATAGCATTTTTACAATTACGCTATGGTGCCGGATTTATTCAAGCTGTTGCATTAAAAGAGAGTTTAGGAGAAGAACGTTATCAACAATTACGTCATTTGCCTCAAGAATCTTCATTGAAAGTAACAGGATTAATTAAAGAAAATAATAGAGAGTTATCCGGTATTGAGTTGGAAATTGAAGATTTTACAATTATTTCGGAAGCAATTGATTATCCAATTACGCCAAAAGAACATGGAGTAGAGTTTTTAGCAGATAATCGTCATATTTGGATACGTTCTAAAAAACAACATGCTATTTTAATCGTTCGTAATCAAATTATCAAATCAACTTATGATTTCTTTGAAAAAGAAGGATTTTTAAAAACTGATCCTCCAATTTTAACTTCATCTGCTCCTGAGGGAACTACCGAATTATTTAATACAAAGTATTTTGACGAAGAAGCCTATCTTTCTCAGTCCGGTCAATTATATTTAGAAGCTACTGCTATGGCATTCGGTAAAGTATTTTCATTTGGGCCGACGTTCAGAGCGGAAAAATCTAAAACACGTCGTCATTTAATTGAATTTTGGATGATTGAAGCAGAAATGGCATTTTGTAATCATAATGAAAGTTTAACATTACAAGAGGCTTACGTTAATCATTTAATTGCTGATGTTATTGAAAAATGCCCTGAACAACTAAAAATTCTTGGGCGTGATTTAGAAACTTTAAACAATGCTCGTGGTGAATTTCCTCGTATTAAATATAAAGATGCTATTAAGTTGTTAAAAGATAATGGTTTTGATGATATTGAATACGGTGACGATTTCGGTTCTCCACACGAAACATTTATAGCAAACAGTTATAATAAACCTGTATTTATTACTAATTGGCCAATAGACATTAAACCTTTCTATATGATAGAAGATCCTGCTGGCCCGGGGACAGTATTATGTGCTGATCTTATTGCACCTGAGGGCTATGGAGAAATCATTGGTGGTTCGCAACGTATTGATGATTATGATAAATTGCTGGAAAATATCAAAAAGCATGATTTAAACTTGGATGCTTACGGTTGGTATTTGGATCTTAGAAAATATGGTTCTGTTGAACATTCAGGTTTTGGTCTTGGATTGGAAAGAACTGTGGCATGGATTACAGGAAATGGTCATGTTCGTGAAACTATCCCATTCCCACGTCTATTAAATAGACTTACACCTTAATTATGCTAAATGTTAACACTAATGGACTATTAGTTGATGCTGAATTTTTAATGAATTACAAAAATTATAATTTATCTGGAGAGGAAGCAATTTTTCTTCTTCAGATAAATTACTTAACAGAGCAAGGGGAGAAAATATTTTCTGTAAATTCATTTTCAGTAGCACTAAATATGCCTGAAAAAGATATATTTTCTATGTTGGACAGTTTACTTAGAAAAAGAGTTATTAAATTAGCAAAAAATAATAGAATTAGTTTTATTATTTTTAATACTGAAGATAATTTTTATACTCTAAAAGAATTACTAAAATTAGTTGAGAGTATGGTTTCAAGAATGTTGACTTCGAGAGAAATTGATATTATTTCATCTTGGATTGACAGAAAATTTTTAAAAAGTGAAATAGATGAAGCCCTAAACATTTCAAAAAATATTAATTATGTAAATGGAATTTTAAATAATAAAATTAACAATGATATGATAAATTCGGAAGAAAGCGAGAATATTTTGGGATATGACTGGCTTAACAAATAAAAAATTGAATGAAAAAGCTAAAAAAGTAAGTAAATATCTTGATAGAGTTTTTCCAAATGTTGAATGTGAGCTTAATTTTTCTAATAATCTTGAATTAATTATTGCTGTATTATTATCGGCACAGTGTAAAGATGAGTACGTTAACCGTGCTACTGTTGGTTTATTTGAAAAATATAAAACTATTGATGATTATGCTGATTCCAAAGTTAATGATATAGAAAAATTAATTAAAAGTCTAGGATTATATAAGGCAAAATCAAAAAACATCGTGGGTATGGCAAATATGTTAAGGGATGTTTATGATTACAAAATACCACAAACACGTGAAGAGCTTATAAAGTTACCCGGTGTTGGTAGAAAAACAGCAAATGTTGTCCTTTCTGTTGGATTTGGGATACCGGCTATTGCTGTTGATACGCACGTAGAACGTGTTACAAAATTGATGGGGCTTGTTGATATGAATGCTACACCGCTGGAAGTAGAAAAGAAATTAATGGAGATATTTCCTATGAAAGATTGGGGGAAAATTCATCATCAGCTTATACATTTAGGTAGATATAAATTACCTGCACGTGGTGAAAAAGACACAGATCCCGAGTTGGAAAGATTATTAATTGAATAATTTGTAAGGAGAGTTCGATATGGTATATATTATTATTTTTTCAATAATTTTTATTTTTTTAGATCAGCTTAGTAAATATTTTATTCTTAATGATATGAATTTAGGAGATAGTAAAGAAATCATAACTAACTTTTTTAATATTACTTCTCATAGAAATCGTGGAGCAGCTTGGGGAATACTTCAAGACAGCAGGTACTTTTTTATAGTAACAACACTTATATTTTTAATTATTCTTTTTTATTATATTTATAAACAAAGAGAAAAAATTACTAAATTTGATATTCTTACTTTTTCGCTGATTGTAGGTGGTGCAATTGGTAATTTTATTGATAGAATAATACGTCATGAAGTTGTTGACTTTTTAGATTTTGAATTATTCGGATATAATTTTCCAATTTTTAACCTTGCCGATACATTTATTTGTGTAGGGGTATTGTTTTTACTTGTAAAAATATATAAAGAAGAAAATTAATAAAATATGATAAAACAGTAAGGTAATAAAATTTTATTATCTTACTGCTTTTTGATAACATAAAATATTTTGTGTAGATAAAATATTTAAAAGAAAATAAATTTATTATTATTCTTTTACTTGTAAAGTATTTGAATTAAAAGTATAACATTGTTATAATTGATATTATAGTTTTTATTTATGGAGGTAATATGAGAATTTCGTTTAAAAGAGGTAATATTAAATATTTATTAATTAGCGGTTTAATTTATTTTATGGCTGTATTTGTAATACCGAGTATTTTACCGACATCAATAAATGTTTACACAAGATTAAATATTGTTCTGGCTTTATCAATAGCTGCAACTATAATTTTAGGAATGTATAGCCGAAAAATAACGAACGACATAGAACATGATGGAAAAAGGTATAATTTTTTAATACTTTTTACAATAGGACTTATAGGGTTTATGGCAATGATGTTTTTACAGGGAGCTGTTAATTATATCTTGCAATATTTAGCGAAATTTTTTGAATTCCAGACTACAAGCAAAAATACCAGTCATGTAGTAGAAATTATAAAACGTATGCCAATTTTCGTGTTATATGTAACTGTATTAGGACCTATTATGGAAGAATTATTTTTTAGAAAAGCTGTTTTTGGATATTTTTATGATATTTTTCTTGGAAGTAAATCATGGATAAGATTTACTATACCTGCAGTAATAACAGGAGTAGTGTTCGCTTTACCGCACGACGGGTTTTCTCCGCTTATGTTAATTTATATCGTTATGTCAATAGTATTTAGTTATTTATATACTTTAACAAAAAGTATTATTACTCCAATGGTTGCTCATATATTTATGAATATTTTAGTTGTTGTTGTTCAAATATTTTTAGGTGCATAGAGGAGAGAAATATGTCATCAAAAACATGGTTATCCACAAATTATTTTTTACAATTTGCAGTAAATGGTGTATTTTTACCGTTTTGGATACTTTATTTAACGAGTGTAAAAAATATAACAGTTTTAGAGGCAAGTTCAATATTTTCAATGTTATATTTTGCCAGATTTCTTAGTGGTATTTTTGTAAGTCCCTATTTAGTAAAAAAATATAGTTTAGGTTTAACGTTGAAAATATCGGTTGCTGTGGGACTTGTACTTGCAATAAGTTATGGTTTTACAAATGAAAAAAGTATTTTAACTATAATAACATTTTTATTTGGAATGATTTATTTCACAGTATCACCATTGGTGGAAAGTCTTGCGTCACTATTTTTAAAAGAGGAAAATATTGATTATGGTAAGGTTAGAACATATGGTTCTGTCAGTTTCACCTTGGTTGGAATATTAATTGGTGGTGTTATTGGTTATGTTGGTAACAATGCGCTATACTATATTTTAGTATTTTTGGTATTGATATATTTGATTTTTATGTTTTTGCCACAACCAAAATTAGTAAGTAATCTTAAAGTAGAAAAGGAAGAAAAAAGAGAACAATTATATTCATGGGTAATAAAAGATAAAAATGCCTTATTTTTAATTATATCAATTTTTTTATATCAACTAGCTCATACAGCTTATAATAATTATAATGCTATTTATTTAGAAAGTATGAATATATCTGCGAAATGGTTATCAGGAATAATCTTGAATATTTCTGTGATAGCTGAAATATTATTTTTTATTTTTTCAAAAAATATAATTAGTAAAGTAAAACCAACACATCTTTTTATTTTATCCGGAGTTGGTGGTGTAATACGTTGGGCAGTGTTGGGAACTTTTCATAATATTTATGTTTTTATTTCAATGCAATGTTTTCATGCAATAACATTTGCAATGTCACATATTGCTTTTATTTTGATTTTAAATAAAGGATTTAGCACAAAAAAAATTATTGATATGCAGAATTTATATATGGCTATAGGTTTTCAACTAAGCATGGCTGTAGGACTTTACCTTATGGGAGGATTATGGGATATTAGTACAACATATGTTTTTTATGCTTCGGCCGGAATAGCATTAGTTGGAACAATATTTGCAATGAAAATAAAAGAGAAGTAAAAAATAATTTTATCATATTATAAAATTTTAATACATAAATTAAGTTAGTAAAACCGAAAGACTATAGAAAGTCTTCCGGTTTTATATCATTCATACCGATCATCGGGTCTATTATATTAATATTTTTAAAAGTTAGTATAGTATCCTCATTAAATTTATTATTAAATTCATTATCAGACGAATTATATCTAAAGAACCATTCTAAAGCTGTTTGTCGACTAATGGTATTCGTCGGTTCTATAGATTTATAAAATACATTAGGATTTCCACAAAGAATTAATTTCTTTTTGGCACGGGTTACAGCAGTATATGTTAAATTTTTATTTAACATAAAATTATAAGAATCTATAAAAGGTACTATTACATTATCAAATTCAGAACCTTGTGCCTTATGAATAGAAGAAGCATAAGCTAATGTTATTTGATTAAGTTCTTGTTTTTCATAGGTAACAAAATTTTCATCATAGTTGATTATAATTTTGAATTTTCCGTCTTCTTTTACTATATCATAGATATATCCAATATCACCGTTAAAAATATTATCTTCCGGGCGATTAACAAGTTGCATAACTCTATCATCAATCTTGTAGATTAATTCTCCATATTCAATATAAACTTCATTTATATTAAATATATTTTGGATAGTTTTATTAATTTCATTTATACCTACCATTCCTTTGTAAATAGGGGCAAGAATTTGTATTTTTTCTTTTCCGGATGTTTTTAATAAGTTACTATAAGTTGTAACTATTACATCAAGAATCTCGTTTTTATTAGCCATTAGGAATTCTTTATCATCGAAATTTTCAAGTACATCAAATGGGATATTATTTTTTATAGAATGGGATATATTTATAATACTAGAATTTTCACTTTGTCTGAAAATTCTATTCAATTTAACTGTTGATATTGTATTAGAGTTTATTAAATCGTTAAGAACATTACCGGGAGCGATTGAAGGAAGTTGATCATTATCTCCAACTAAAATAATTTTTGCATCAAAGTTGATTATTTTAAGAAGATTATACATTAAAAAAACGTCAATCATACTGGCTTCATCAATAATAACAAGTTCAGATTTAATACTTTTATCGCTAATAAATTCTTCCATATTTTCATTTTCATTAGTCCAACCGATTGCTTTATGTATCGTTGAAGCGTAGAAACCGGTGCTTTCTGCCATTCGTTTAGCAGCCTTTCCGGTAGGTGCACAAAGGGTCAGAATATTTTTATGTTCGTTTAATAGATCGCTAAGATCATAGTTTTTAATTTTTTGAAAAATTTTTATCACTGCAAGAATAATAGTTGTTTTTCCGGTACCGGGGCCTCCCGTTAAAATAGAAACATTGTTTAGGATAGAATTTTTTATTGCGGCAATTTGTACAATATCATATTTAATGTCTAATTCTTCTTCCACTTCTTCAATATATGTTTCCAATAATTTATCATCTAAATTAATAGTGTTTTCTCGTTCTAAACGTTTTTCAATATCACTATAAATAGAATACTCTGAATAATATATTTCAGGTAAAAATATTTTATCATCAAGTTCAATAAGTTTTCCCAAATCAAGGGCATAGTTTAGAGAGTTTACAATATCTTCCTTAGCTAAAACTTCTTCACGTGATGCATAAAGTGTATTAAAAGTGTTATAAAGCAAACTATTTTTCTTAATGTAAGTATTTCCGGTAGAAAAACAAAATGTGTTTATTGTATAAATAAAACCATATAAAATACGCTCTTTATCATTAGCGGCTATCCCATTAATTTCGGCAATTTTATCAACAGTTTTAAAATTTATTCCTTTAATATCTCGAATAAGAGAATATGGTGTTTCGGTTATAGTTTTTATTGTATTATGTTTATAAAAATTATAGATTTTTAAAATTAAATTATTACTAAGATTATATTCATTAAGTTTTAAAATAACATCTTGTGTTTGTTTATTAGTGATAATAGTAGAATAGATAATATCTTTTCGTTGTTTAGTGATACCCTTAATGTTATATAAAGAATCTTTATCATTATAAATTTTGTCAAGTGCTTCAATACCGAGAGTATCAACAATATGTTCAGCAGTTTTTCTCCCGATACCTTGAAAAATAGAGCTTGATAAATAAGAAATTATAGCTTCTTTATCTTTTTCAATAATGGGCTCGGCAACTATAGCGCTAAGTTGTTTACCATATTTTCGGTGTTCAATAATTTCTCCTTTAAACATATAAAGCACTTCATTTTCAAATTTAACATCGGGGAAAGTCCCAACAACACTGAAATAATCCCCATTAATAAAATCGTAATTATCATTTAAAAATATAGAAAGAATGTAATAATTGTTTTCTTTGTTATGGAAAATTATTTTATTTAAAAATCCTTCAACAGTTTTCATTATCTAACTCCTAATAAACTAAGTAATAACACTATAATAATACATAATAGACAAAAAGTCTATAAATAGCTAATAATGATAGTTGTAATTTTAATAGATATATTAAATTAAAGTATAAAAGGTAAAATATTAAAAGTAGTATGCAAAAAATGACATATAAAATTTTAAATTATATTAATAATATTGT
Organism: Gemella massiliensis; assembly: GCF_900120125.1. NCBI lineage: Bacteria > Bacillati > Bacillota > Bacilli > Caryophanales > Gemellaceae > Gemella > Gemella massiliensis. The sequence goes on from NZ_LT635546.1 coordinate 378,077, forward strand.
AAGTATAGTTTAATGCTAAAACTAGTGGCGTATAAAAATATAATTTGTTATAATAACAATGTAAAGAATAATAGGAGGGAGAATATATGGACATAAGACAGCTTAATTATTTTGTTACTGTAGCAGATAAAAAAAATTATTCATTGGCAGCTAAAGAACTTTATGTGACACAGCCTACATTATCGCTTGCTATACAAAAATTAGAAAAAGAATTTGAAACAGTGTTATTTAAACAAAGCAACAGACAGCTAATACTTACTGAAAGTGGGAGAGTACTTTATGAAAGCGGAAAAGAGCTATTAAAAAACTATAATAAAGTTGTAGAGAAAATGAATGATTTTCATAATAGTAATCAAACGGTATTAAAAGTAGGGCTTACTGTACTTTTTGCTATACAGTATATGGACGAAATTTCAAATTTTATTGCTACACAACCTAAGGTTGAGTTACGTTTAATACAACACGGTTCTAAAAAATTACAGCATATGGTTGTGAATGATGAATTGGATATCGGACTATTGTCATTTCCTCAATATGAGAATTCCATTATTATGGAAAAAATAGAAAAGAAAAAAGGTTCATACAAGGCGGCGGTTGTACTTCCAAAAAATCACCATCTTTCTGAGAGAAGTTCATTATCTATAGCGGATTTTAAAAATCAAAAACTAAGTTCTTTATCTAAAAGTTATGTATTAGGTAATGAAATATATATTAAGTGTCGTGAATATGGTTTTGATCCTAATATAGTTTTTACTGATGATAATTGGACAGTGCTTGTAAAAAGTGTTCTTACGTTTAACAGTATGGTATTATTGCCGGCAGAATTTGAGGAAATTGGGAAATTTTCCGATGTTAAGTGGATACCTTTGGAAGAGGATATAGAATATTTTATTGGTGTTGCACATAGAAAAGATAAAGAAATTTCTGAAATGGCAGAGTTGTTTATTGAATCTATATTGAAGTAGAAAATAAAAGAGAAATAATTTTTAATGTATAGATATTATTTACATAAAATAAATTACGTAAACATATATAATTTTTTTATTACTTAAAACTGACTTATAAAAATATTGTTATCTTTTTTAATACGTGTTACAATAGTAATTGTAAATAAGATTATTTAATATAGAAAAGAGGGGTAGTATGCCGATAGGAGTGTTAATCAACACAGCGGCAATTTTTCTTGGCGGTATAGTTGGGGTATTATTCGGAAATAAATTTTCTGAACATTTTAAAGAACAACTTAATCTAATTTTTGGGTTATGCTCAATTGGAATGGGAATTTCAGCAATAGGACTTATGAAATATATGCCGGCAGTAATTTTTGCAATAATTCTCGGTACAATTTTGGGAATTATATTTCATCTTGGTGAATGGATATATCGAGGTTGTGCGCAATTACAAAAGGCAATGGTTAAAATTATACCTACACGTAAAAATACAATATCGGAAATAGAATCATTAACGGTGTTAATTACGGCGATTGTGCTTTTTTGTGCTAGTGGTACAGGTATATATGGTAGTCTTGATGAAGGAATGACGGGGGATGCCAGTTTACTGATTGCTAAATCTGTCCTAGATTTCTTTACAGCTGCAATTTTTGCTTGTAACCTTGGTTATATCGTATCACTTGTTGCGGTACCGCAATTAATCATTTTTTCATGTTTATATTTTTCAGCTGGATTTATTGTACCGTTAACAACACCGGATATGGTTGCTGATTTTAAAGCATGTGGTGGTTTTTTGATGATTGCGACAGGTTTTAGAATAATTAAAGTTAAAATGTTTCCGGTTGCTGATATGATACCGTCAATGGTTATTGTTATGCCGCTAAGTTGGTTGTGGGTTAATGTGATTTTACACTTAATATGATTATGTATACATTGAAAAAATGGACTTTTAAATCAGTTCATTTTTATTTTTGCTTTAAAAAATATTCATTACGTTCTTTTGATTTAATAAAAATTTGTTCATAATTTTCTAACATTTCGGCAGTATAAATTCCTTCTTTTATAATAATGTTTAAAGAAGCTAAAACTTTATTAATACGTTTAAAAATATCTTCTACTGTTAAAGGAATTCCAAGTAAATTTTCTAAAGTATCCATACACTCAGGCTTAATAATGGGGTAGTTGTAGTTAATTTTTTGATTAGAAATTCCGATGTCATAAAATTCTTTCATAATTCCAGCACGTCGGTTTTGATTGCCAAACAGGCTTATGTAAATAGAGATAATGACGGAATTTTTTATTTTTCGTTGGGCAATACCTGCAAATTTTTTTCCGTTAATACTCAGATCAAAATCTCCCGGGCAATATGAGTTTTTAATTTCATATGCTTTTATTGATTTACTTCCTTCGGGAAATATAGCTTTAATGAAATCAGTCATAAGAAAATAACCTTCATTAATTGAAAAATTTTCTTTGGGTTTTGTCATAATAATAGAAAAATTTAAAATACCGGTATCAGCGATAATTCCAAGACCACCGATATTTCTAACAGCAGGAATCATATTATTTCTATAAAACGTAAAAAGCGATTTATAAAAGAATGGAATTCTTGTATCAGGAATACCGATTATAGCTGAATTGGTTAATGTATATATGTGTAATATACATTCATTATCGGACAGTTCGGTTCTTAAAAACATCTCATCGGTTGCAATTGGAATAAGTGGGTTTACAATATTTATTGTTTTAAAAATATTAAATTTTTTATTTGTTAACAGTTTAAGCATAATGACTCCAAAAATGAAATTATTGTGTTACTTACTTATTATATCAAAAATAAAAAATCAAGCCAATATAATTATTAGCCTGATTAAGATAAATAATTTATTTTTCTTTAAAAATTTGAGCTGTTTCTTCACCATTTAAAACACGTAGTGCACCGTTAGCGAGTGCTGACATTTCTTTTTCACCGGGGACGGTAAAAAACGGTGCAATAAATTTCACACGCTCATGTACTTCTTCTGCAATAAAACTAGAATGAGCAATTCCTCCTGTGAGTACAGTTGCATCTACATTACCTTTTAAAACAGTCGCTAATTCTCCAATAGCTTTAGCAATTTGATAAGCCATAGCTTTTAGAACCAATAACGCTTTTTCATCACCATTATTCATCAATTCATGTATTTTTCGTGCATCATTTGTGCCGAAATACGAAACAAGACCACCTTTTTTTCGAGTTAGTTCGGTAACGGTTTGTTTATCGTACATGTAACACAGTTTGATATATTGTTTCAAAGGAATACCGCCCGTACGTTCACTTGAGAACATTACTTCATCATCTGAAATAACATCTATCATACGTCCTTTTTTATGTGCACTTGCGCTGGCACCACCGCCAACATGAACAACGATTATATTGCTTTCTTCATATGGTTTGTTAAGAGTTTTAGCTATCGTTCTGGCAACTGCACGCATATTCAATGCGTGGCCGGTGCTACTTCGTTCTATTAAAGAAGAACCGGAAATACGTGCAATATTGTCCATTTGATCGACAGTAACGGGATCATAAATAAATGATTTTGCAGATATAGAACCGAATTCCTTAGCAACTCTGTTTGCAAGAGCAGCACCAAGATTAGATGCATGTTCTAAGACCGGTCTGTTTTTTAAACAATCAATTAATTCATCGTTTACTTCTATAGCACCGGCTTCAACAGGTGGTAATAGTCCTCCGCGCCCAACGACAGCATCAAAGCTAATGTTCGTTAAATGTGTATTAATAATGTTTTTAATATCTTTAAAACGTAAATCAAGTTGTTCAAAAACTGTTTTAAATACTTTTAAATCATCAATATTATAAGTAAGTTCGGTTCCGAATACTTGTTGTTCATCTTCAAAATAAGCAACTTTAGTCGAAGTTGCACCGGGATTAATAACAAATATTTTTTTCATATTTATTTACCTCCACTGACTAGTAATGCGAGTGCTAATGAATATTTTTTTTCTATTTCAGTAGCAGAACGTGATGTTAAAACAATAGGAACGGTTGCTCCAAGCACAAGACCTGCCATTTGAGCGTTTGCCATTAGAATAAGTGATTTAGATACAGCATTTCCTGAAACAATATCCGGTACCAGCAACACATCCGCATCACCTTGAATAACACCGGTATAGCCTTTTTCTTCAGCAATAGGTTTATCAAGTGATATATCTAGTGATAGAGGGCCCTCGACTATAATGTTTGTGTTACTTTTATATTGTTCGGCTATTTCAGCAGCTTCGACGGATGATTGCAGTTTAGGGTTAACTTTTTCAGCAGCTGATAATAAACTGATTTTTGTTTTTTTATATCCTAATTTTGTAAAAATATCAGTTACATCGGTAATAATTTGTTTTTTTTGTTCTATAGTCGGAAAAAGGAGCATACCACCATCGGTGATACCAAGCAGTTTATTGTAATTTGGAATATCCAAAAGTGCTAGATGGAAAAGTACATCATTATTTCGAATACCTGTTTTACTGTTAACAACTTCACGAAGTAATGTTGCGGTATTAAGTTGACCTTTCATTAAAAAATCAGATTTTTTATTTTTGATTAATTCAACACCTTTCTTGGCAGCCAGCGTATCATCAGCCTCATCAATAATTTCATATGGAATATTTTCAGTATCAATAGAGGAAAGTATATTGATAATAGTTTCCTTAGAGTCGATTAAAATAGGAGTTAAATATCCTGCACGTGCAAACTCAAAAACACTCTGTAATGCGTGCTTTTGACCGGCTTTAACGACAACGATTTTTTTTGGAGTTGCTACATTTTTTTTTAATAATTCATCAATTTCTTTAAAATTTTTTATCATACATAAATCTCCTTGTAAAAAATGCACCTAATAAAACAGAATTTATTGTTGTTATTAGGTGCAATATATTATAAATTAATTTTATAGTCTTCTTCTTTAATAATAGGGATAATTTTTGTAAATAACTTAACAAAGAAATATCCTGTGATAATTGGTACTCCTGCAAAAATCAGAAAGGCTTTAATTATCTCAAAAATTCCTCCATTAGTAGTGCTTAGGTGTGCTAGTGGCCCTACAAATCCACTAAAACCGAAACCTGCACTCATTGCAGTACCTTTAATATTAAAAAATGTTGCTAGAACACCGGTGCATGCGGCACTGCATATAGCAGGGAGCATAATTTTTGGTTTAGCAAGAACATTTGCCATTGAAATTTTCGGCGAACCGATAAAATGTGCTAAGCTAATACCTTTACTATTAACATACCATCCTGCAATTGCAAGGGTAAAACCACAAGCACAAATACCAAGGTTAGCAGCACCGGAAGCAATACCGTCAATATTAATAGCAAGTGCAACACCAACAGAAGTAATCGGTGTTACTATTAAACAAGCGAAGATAATAGCAATTAGAATTGTTAGTAAAATCGGTTGAAGTGTTAATAAATGTTTAATACCGTCTCCGAGAATTCTAGTCAATTCTGAAAAGAAAGGCAGTGTATATCTACCAATACCGCCGACGCCAACTAATGTCAATGGCGGTAGTATTAATACCGCATAATTCTTAGTTTTATCACCGATTAATAGTATAAAAGCGGTAGCTAATGCTGCTGTAAAAATCATAGTAACAATGTCACCGGCACCTTTTAACATAAGTCCCGTTTTATCAGGTGTTAAAACAATAGAACCGCTTGCGTAAAGTGTAGCTAATCCGATGGAAATAGATTGTATAGGTGTAAACTTAAACATCATCCCTATAATAACACCGGATGCAAGCCCGATAACGGCATTAGATATTGTTGTTGACATTGATAAAAACGATAAACTTGGATATGCTTTGACTAAGGGTTTTAATAATTCACCTAGTAATGCGCCGGGTATTAAGCAAATAACAGTACCTAAAGCAATACCATTAAGTACATTCATAATAAATGTTTTAAACGTTACTTTTTCTTCCATTATAGTAACCTCCTTATAAATATTTAGTAGTAAAAATACTTGTTAAATATTATAAAACAAATTAGTATTTTTGTATAAAATTTGTAATAAATATACCATGAAGTTTACATAAACTTATTTATATTAATTATGCAATAAAGAGAAGGGGGGATAATCCCCCTCAATCTCCGGAGTTATCCATGGATGGCTTTTTTCAATATCATATCTGCTGCTTCAACAACTACTTCATTTAATGACGGATGACCATGTATAGTTAAGGAAATATCATCAACGGTTAATCCTTGTTCTATTGCTATAGATAATTCTGCAATTAAATCACTGGCACCGGGACCAACAATAGCCGCACCTAATAGCTTGTTGGTATCTTTTAGTGCAATTATGCGGACGAATCCCTGATTTTGTCCAATGGATAATGCACGACCGTTGTGACCGAATGGATATTGACCGACAACAACATCATAACCATGTTCTTTAGCTTGTTCTTTAGTATATCCGACAAGTGCTATTTCCGGCGTAGTGAAACATACAGTAGGAATACTGAAATAATCTACAACAGCGGTGCTGTCCCCAACTAGTGCTTCAGCAGCTATTTTTGCTTCATACATAGCTTTATGTGCAAGTGTAGGACCGGGAACAATGTCACCGATAGCGAAAATATGTTTTACAGTGGTACGGCGTTGCTCATCGACACGTATTAAACCTTTACTATCTAATTCTATACCTGCATATTCCAAACCTAATTCTTCAAAGTTGGGTTTTCTTCCGACAGAAACGAGGACATAATCTGCTGAAATGGAGTATTTCTCATTACCTATTGAATAATTAACGAGGGCAGATGTATCACTACTTTCTGCATTTTCAGCATGAGCGTTGGTAATAATTTCCACACCTTTTGATTTGAGATTATTTATAACAACATTGGCAATATCATCTTCAAAGACGCGTAATATCTTATCTGTTCCTTCAAGTATCGTTACTTTTGTGCCAAGTGTAGCATATGCTCCTGCCAGTTCAATTCCGATATATCCTCCACCTATAACAACAAGTGAACTCGGAATTTCGGTTAAATTTAATACTTCTGTTGAACTGAGAATACGATCTTTAAACTTAAATCCTTTTATTTCAATAGGTTCAGTTCCTGTTGCAATAATAGCATTTTTGAAATGATAGGTATTATTGTGGAATTCATCTAAAATAACACTGACGGTATTATCATTAACAAAATTAACTTCACCGTAGACTACTTCTACACCATTTTTCTTTAATAAATTCTTAACACCATTATGTAACAAACCTATTACTTCTTCATTTTTCCATTGTTGTGTAAGTGAAAAATCAATAGTAACATTATCAGCTTTAATACCTCTTGAAGTGTTTTTAGTATTCTCGTATTGGTGGCCGACTGAAATTA